>CAZIXI010000164.1:0-7909 GCA_964543115.1 uncultured bacterium
CGATGTTGTTCTCAGCCTTGGTGATGGTTTGCGTCCGGGTTGTCTGGCTGATGCCAGTGATAAGGCGCAATTCCAGGAACTGGAGATCCTGGGCAAGTTAGCCAAACGGGCTTTTGACAAAGGGGTGCAGGTAATGATTGAAGGACCCGGTCATGTGCCTTTGGATCAAGTCAGGAAGAATGTAAATTTAGAGAAACACCTTTGTCATGGAGCGCCGTTTTATGTGCTTGGTCCGGTAGTAACAGATATTGCTCCGGGTTACGATCACCTGACCGCGGCGATTGGCGGGGCTTTAGCAGCTGGAGAAGGAGCGGACTTTTTGTGTTATGTTACCCCGGCGGAACATTTGCGGCTGCCTACCGTAGAAGATGTTAAAGAGGGATTAGTTGCTACCAGGATTGCTGCTCATGCCGGGGATATTGTAAAGGGAGTTCCCGGGGCCAGGGACCGTGACCTGAATATTTCCAAGGCTCGGGCCAAACGTGATTGGCACCGTCATCTGGAATTGGCGCTTGACCCGCACAAAGCAAAAATTATGCATGAATCGCGCAAACCACAGCCGGATGATGTTTGTACCATGTGCGGTGAATACTGTTCCCTTAAAGTCATGGAAGATACCTGAAATCTCTTATGTCACCATACTGACATTGTCATTAAGGTGACATAAGGGGATCAGGCGGGTGTAGCTCAATGGCAGAGCGCTAGCCTCCCACGCTTGAGACGAGGGTTCGATTCCCTTCACCCGCTTTAGTAATTGAAAATTAACAATTAATATATGAAAATCGGGATAATTTCAGACACACATATTCCAAAAAATACCGACCGGATCCCGGGGGAGGTATTCAAGATCTTTCAGGGAGTTGATCTTATTCTGCATGCCGGTGATCTGACGGATTTGAGTGTGCTGGATGATTTAAGGCAGATAACGCCCAGGGTTGAGGCGGTTCTGGGTAATATGGATCCTGTAGAAAATCGTGCGCAGTTACCGGTAAAGAAGATTGTCAATGCCGATGGTGTTAGGATAGCGTTAATACATGGTTCAGGTCCGCCGTTGGGTTTAAAAAAACGTATCTGGCAACAGGTACAGGCGGATAAACCACAGGTAGTAGTTTTTGGGCATTCTCATCAACCGGAAAAAGATGTAATTAACGATGTGCTCTTCCTCAATCCCGGCAGCGCCACGGATAAGTTCTTTGTTTCCGTGAATGCGGTGGCTATTTTAAAAATGGAAGAAGGTAAAATAGATGCGGAGATTGTAACGTTATGAAAAGAATGTGGACGCCGTGGAGGATGGAGTATATTATGAATGTCGAGAAAGGCGGTTGTATATTTTGCCGGAAAGAGAAATGGGCTGATGCCAAGGCCCAGATAATCAGTCGTAAATCCACCTGTTTTTCTATTCTTAACAAGTATCCTTATACTAATGGCCATACAATGGTTGCGCCCAAACGCCATGTCTCGCGCCTGGACCGGCTGCGGAAAAAGGAGCTGACAGAATTGATCATGCTGGTGGCGGAAACGCAAAAATTATTACAGAAAAAGATGAAGCCGCATGGATTCAATATCGGCCTGAATCTGGGCCGTTCAGCCGGGGCCGGGATCGCCGGGCACCTCCATTTTCATATTGTTCCCCGCTGGGATGGGGATACTAATTTTATGCCGGTATTTACCGATACCAGGTTGATCCCGCAGTCACTTGAAGATACTTACCGGCTGCTAACGGGCAGATCCAAAAAAAGAGCAAAATGAACAATAATTCCCGCCTGCTCGATACTTTTCTCTCCCTCGTTAAAATAGATGGAATCTCCAGACTGGAACGTCAGGTTGCAGATTATCTGATTAGTTATTTTCAGAAACTGGGGATTGCCGTGACTGAGGACAGTACTGCCGGAAAAATAGACGGCAATGCCGGTAATCTTTACCTTAAATTACCTGGCAATATTTCCAGTAAGCCGCTGCTTTTTCTTGCTCATATGGATACGATTACTTCCACTGCTGATCTAAAAACAGTTTTAACTGCCGACCGGGTGCGCAGTGATGGACAGACAATCCTGGGGGCGGATAATCGTGCCGGTATTTGTCTTATGTGTGAATTAGTTCGTTATTTAATAAAGAACAATATTGGGCACGGGCCAATAGAAATGATATTTAGCGTTGCGGAGGAGATCGGACTTTACGGAATAAAAAATTTTGGTTTTTCCAAAATTGAAAGTAAATCTGCTTTTGTTTTGGACGCCTGTGACAGAACAGGCATTATTGTTACCAGGGCACCGGGCAGGGACAATATTGCGGTTAATGTTCAGGGGAAGTCCGCTCATGCCGGTGCTGATCCGGAAAAAGGTGTTAATGCCATCGCTATTGCCGCCCGGGCAATAAGTACTATTAAGCAGGGAAGGATTGATAGTGAAACCACCCTGAATATAGGTAAAATCCGTGGGGGACAGGCCACGAATATTGTTCCTGAACATGTTGCCTTAGAAGGTGAGATCCGCAGTTTTAATAAAACTAAACTTAACCGGCAGCGGGAAAAAATAAATCAGAAGTTTCAACGGGCAGCCGGTGAGTTTGGCGGTAAGGCAGACATTCAGCATGAACTTTCTTTTGAGACCTATAATCTGCGTAAGAATGCCCAGCCGGTGGTGCTTTCTGTAGAGGCCGCGGAAACAATCAGGCTTGACTATAAAATCACTCAATCCGGCGGTGGTAGTGACGCCAATGTGCTTAATAAGCAAGGGATTGCCAGTGTGGGCCTGGGTGTTGGCGCGGGTAATGCCCATAGTACAGAAGAATACCTTTCTCTCCCCGATTTCTATCAGGCCTTTGATTGGCTGCTGCAAATTGTTAACCTTGCCAAAAAAACTTAATTTCCGTTGTTTTTGTCAATACCATTCCTGAGATAACCTTAATCTGCTCGTGTGTGTTGCATACCTTTTTTTCCTATAAATAGGAAGATAGTTCAACATTTGAGCAATAAATATTACATAAATATTGTTAATCACTGCAATAAACAGCATGTACCGCAAGCACTTAACTGTTTTGGTCCTTTTGGCATACTCTTTGCTCTCTAGTAGGGTAACAGGAGGTAAATTATGAGAAAAAAACTACTCTTTATTTCGATTTCAGCGGTGATTTTTTTGCTTCCTTTGTTATCTCAAGCGCAGGAGGTAATTGAATTGATTTCTTATTATCCGGCACCCTATGGGGCGTATAAATCGATGCTAGTGACGGGCGGAGATAATGGTGATGGAATATTGACTTTGGCAGCGGATAATGATGATGATAATGAAAATGATAATCCGGAATTAGTCCTTCAACAAGATGGCGGAACAGTTAACGCCTTTATAATGTTGGAGGGTGATGCCGGCACTCGGACACCGAGTTCATTGGCAAATGCTTTATTGATCGGAAGTGAGAATAATGTTTCTTCAGTTCAGTTCCTGACAGCTGATATTGTGCAAATGACTATTACATCTGCCGGTAAAGTTGGTCTGGGTACAAATAGTCCAACAGCTAAACTTGAGGTGGCTGGAGGTATGGGTACGGGGGCAAGGATTCAGGGGGATATGCATGCGCTTGAGTGTACTTCCTCTATCGGTAATGGTGCGGCTATTCTGATTAATGGAGGAAGGGGAGGAATAGAGATTAAAGATTCAATGAGTTATGGTATTAAGATTGATACAGGCTATATGGGAGCAAATGGCGTTCAAGCAAAATCTCAGTGGAATGCTATTCATGCGGAGACGACAGCTGCTGATGGTGAGTGGGCGGGATATTTTAATGGACATGTTAAGATAACAGATTATACGGAGCTTGATGGCACCCATCATCCCGGTGGGGATTTAGAAATTTCTGGTAATGGATCGGTTGCTGGAGATATGGCTATTATGGGGAATCAAACAGTTATTGGTGATGTGCAAATCAATGGTGATGAACAGATAGGAAATAACTTATTGGTCAATAAAAAGGCAACAGTAAATAAAGATTTAGAAGTTAAGGGTCGGGCGGATTTAGCGATTCCCAATATTCCGGTATTCTGGAGTAATTCCCAGCGCGATAGTGCAATGACCAATCCAAAAGAGGGTGATCTTATTTGGAATAGAACGGTAAATGGCGGTTCGGGTGGTATCCAGGTGTATATCAGTGATGATTGGCGCGATTGTTAACAGGAATGGTGAACAATGAAAAATGATGGTTTTACTTTATTAGAGGTTATTGTGGCCATGCTGATCCTGGGGATTGTTATTGCCGGATCATTTTCACTGCTGCATTCTAATCAGCGCCTGTTAAAAGAGGCAAAACAACGGCTGCAGGCGGTGAATCAGGCGGGGGCGGTAATGGAGAAACTGAGATTGTATGTGAACGAAGCACCGGTTTATCCGGAACAACAGGTTGGAAGCGCTTTAAGTATTGGATCTGACGGTCATAGTCCCGCAGAAATAGGTTTAGCTGAAATTCCGTTATTGGAAATGACGGAATCAGGGACCTGGAACTATCTAGTAGAAGAAGTCCCGGGAACTAATGGCGAGTGCAAAAGGGTAAAAGTGTCTGTTAATTGGGAGGCCTGATGAAAGGAAATAGCGGAGTGACCATACTGGAGTTGGTTGTGGCGGGAGCGGTGACCACCGTGTTTATCTTTTTTCTCAGCGGTGTCTATTTCAGCGCCCTAAACTTGAGTATGGAAGTTCAAGCCGGTTCTCACGCTGATCGCAATGCCCAGGTTGTGTTAATGCATATGCAGAAGCATGTAATCTTGGCAGCTTCACATTTCAAGATCTCCAAAACCGCGGATACCAGAAGGGTAGCCTTTATGACCTATAATGGTTATGATTTTGCCAGCGGTCCCACAAGAAAGAATGAATATGTCTTTGATAATAATGAACAGCAGTTGACTTATTTGCTAGATGATGTGCCGCAAGATGTTTTTAACCATGTTGGACATTGTTATTTTCAGACTTCTGTTAATGATGGAACGGTCCTGCAGGTGCAGGTTGTTGCCCTGGATGATAATGGCGGCCCGTCTGGTGAATTAGGTGCTTATATTCAGGCGGGTTTAACCGCATCGCCCAGTGTTTACACAGTACCCGAGGTGCAATTATGAGAAGTTCTTCAATAAACTTTAAAGATTCTTCCGGTGGCGCCTTGCTTTTTGCTATGGTGACAGCTTTTCTTGTTTCCATGCTGGCCGGCACCCTGATCCTTTTTACTGCCAGTCAATATAAAATGGTTAATAGTGAGGTGCAGAGAAAGGAGTCCCTTTATTTGCTCCGGGCGGGGATGGAATTCGCTAATTATAAGCTGCGCTCAGGTGAGATGACCTTCCAGGAAGATGAAACGGAAAAGACAATTGTTCCCCCCTCTGATTTAATTGATAAAGACCCTAATTTAGAGATTAAGGTCATTAGGCTTGCCGCCGGCGAGATAAGTGATTATAAAATCCAGGTAAATACTTCCTATTAGTCTTCCTCTTCTTCCCATTCCCGCTTCCCAACCAGAAAACTAGTGATTTTTCTCCGATTTTTGGTAAAATATAGACTATGCACCGAAGAATTCTTATTCAGAAGGCCGTCAATTTCCGCCGGCCGATAGTAATTGCCATTATAATCCTGGCTGTTTATTTCCTCGCCGATAGTGTCGGCCTGCTTACAGTTCCCCGCCTGAAGATCCAGGACCTGTTTGTCCGCCTTAAATGTAAACTGTCCGGGCCGCCCGCGTACACTGACCAGATTGTTATTGCCGCAATTGACGATGTTGAATATCAACTGCGGGGCAGTACCTGGCCCTGGGACAGATATGTTTTTGCTAATCTTATTTATAGTCTTGATGAAATGGAGCCTGCGGTTATTGGGATGACCCTTGGCTTTATTGGTAAACATCCCGGAGCACCGCAAAGTGATATTTTTCTTAAGGAAGCATTTGCTGATGCCGGTAATGTTATCCTTGCTTCTTTCTTTGATAAAGACGGTAGATATATTGTGCCCTTTGAGCTGTTTAGCGGGGCTGCTCTTGGTTATGGTATTGCCAGTAAGCCACTGGACAGGGATCTGGTTATTCGGAAAACTCAGGTCCTGGAAAGGGACAATATCAGTCTGGATATTATTGATTATTCATTTGATGTTAAAGTTATAAATGCCTTTTTGACGGGGGATCCTGATCTAACAACTGAAAAAGATGGCTGGCTTGGTTTAGGGAGTAAAGAAAAGCTGATCAAAGTTAAGGTGCCCAAGGATGGTGTTATCCCGCTGAATTATTCTGTTCCGCTTTCCTCTCTCCGGGTGGTTCCTTTTCGCGAGATAATCAATAAGGAAATCGCCCCGGAGGTTATTAAGGACAAAATATTATTAGTCGGGCCGACCGCGGATATTTTTTATAATATAGCCAATACCCCGTTAGGGAGAATGCCGGATGTAGGTGTGTTGGCAAACTCTATCTTAATGTTTCTTAACCTGGATTTTATTTACGAGATTCCTCCAATAGCCTGTAATATTCTGCTGATAGTTGCTGCCCTGTTGGTGAGTATGGGGATTTCCCGGACAAAAATAGGCCAGGGGGTCTTGCTGCTGCTGGCTGTATTAATACTTTTTATTGGTGTCAGTCTATTGCTGGTTCTCAAAAATATCTACTGGGATTTTTTTAGCATCCCGCTAGTTGTACTGATTATTTATTTGACCAGCGGCGCTTCACATTATATTCAGTTGTTCATGCAGAGTCTGGTTATTCGAAGATTGGCGACTACCGATACCTTGACCAGGCTGCCTACACGCCGGTATCTGATTTTTAAGCTGGAGAATGAGTTAAAAACAGCGACGGGGAAAACAAAATTATCTGCGGTTATCTTCAAGCTGGAAAACTACGAGCAGATACTTAATGAAACAAGCCCGGAAAAGGCGGATCAGATTGTTAAGAGCGTTGGCCGGTTGATTGCAAATCTTTCCCGCCGAACCAGGGGCATGGATTTTATTGCCCGCTACGGGGAAACGGAATTCTGCAGTTTGTTGCATCGTACTCCGGGTAAGGGCGCCGAGGCCTACGCGGAAAGGATCATTAAGACGATTACTAAAAAGATTACCGCTGTTTCAACCATAATTGTGCGTGCGGGGATCGCGGATATTAAAGATATTCCTTATAAATCAGCTAAGATATTTGTCCGTTGTGCCGAAACCGCCCTGGCCCGGGCGCAGAAAGAGGGGACGGTAAATAAATGCGTGTTTAAGCCGACTATTGATGCCCTGACCATTGAAGATTACATGAAAGGAAAGCAGATTTCCGAGGCTGATCTAACTTATGTGGCGGAGGAATTTGAGGCGAGGAATAAGGAGCTGGCCATTTTGCTTAACAGGATTCGCACCCTGAAGCAGGATGTGATCAGCAGTGAGCGCCTGTCGGCAACCGGTAAATTGGCGGCAATTATTCATCATGATTTAAATAAGCCGATAGTTAATCTTCGTCGCGGCCTGAAGATCCTAAAAGAGGATCTGCTGGTAGAAGAGGACGAAAAGAAGCTGACCATGGCCAAAAAATTTGTTGATTCTTCGATTAAGGAAACCGAGCGGCTGGAAAGCCTTACCTGGCAGTTAAAGGATCTCTACCGGCCGCGGGAGAAAGAAACCGGGGAGATAGCGGTGAATCCCCTTCTGGAAGAAATGTTAAACCTGTCGTTTGCCCAGATTACCAAGAGAGGGATTAAATTGCTGAAAAATTTGGCGGCAAATCTACCTCCGGTAATTGCTAATCCCGGTGACCTGAAGCAGGCGTTTCTGAATCTTATTATGAATGCTATTGAGGCGCTGGAAAAGGGCGGGGAGCTGGAAGTAAGAACAGCGATGAGCGGTAAAATGCTGGAAATAGATATCCGGGTTACCGGCTGTGGTATTCCGAAAGAAAATTTAGATAAGATATTCAAAGCATTTTT
>CAZIXI010000165.1:0-7897 GCA_964543115.1 uncultured bacterium
CTTCGGTTTTATCCCGCCGGAAATAACCAGGCCGCCGGTATCGCGAAAATAACTTACGGAAGAACTGATATCATAGGCCAGTCCGTGTTTTTCCCGGATCCGCTGAAACAGACGTGAACTCATGTTTTCACCGAGTATCGTACTTAATAGTTTAAGGGCATAACGGTCGGGGTGGTTTCGCGCAATGGTGCGCATACCCAGACAAATGTGAAGCTGGTTTATCGGCCGTTTGACCATTTTTATTTCCGGCTTACGCTGAGTCCCGGTATATTTACTGAACTGAGGTTTCCGGCAACCGGTTATCCCCCTGTTATGCTCGTCTGTTTTCCTGATTAATTCCGTAACGTCTAAATTGCCGGCGGCACTTACCAGCAGATTTGCCGGAGAATAGTTCTGCCGCTGAAAAGCTGTCATCTCTCTTCGTCCGATACTATCAAGGCTTTTTTCTGTTCCGATCAACATCCGCCCCAGCGGATGTTTGGACCACATCATCTCCTGCACTATTTCATGCACGTAATGACCGGGATGATCGAGAATCATATGTAATTCTTCTTTAATTACCAGCCTTTCCTTATCAATATCTTCAGTCTTAAATAATGGGTGCAGGATCATATCCCAAAGCACATCCAGGGCCAACGGTAAATGTTTTCCCCGGACCTTGACCAAATAGCAGGTGAATTCCTCTGAGGTATAGGCATTGAGCTGGCCGCCGATTCCCTCTATCGCCCGGGATATCTGTTTACCGGAACGTTTCCGGCTGCCCTTAAAGAGCAAATGCTCCACAAAATGCGATATACCCTGATGCTTCTTTTTTTCATAACGTCCGCCAACTCCGGCCCAAATACCTACAGCCACACTTTCCATCCCGGGCATCGGACAGGAAACCACCGGCAGGCCATTACTTAATTGCGCCAGCTGATATTCCGCTTGATTAATCCTCATTGGTTAACCTCTTCTTTTCTAAATAACCCTGCAAAATCCATTGCGCAGATAATTTGTCTATGTGCTCTTTGCGTTTTTTCGCGTTCATCCCGTGATCTATAAGTATCCGTTCGGCTCCCTGAGTAGAAAAACGTTCATCCCAGGTATTAACGGGAATATCCATTATTTCATTTTTTAGCAGATCAATGAAACTAAGCACCTTCTCTGCCTGCCGGCCCAGACTCCCGTCTAAACTCCTGGGCAGGCCGACGACAATTTCACTAACCTGTCTGTCCTGACTGAGCTCTTTTATTGCTTTAACGGCATCCGGCGCGCTGTTATAACTGATGGTGGGCAATCCCTGAGCGGTAAGCCCGAGAGAATCACTGATCGCTACTCCGATCCTTTTGTCTCCGACATCTAATCCCAGCACCCTCCCTGATTCTTCGCTCATTGTAAACGTTCCTCGGCCATTTCAGCCATTTTTTTTACCTGCTGGGCCTTATCCTTGGAACTTACCAAAACGGCATCTTTTGTGACAACAACAATAAGATCTTCTACTCCCATAACCGCTGTCAGGCCGGATTCATTTACAATAATTGACCCTTTTGTCTCCCGGCTGATACATTTCCCCTGAATAACATTTCCCTGCTTATCGGCCCGCAAATGCGTCGGCAGCGCCGCCCAGCTGCCCACGTCATCCCAGCAAAAATCCGCTTCCCGCACCGCTGCCCGCTGTGTTTTTTCCATGATTCCGTAATCAATAGAAATATCATCCGCCCGGTCGTATATCTCAGTTAAACTGGATTTTTTTAATAACCGGTGGAGCTTGGGTAAATGTTTCTCTATCTCCGCTAAAATGACATCCGTCCGCCAGAGGAACATTCCGCTGTTCCAGCGATAATTGCCGCTGACCAAATAACGCCTGGCCGCCTTTGTATCCGGCTTTTCGGTGAAACGTTTTACCTGATAAATGCCGGAAGAGAGTTTGCGGCCCAACTGAATATAACCGTAACCGGTATGCGGGGAATCCGGCTTAATTCCCAGGGTTACCAGCATCCGCTTGTCCCGGGCAAATTCGATTGTTTTTTTGAGCGTGCGGCAGAACTTTTCCCGATCCTTTATCACATGATCCGCCGGTAAGACAACCATAACTGCCGCCGGATCGGTTTTTGCTATTTTTTTCGCGGCAACAGCTATACAGGGCGCGGTATTTCGCGAGCGCGGTTCGGCAATAATATTTTTTACCGGCAGCCACGGCAACTGCTGTTTCACTAAATGAGCCTGAACCTTGTTGGTCACAACAATAATATTCTGCCGGGGGATTAACGGACGGATACGCTCTACTGTCTGCTGAAGCATCGTGCGTTTACCGATAATGTTCAGGAACTGTTTGGGCTTTTTCTTTCTGCTCCGGGGCCAGAATCTCTTCCCACTGCCGCCGGCCATGATCACCGCATAGGTATTCACAATTTTATCTCCAATTTAAACACAAACGTTTAACTAAGTCCTTTGGTCAGGGTACTGATAAATTTCGCTGTTCTGGAAACAAGATTTTCCTTCCCGAGATTAGCCTCTATCTGATTGACTATCGCGCTGCCCACGACTATGGCATCGGCATAACGGGCCACCTCTTTGACCTGCCGCGGATCACTAATACCAAATCCTACCGCTACCGGCAATTTCGTCTGCCGTTTGATCTTAGCTACCATTGGTCTAACGCCTGTTTCTACCGATTTACGCATTCCAGTCACTCCGGTACGCGACACATAATAAAGGAACCCGGATGCCTGCTGGCAAATAAGTTTCATTCGCTCTTTCGTAGTTGTCGGAGCGATAAGATGAATCATTTTAATTCCTTCTACAGCCAAAATATCGCGGGCATCCTTTGATTCTTCCGGAGGCAGGTCCAACACCAGGATACCGTCCACACCGGCTAGGCACGCCTCTTTGGCAAAGTTAAGCCAGCCAAAACGGAATACCGGATTAAGGTAGGTAAATAAAATAATCGGTATCTGTGAACTCCTTCTTATCCGGGTAACTATTTCCAGCACCTTCTTCAGGGTTACCCCGCTGGCCAGCGCTCGTTCCGCTGCCCGCTGATTGGTCAGGCCGTCAGCCAGGGGATCACTGAAGGGCACACCCAACTCTACAAAATCCACTCCACTTCTCTCTAAAGCCGGAACCAGCTTTTCTGTAACACTCGGAGCAGGATCTCCGGCCGTTATATAGGCAATAAATCCCTTCTTGCCCTTTTCTTTTAATTCCTTAAATTTCGCGTCTATCCGGTTCATTATCCTCCTTGCCTACAAATTTAATATTCAAAAAAATATTACGTTTTTTAACGCAGAGCACGCAAAGTTTCGCAGAGATTTTTAAGAATTTTTCTTGGCAATCCATTAACCACTTATTTAATTCCACGGACAACGATTCTAGACGAAAGTAAATATTTGATTCTATCTTTGCGTTCTCTGCGAACTCTGCGTTTATGAAGTTTTTCAGTTTTAACTATTTATTTTTAAAAGTGCTATACACTTTCCTATACTATATAATCTCAAATTTACCCTAAATACTCGCGGGCAATGTCGATGTCTTTGTCGCCGCGGCCGCTAAGATTAATAATCACAACCTTATCTTTCCTCATTCGCGGAATAATCTTCGCGGCATAGGCAATGGCATGCGCCGGTTCCATCGCCGGTATGATCCCCTCCACCCGGCTCAGTAATTGAAACCCTTTCAGGGCCTCTTTGTCCGTAACAGACACATATTCCACCCGTTTACTGTCCCGCAAATAACTGTGTTCCGGCCCAATCCCGGCATAATCCAGCCCGGCAGAAACTGAGTGGGTGGTCTTAATCTGCCCGGCGGCATCCTGCAGTACATAACTTTTAGAACCCTGGAACACACCCAACTTGCCGCCGGCAAACCTGGCGGCATGCAGCCCGCGCCAAATACCCAGACCGCCGGCTTCCACACCAATCATCCGCACTTTTTTCTGGCCGAGAAACGGATAAAATAATCCCATCGAGTTACTGCCGCCGCCAACACAGGCTAATAGTAAATCCGGTAATCTGCCGGCCTGTTTCCTTATCTGCGTTTTTGCTTCATCCCCAATCACACGCTGGAAATTGCGCACAATCATCGGATACGGATGAGGACCGACAACTGAACCAAGTATATAATGAGTGCTACTGACATTAGTCACCCAATCACGTAATGTTTCATTAATCGCGTCTTTTAAGGTGCGGCTGCCCGCAGTTACCGGAATTACGCGGGCGCCCAAAAGTTTCATCCGGAAAACATTGAGTGCCTGGCGTTTAATATCCTCTTCTCCCATATAAACATCGCATTCCAGGCCAAACATAGCCGCTCCGGTGGCCGTAGCCACCCCGTGCTGGCCGGCACCGGTTTCAGCAATAACCCTTCTTTTTCCCATCCGGCAGGTAAGCAGGATCTGGCCCAGCACATTATTTATTTTGTGGGCTCCGGTATGACATAAATCCTCACGTTTAAGGTATATCCGGGCACCGCCAAGATGTTCCGTTAACCGGCGCGCGTAATATAAAGCAGTCGGACGACCGACATAGTCCCTCAGATAATAATTAAGCTCTTTTTTAAATTTAGGATCTTTAACTGCCTGCTGATAGACTTTTTCCAGTTCCGCTAAAGCGTTCATTAATGTTTCCGGCACATATTTCCCGCCAAAGTCGCCATAATAGCCACGCTTGTCCGGCTGCATTTATTTCCTCCTTACGATCGCGTTGACCCGTTTAATAAATCTTTGCATTTTTTCCGGATCTTTCTTTCCCGGACTCTTTTCAACGCCGCTGCTTACATCCACGGCATAGGGAAATACTTTTTTTATCGCCTTAACAACATTATCCGGATTAAGACCCCCGGCCAGAATTACCGGCTTAGCGTATTTTTTTGCTTCCAGGGCCAGATCCCAGGAAAATACTTCCCCGGTACCGCCGGCAATTTCCTTATTATAGGTGTCCAGATGGATTGCCGCTGCCGGAAACTGCGGAATAATCTCCAAATCTTTCGGCTCCCGCGGCCGCAGTACCTTAACCAGTTTCAGGCCCTCTGCCCTCAGCTCATGACAGTATTCCGGGGTCTCTTCACCATGCAGCTGGATCCAGTCCAGCCGGCATTGGCTGGCTATCTGAATGATTCTGTTTTTCTTTTCGTTAACAAAAACACCTACCGGAGAGATCCAAGGAGGTAGGGCCTCTACTATCTTTTCCGCCTGGCACGGGTCCAACTGCCGCGGGCTGGGCGCAAACAGAAAGCCCAGGGCATTTGCCCCTGAATTAACTGCCGCGAGGGCATCGTCAATATTGGTAATGCCGCAAATTTTTACTCTAACCATGAAGCAGCTCCTTTATCTTCATTTCCACGTGGGGCTCACGCATGATTGCTTCCCCAATCAAGGCCGCCTGTACACCCAGACTCTGTAGATAGACCATGTCTTCCCTGGTAAATATACCGCTTTCACTGACAATTACTTTTCCTGCCGGGATTCCGGAAATAATCTTTCCCGTATTTTTTATATCTACCTTAAATGTCTTTAGATTCCTGTTATTAATCCCGATTATTTCCGCTTCTGCCGCTAAGGCCTTTTCCAGTTCCTCTTCCGTATGCACCTCGACCAGAGTGTCCAGGCCATAGGAACGGCTAAAATCTATAAAATAGCGTAATTGATCGACTGAGAGCACACTGGCCAACAAAAGTACCGCGTCAGCACCGGCTGCCCGCGTTTCTACAAGCTGATATTCGTCAACAACAAAATCCTTACGCAATAGCGGCACCTTAACGATATCCGCTATCCGGCTGAGGTAGTCCAGGTGACCCTGAAAAAACTTATTTTCTGTCAGTACGGAAATGGCACTGGCCCCGGCTTGAACAAAACTCCGCGCTAGTTCTAACGGTTGAAAATCTTCTCTGATTACTCCTTTGGAAGGAGAGGCCTTTTTAACCTCAGCAATCAGTTTTATACCTCCGCCGGCCACTAAGGCCCGTTTAAATCCTCTGGGCACAGGCCGTTTTGCTGCCTGCTCTTCCAAATCATTAATCGGCCTGGTTTTCCTGGCTTGTTCAACCTCTGTTCGTTTATGTTTAATTATATCGTCAAGAATCAAACCTTTTCCTCCGCTGTTGTCACGGCAATCATTCTATCCAACTTTTCCTGCGCCTTACCGGAATCCAGTGACTCCTGGGCAATCTTTATGCCTTCCACAATGTCTTTTGCCTGCTGTCCGCAAACAATGGCTACTGCGGCATTCAAAACAGCAATATCTCTTTTCGGCCCCTTCTCCCCGGCCAGTATCGACCGGGCGATTTTAACGTTATCCTCCGGATCCCCGCCGATAAGATCATCTTTTTTCGCCCGGGTCAGCCCGAAATCTTCCGGCTTTATGGTTAATTCTTCAACTTTTCCGTCTTTCCACCTGCTCACCTTTGTTTCAGTTGTGGTGGTAATTTCATCCAGCCCGTCCGCACCATGAACTACCCAGGCTTCCCGCGAGCCCAAATTACCTAATACCTGGGCCAACACTGAGGTAAGCGATTCGTCATATACTCCTAAGACCTGGGCCTGGGCCCCGGCCGGGTTGGTTAACGGGCCCAATATATTAAATACCGTGCGGATGCCTACTTCGCGCCGCGGTCCGATGGCGTATTTCATCGCCTTGTGCAGGAGCGGCGCGTATAAAAAACCAATCCCCACTTCATTCAGACAGCGCTCCACCACATCTACCGGTGCCTCAATATTTATCCCTAATCCCTTTAAAAGATCCGCACTGCCGCATTTACTGGATACTGACCGGTTCCCATGCTTGGCAACCGCTACACCGGCACCGGCAGCAATAAACGCGGCTACGGTGGAAATATTGAACGTATGAGAGCGGTCACCGCCTGTACCGCAGGTATCCACTAAAAACGGGTGTTTTGTCTTTATCCGGGTAACGACTTTCCTCATTACCGCCGCGCCGCCGGTAATCTCTTCTACTGTTTCTCCCTTGATCCTTAATGCCGTTATAAAAGCGGCAATCTGCGCGGCTGTGGCCTCTCCCTGCATGATCTCTGTCATTACAGTTTCGGTCTCTTCCCGGGAAAGATCCTGCCGGATGACTAATTTATTTATTGCCTCTTTTATCATCTTGCCCTCCTTACCCTTACACTGCACTGCCCAGAAGCATAAAACGACCACCCGATTTCATCGGGGGACTGCCCCGCTTCGCGGGGCTGCTATTATTGGAATGGATATAAACTGCTATTATAGAAATGGTTATAGACTGCACACAGATAAAGCCTTAAGTATATATATATTAAAGATTAATATTATATTATGATAATAATACAAGGTAAAGAGGAAAGTACATAGGGGGGGTAAAGATATATAAAAAAAACCCATATCACACAGCGGTTGCTACTTCTCTTGCTTCATTACGACGATCTTGAATCTCTGCCATTTTGCTGGCAAGCCATTTTATGCTCACCCAGGAAGGCGGCTCTCCAGCACTCTGCTCGGCAAATGCTAATAATGCCTGGAAGATTATTTCACGACCATAGCCATGCCTATCTGCTTCTTCTGCTAATAAATCGACAACATCACGTTTAGGCTCCTGCCCACTAAATACAGTAAGATGTAGTGAAAAAATTAAATCTTCTACACTGACAGGCCTAGGTTCTTGCCCAAAAGTAAATAAATCTTCTAAAGATCCACCCATTACAACAACATTGCCTGCCGTTTCCATACCACATAATGCTCTTATCAGAGATTCAAAATCACTTCCCCCGCCTGCAGCCATACCCGCTTGCCGCAGAGCCCCCTGGTCTTCTACCTCAAACCCTGCTGCTCTGGCAACAAGATAAGCTAACGAATTTCTTAAGATATGATCTGAATATACTTGTTTTGATCCTGGATTATCATCAGCAAATGCTGTTACTATGAGTTCACTTAAATCATGCGCAT
>CAZIXI010000166.1:0-7782 GCA_964543115.1 uncultured bacterium
GCCTTTTCCTTTTTTCTTCTGTTTCTAGGACATTACCTTTCTGACTATCTAATTCGTCTATATCTTCCAGTTGCTGCATTAAAAAGGCAACGTCTGCCGCTTTGTGCCAATCATTCATGATTATTTGTAACGTCCAGGCCAGGATGTGAACAGCGTCATCCTTATTAAAACCAAGCAAATCGGCAGGAGAATCCTGAGCAATCGCCTCATCACAAAAAACCTCGTATTCTTCATGTTCGCTGGCATTTTCTTTATCAAAGGCATCGCTTAAAACAAGCACCACCCTGGTTGTCTCTCCCGTATCCACCTCTACTAATTCCACATTACAGGCCCCCGCGATGCCAGCAAAATAAGCGGTTAGTTCCGGCTCGCCTGCTAAATCTTCTTCGGATACTTCAAGATATAGATAATCCATGTCATTATCAACGGTCACCAGTTTTCTGTCCGGCTTCCTTTTCTCCAACAACCTCTCTACCGCCCTCTTCTGCTCTTCCGTCATCTTCCGATCAACATCTACGGTATCACTACGAACCCTGACCTTTTTACGCATACCCACTCGTTTCAATGTTGGCCCTGCTACCTCAACACCATCCCCTCTTTTCAGGGCAGTAACCCGGTCGGCTGCCTCAACACTAATTTCCTGCCGGATAAAATTGATAATGTTCGCAAAACCAACTTCCGCCCCCTCCCCTAGATTAATTTTCTCATAACCAGCTAAACCACTCATTACCGACCAGAGGGTCTCTGGATCCATTTGCAGAATAGTATGCGCAATTAATTTCCTTGATTCCGCATCAAAATGCCAACTGGTATCTGCTTCCCGAAAACCGCGATAAGCAAGCTTAAAATTATAATCAAGTTCAACTCGATCCAATATCTTTCCCGGACTAGTGGCCAGACGCAGGGTTCCTGTCTCTAGATCTTGTTCTGACCTCGCATCAATGGGGTATACCCCTATTCCTTCCGGCGAGAGAACAACCAGGTTCCATTTGAGAAAAATATTATTCTCCACATAACCTAAGACATCAGCCTTCGGGTTTTCCGCGTATCGCTTCATCATTTGATAAAGCACCCTTGTCCTCTCCCTGTTACCCTCAAAGGGCATCTCTTGCCCATCAAGATTTAACATAAAGTTGAAAATCAAATCTTCCAGCATAAACATAACTTCATCGGGATGGGTAAAAGAACCAATAATATTGGCTTCTTGAATTGTCATATCTTTTGCTACCCCCAGTAAAATCTGGGCCACATCACTACCTGCCAGGTATATCTTTCCATCAGCCATTTCTCTGCTCAATATTTCATATCTTTCTTTACTCTTTTCCACTTCCGCCAGCATAATTGGTTCACCAGATTTTTGCATTAACGCTATCTGATCAGCAAGCTCAGCCAATTGTTTTTGTCTAAACCGTAAAAAACTTTGATATAATTGTCTATAAAAATCGATAGAGATCGCCGTTTTACTATCCCGAGCAGCATCAGTCCAGCGATAGAACTTGGTCCGTTCTCGATACCAACCACAGATATCCCTTAACATTTCTAGTTGTTCCGCCGCAGTCAATCGAATAAAATCATCTTCCTCCGGTACCTTTTCCCTGATCTCTTCCACCTGTGATGCTGGCAACGCCTCGTCCATCTCAGCCCCTGCTGGCGCAGGTGTTGCCGCTACTTCCGCTTTCCGCACAACTTTGTTTATTGTGGTTACCGGCCTTGTCTGAAGAATATAGATAGTACCACCGACAATAGCAAATTCTATATCCTGCGGATAACCATAAAATTTCTCTATCGCCTGGGCAATTATAAACAGGTTTCTTCTTTCCTCCGGGGTAACAAACGGAGATTCCCTGAAATTTCTATTATCAACCTTAACAACCTTCGTTCCCCGGCCAGTTTCCGCATCAAAGACAACTATCCGGTCTTTCTTATTATTAATCACGGTTTTATCCCTAATCAACGTCCCATTATCTTTGCGTACGAGAATCCTATCCGAAGGAACCTTGCTCTGCACATAACCTTCCGGCAGTCCCCGACAGCCGCTGATAGCCATCGCCCCGTACTCTCCATCAACGTAAGTCATCATCACTCCGCCTTTTTCCGCCGGCACCATCTCCTGAATCAGTACCGCGTGCGCCAAATCCTCCTGAGGAGCATCTTTACGGTATCGTATCGCCCTGTCCGTGTATAGGGATGCCCAAACAAGTTTGATATAATCTTCTATCTCATCTCCCCTTATGTAAAGGTACGTTTCCATCTGGCCAGCAAACGAGGCCTCCTGGCCGTCTTCATCAATAGCAGACGAACGTATCGCGTAATACGCATCTGGGCTAAGGCCCAATGAGGCAATAGCTTGACTCACCGCCGCCGGCATTGCTGCTTGCGCAAAATAAAAATGGAGAAACTCTTCTTTTGATTCTATGCTATCGTCAGCTAGCGCCTCCTTGATTAACTCTTTCAAGGTTATCCTGTGACCATTATAATCAACCTTCTGCCTCATAAAAAGCTCATAAGCATTACGAGTAACTGCACCACCCACTTCTGGTACTCTATACTCCGCCTTTGCTCCTCCTTCCAATTGCAAACCGGCCAATGCGCCTTCCAGGGTCGAGTCTTCCTCAGTTACTTCTTCCTCAACCGGACTTAAGACCAAGGCTAATGTGCCCGCTGTTTCTGGCTCAGCTTTAGCTTTTGACGGTTCCTCTTCAACAAGATCTACCAAAAAACTATCCAGGTCAAAAGCACCAGTATCCACCTCTGCTTCCTGCTGGTCACTGCTTTCCGCGACAACAAATAGTGGCGCCGCAGGGGCTTCCACTCCTTCAGCAGGCTGCAATTCCGCTGTTATGCTAGCCAATGCCCCCTGCAATTCACCCTGCTTTGCCGCTTTCGGACCAACCTGCTCAGTCAGGTGCGCACCTACAGCAGCCAAAGGAAGTACCAGTGCCCCCTGCTTACTTGTAACATCGGCATCTCTTATTTGTTCCGCCCGCAGCTTAAGCTGTTCTAGCCCTGTAATATCAATAGCTTCTTCTTCGGCAATCTCAATCAGTCTAAGCAATTCAGGGGCATTGTTTATATTAAGGCCAGCAGCAATTTCGCTTATCCTCCTTTTGATATCCTGCTCCAGCTCCCCTCTCCGCTTATCAATAGCGTCTCTATTCCTTCTTAACGGTGTGGCTAATATATCCACCTCTTGCCCGAGAACATATTGTGCCTCCCGTAATTCCTGAGCGATACTTTTTGCTTCAGACTGCATCGACAGAATTTCAGCAAAAGTATTTACCCTGGAGGCCGCAGCAGTCATCTTCCCTAAGGCCATCGTCGCTTCAGAGGCCTTCTGATTCAAAACAGCATTTAGATGCAGCGGTAACCTTTTCTCTATCGCCGGGTACTGCATGAGACTATCATAAATATATTTCTTATCATCAGCAGACCGCACCGTCGGAGTATCCAATAATAGCTGCGCGAAAAACCTTAGTGTTCTTGCCCCCTCAAAATCATATCGACTCAAAAGGATAATGGCTCTATTGAGATTAGCAACCAAATCCGCCCAAAGAACCTCTTCCTCTGCCGTTCCTTTCTTTTGAATAATCGCCTGTAATAGCTCAAATAGCCGGTAATATTCCGTACCTTTTTTATAGACTTTAATCTCGCCAGATTCCCCATTCACAATCACTAGATCCCCATCCTCAACAACACTCTTTTCTTTGCGCACATTGTCCCGCAGTTTAATATCCATTCCTTCCGTTGAAGCATTACCCCATTCATAATCCTCATATTCAATCTCCGCGTCATTACCCTTCAGTGTTCCATCAGTACAAATCACATAAGGAGTCTCCGCCTCCCGCGCGATCAGGGCCGGATGCGCGTCACTACCCCCGTCAAAAGCCACAATCCCCGCGGAACTACGCGTTAAGGCATCATCTTCTTCTGTCAGAAAATCACAAATTAAAACTCTGCCGGCTACTTCCTGCGGCTGCAAACCCTCACGCTTCAATTTCGCCCGACCCACACTTTTTCCACGACAAGCCACTAATCCCTTGATCCCAGGAGGAGCAAGTGACGGTACTTCTTCCGGATCCAGACCATCTTTAATTGTCCCGCGGATATTCTCTGGATCGATCGGGTCCGGATCCGTATCAGCTGAAGCAATCGCATAACCATTGTGCCTTAATAACTCCCGGATTTCCTGAGCTGTTTTAAAACGATTAATTGTGTAACACTCATCTCCACGGACAGCCGTAGCTAACAGCGGCAGACCACCTTCTCGCGGGTCTTCAATCACATAAAAGGTAATCGCCCCACCAACAACAGGAACAGATACCTCTTTAACTGTCCAACTGTTATTGATCTGACCAATCACCTTATATACGAATTGATCCTGTAGCGCTGGCTCTTCCAGGATATTTTTTATTTTAACCATCTCAGTAATAGTTTGAGGAGATTCTTTATAAATCAACGAAAGCAGTAAGGCTATGGGCAGCTGCTTTTCAAACCCCGGCGCCCGCTGCAACTGGCCCTGGTCATCATATATGAACCAACCATATTTGATACCTGTTTCAATCGGCCTTTTAACATATTCGTTGTATACCTTTTGCGTAAAAAGTGTTCCTTCTTCAATTAGCGGCAAACCTAATCTTAACAATAAATCATTCGCCCTGCCAACAAACCTCCGAGACCTAACCCTGGCTATTTCCAGCTCTATTTCCTTAATTTCATCACTATTTAGTCCACCCGTCTCCTCCCCGGCCTCCTCAAGCTGCTGCCATAAAAGCTCCGGCACCACTTCATCCATAGCGATTATCCTGTCTTCCATTATCGCCTCAGCAAGACTATTTACCAGATTATCAAGAAAACCTTTCTGGCTGGAAAGATGACTGGCTATTTTACTTCCTTCAGCATAGCTGCTGGTCGTTGCCGAAAAGTTAACTACTCGCTGAATTGCATCAAATCCTCTTTCCCGATCAGCAATCGTACTGACATTATTATCCATCCTCGCGATCAAACTGCCATCCTGCAGACTCGGTTCCACTCGAAACCCAGCCCGCCGAAG
This sequence comes from uncultured bacterium, assembly GCA_964543115.1. Lineage (GTDB taxonomy): Bacteria > Auribacterota > CAZIXI01 > CAZIXI01 > CAZIXI01 > CAZIXI01. The sequence continues at coordinate 5,051 of CAZIXI010000166.1, forward strand.
AATACGACCGAATAACTTTAACCTGACCTTACCCCCCAAACTATCAGCCATCGACTCTTTATAATAGACAACAATACTTCCCCCGTCATTGGGCGGCCTCATGTTCACTATAATATCAAAAGAATGGATCGTCATTGCCAGGTTAAAAAACGCCATCGCCCCGGATGAAATAACATTTGCTGTTGTTGGAGCAAATTTACTGCTAACAATATCCAGAAAACCGCGCCTAAAATTGCCTAGCAACGGATGTTCAAGAGCACTTTCTTCGCTAACATTGGCATAGTTATACTTTGTTTCTCTGTGCTGCATATCACCAGCAAAATTACCGCCGGAGAACGACATTGTTCTTTCCGTTTCCCCGGCAAACGATTCTGCTTTCGCAAATATTTTTCTTATTGCCTTTCGATGCACCAGGTTTATCAGGGCATGTAATTGTGTCTGCTGACTCAATACCTGATTATGCTCAATAGAGCTAATCTTTTTATACAACCCGGGAACCCGCTCTATTTTATCAGCAGGATTAAGCCCCTCTTTCGATATGCTCTCTTCAATATCCCGTCGAATTTCTTCTAACCGCAACAACATCGCCTGCGCTTCAACATCTTCTGAAAATTCTTGATAATTTTTGATCATATTACTTACTATTCCCAGAACCTCCCTCAACTCCTGTACCGTCATTTCCGGACTGAACTTTTTCAGGGCCTCCGCATTCATACTCAAAAACTCTTCAAACAGTCCGAGCCCTTTCCTGATCGTCTCTCTCATTACCCCCATCATCCAAGAGGCTCCTTCAGATTCTTTTGTTTCACGCATGAAAAATGTTCTTCTGGCCGGTTGTCTGCCAAATATCTGAGCAGCCCATGCCGAACTATCTGATAAACCATACGGCCTTCCCGGAAAATAATTCCCTATAGTCGCACTGGCATCAGCCCGCTGCAGGCTCTCATTTCCTTTTGCCTGAGCAACAACCCGGACACCGTCTTCACCCAATCCCGCCAATTCACTCCTTACGGCAACCTCCGCGGGAACTTCTTCCACGGGTATCTCCTCTAGTTTGGCGATTTTATCCAAGGTCTCTACAACTCTACCGGCCTCAAAACTAACTGCCCCAGCACCATATCCTTCCCTAAAAGAAACCAGAACCTCATTCGCTGCAACCCGTGGTAAACTTTGCATAGTTAACACCAGACTATTTTTTGTTGCTTCTGAAAATCCTTCTGGAGTACCCAGAAATAAAACTTCCAGCTTTCTTCTCACCATAATATTTTCCAGAATATCCGCTAATAAATCGTTATCTTCCGTTCCGGCAGCAAGCCGTTGCCTAACCGGCGCCAATACCGCAACACCCATCCGGCACAATTCCTCTGCTGCCAGCCAGCATTCAGCCGGGTTGCCGGTATCAATAATATCGAGGAGATTACTTGCGGAATTAGTATAATTAACTGTATAGGCATATCTTTTGAACTGCGCCAGTACCGATAACTCCCTCAAGCCGGCCAGCATCGTTTCTCCAGATAACTCTGCCTCTTGTTTAATATCTGTTTGCAATGAACGCAGCGGGGATAATAATCTTTGCCCCAGTGATTCTAGCGGCACCAGCGCCTCCAGTTCATCATAAAAACCGATTATCTTTTCATATGTTTGCCACGCGTCCATTACTGACTGTGTCTCCAACAGCCGCATCGCCTCTTCGATCTTCTCTACCAGATCAAGTATTCTCCCTTTTCTCTGCAACACCAACCTGGTCTCGTGCAATCTAGTTGTGTTCTCTGTCGGTGCTGCTGCGATTTCCTCCTTGTTTCTTTGCTCCGCCCGATCGAGTCGTTCCCGAACATGACCAGGATCTCTTTCCACAATTCCCGCTGTCACTAGTAGATCTTCCAGGGTATTCCTTAAACCAGCTGCTTCTACCCCTTCTAATTCTTCAATCGCTGCCATCATATCCTGAAGCTGTCTTTCCGGTATCGCAAACTCCGTAATTGCTTCTCTGACCGTTCCTGGCTTGGTAGCCGCCGCAATCGTCCCGGCAATCTCCGGACTGAGCACCCTCCTTAAAGCCGCGGTGAGTGTAGTTATCGGCCCCGGCGGTGTATTCGCTACCGCTTCCGGTCGACCAAGAGCGTAAGTTGCTAACAAAGCCTTATTAGATGTAAGCCGCTTATCCAGCATCACCTTCAGATAAGTATTATCATTCTGTTCTTTAGTTATCTGAGGCAAAATCACTAAGTAATTAATCTTTTTCTCCGTTAGCTGGTTTATTACTCCTTGAGCGTGAAAACCACCGATTAACATCACCGCCTTATCCTTACCTTGTAGATCCATCCTAGCCAGGGTATTTTCCAGCAGTATTTGGTCGCGTCGGCAGGCAAGCTGATAAAATTCTCCTGCGGGCAGAAGACAATTGTCTATTTTCTTCAGGAAATTCTCGTCACACAGCTCTGGCGGCAATTTAAGATTATAAAGTGGAGCCTGTATTTTCAACAAGGCCAATAATTCCTCCGCCCGGAATTCCGCCTGGTGCTGTGTGTAGTAGTCGAGACCGCTGTTAGTCAGCTTGAGTTTAAAAAGCTTAGCAAGAATTCCCAGTTTCTTACTAAGATCATCCAGTTTACGCTCAAGAGGATCAACAAACAGAGCTTCTTTTACTTCAGCAGTAATATCATCCAATTCCTCAAATAATTTATCACTATCAACGCCTGCTTGCAGGCGTAGTAACTCTACATAAAGGGTAA
>CAZIXI010000167.1:0-7695 GCA_964543115.1 uncultured bacterium
AGCGGAATTGACTACCATCACCACCGGCCGGTCTTCTACCCCGTCGGGTAAGGTGGTTACCCGGTCAACCGCCTTCTGTATATCATTCACCACCTTTTCCAGGTCCTCCACATCCGGATCAATCTCAATTACAATTGTGGATAATCCTTGCGTGGATTTGGAAACGATTTCCTTAATATTACTTACTTCCCGTACTTCCCTCTCCAGCGGCACGGTTACCAGTTTTTCCACCTTTTCGGCGGAGGCGCCGCGAAAAGCGGTGGTTACATAGACGGCGTTGAAAGATACCGGCGGAAAGGCCTCTTTGCGCATATCAAAAAGGGCAAATGTGCCGGCCAGCAAAATGACCAGGCTCATCAAATTAACAAACATGGAATTTCTTACCGAAAACCGCGCAAAAATCACAATTCTTCCTCCCAATATTTATCTAACAGTGTATTCTGCGCCAGGTCCAGATCAATCAGGCTGACGCGGTAACGGAAAAGGTCATAGGCAGCCTGCAGGCGCGCCGTTAAGAGGTCCTCTTCAAAACGGATTAGGATATCGGAATTGGACCGGCCGTATTTCTGGCGCTTTTCCTCTTCCTTCAGTTTGTCCCCCTGCAGCATGACCAGGATCCCGGAAAGAGTTACCTGATTCTTTACGGTGTTCACTTCATTAACCGTATTATTCAGTTCCCGCAGGATCAGTCTTTCCACTCTTTTCAGCATGAAAATGAGCTGCTGTTTCCTTAAAGAGGCTTCTTTTTTTTCGCTGCGCGCCTTTCTGTTTTCCAGGGGGAACTTCACTTCCAGACCGACAAATACTTCCTTATTGTCTTCTGAAACTATTTCATCCCAGGCCTCTTGATAGTCGGAATCTAATCCGTTCTTCTCAAAAGAGGCGCTCAAATCGATCTCCGGCCAAAGGGCGTTCTTTTTAACGGTCAAATCTATTTCATTGGCCTTAACCATGTTCTTTACTGTTTTATAGTCCCTGCGTGAACTGATCGCGATATTCACCGCCGAAGCCAGATCCACTCCATAGGGATCAACTGCCAAACTCTCTAACGGCTGCAGCTGCACGGAAAGATCAGCAGCGTTTAGCAGGAAAAGCAGATCATTTTTAGCGGTTTCCCCGGCCAGCTGGGCCCCCAGCACATCATTATCCCTTGATCTGACATTCGCGGCTACGGCCAGGAGATCGGCCTTCTCCGCCAGGCCTTTTTTGTATTTATTATCATAAATTTCATATAACCGCTGGGCCTTCTTACGCATATCCTGTTTGATGCTCAGCTCTTCGCGTTTCAGTATGTAGTTCCAGTAGGCTATCTGAACATTGGCCAGGGCCTGCTCAACATTGTCCAGGGAAGTATATTCTGCATTAGCGATATCTATTTTGGTTATTTTGACCGTCGCCCGGTCAGCCAAGCCGAAGAAGTTTTTTCCCAGCGGCTGGCGCAGGGAGAGTCCGACAACGGCGTCATGGGCGGGGTTTATAGTGTCAAACGGCGAATTAGAGTACTGCCGCTTATTGCCTAACTTTAGCTCCAGGTCCGTACCCAGAGGTAGTTTTTTGCCGACGGCTGCCTGGTAATTGTTAATAACGTTTTTATCTCCCAGGAGCGTGGTTTGCGGTTTCTTTTCGTCTTTCAGGTAGTCGATGTTGGCTCTAAGAAAGGTATCAAAGATTGATTTTGCCCTGCCCAGATATGTCCGTTTGATGTAGGCGTCATATTTGGCAATCTGGACATCCAGGGAATTTTCCAGGGCCAGGCGCGATACGTCAGCAAGGGAGATCTCCATTGTAGCAGCCTTCCCTATCCGCTCTACTGTCTGGGCCCGGGCCAGACTGCTGCTTATAATTATTAATAAGATAATTATCCTATTTAGCTGAGGTTTCTTCATCGATTACCTTCTTTAGTTTTCGTATTATCCGGAGGTACTGCATTCTCTCTCTCTCCGTCAGCCGGCTGAAGAGATTGGCAATGATTTTTTTCTTTTGCAGGCGCACTTTATCAGCGTTTCTGGTCCCCTTTGGCGTTAGCTTAATATAAACAATCCGGCGGTCAGCGGGATCTCCCGCCCGTTTAACCATTTTCTGGTCATGCAGGCGATTAATTACGTTAGTGGCCGCCGGCAGGCTGATGTGCAGGATCCTGGCAATCTCTTTCATTTTCATTGCGCCGGACTGCTTGAGCAATTGCAGGATGATTCCCTGGAGGAAAGTAAGCTTACCCAGACCGGCAAGATCCGTCTGGCGCTGGAAGGCCCCGCGCATTATGAACATTAACGAATTGGTTACTTCCTGGGCAAACGATTCTAAAGATTTCTTTTTCTGCTTCATAATACTTAATCTCCTTAACTATTTTTATACTTAAACATTAATTAGATTAACTATACTACAATCACAAAGAACTGTAAAGAGAAAAATGCCGGCATGCCGGCAACCTTACGGCTTTCGGTAAGCGCAATCCGGCAGCACATCGTTAAATTTAAGCACCTCTCTGATGGGCACACAGTTGAATTCATTGCCCTTTACCGTCATTTGCCCACCCAGCCTGTTTTCGTACGATTGACACTTATATCTGCCGTCCAGTTGGCGCACAAGATTGCGGCAGGGATCCTCGCCGCCTGCCCCGCAGCACCTACCGCAGCGCCTGCAGAAAAACTCATAACGGCGGATAGACTCTTCCTGGTATTGTGCATATCTTTTATTATCCATAATCAAGAGAATAGTTTAGCAAAAATAGGGGAAAATTATAGCAGAAAGTTAAAAAAAGATTGTGTTACCGCATCCAGGGGATGTAGCCTAAAAAGGTGAGAAAAAAATCAAATCCAAAGATTACCTAATCTTCCATGGCATTGCCAATCAAGGCTCCGGCAACGGCACCGCCGACACCGCCGATTAACGCTCCCGCACCGGCGTGTGAAGACAAACTACCTATTCCGGCCCCGATTCCGGCTCCAGCCAAACCACCGATTGTCGCTCCTTTCTGAGTGCTGGTACAGCCGGCAACTGCCACTAGAAGGAATAAAGCTAGGATTATTCCTAACCATTTCATTCCTTCCCTCCTTTCTCTCGTTTCGCCAATTGATAATCCAGCAACTCTCATGCCAGACTTAAATGGCGCAGCACATATTATATGTGGTACATTATTAATGACTTATATTTCACGAAAAAGCCAGGCAAGAAGATTTGTCTACTAATAAGACAGTCTTTTATGTCTATTAATAAAACATTGCCTGTCTGGCTAAATTTTCATATAATAGCAGTCCCAAGCGAAGCTTGGGAAAATTGGAGGTATTTATGATTTTACCGATAGTACTTTTGTTCTATGGCATTATCTGGCTGGTCTCCGCCTTTATCCTGACCTTGGGAATTTTCCTTGTTGGTAAGATTTCCGGCTGGCGGTCGGAAACGGGTTTCTGGGCGCCTTTTCCCCAGGCCCTGCTGGCTACTTTTATTATAACGCTGGTGGATGTTGGTCTAAAATTTATCCCTATTCCGCTTATTCCCTGGATAATCAGGGCGGTTGTCTGGTGCCTGGTTATCATGAAGATATTTGATATTGATTTCTGGGAGGCAATCCTGCTGGCGGTAATCCTTTTCTTTATCCGGCTGGTGATTTTTACTATTATTCTGACTCAGTTTATTACTATTCCCTACCCTCTCTTTATTCATTAGACTAGGGGGCTCGGGATACTGTTTCAGCGGAGAAATCTCCTCCAATTGCTAGAAAAGCTCTATCTTATCTACAGCACGAGAAGCGAAAAGCGGAATTAAGGGGTAACGATTTCTTCCATGATATCTTCCATGGTTACTATACCAATGAGCCTTCCCTTGCTGACAACTGCGGCCATGGTTTCCTTGTTGGGTTTCAGCAGGGAAAAGAGCTGGTCTATTCGTTGCTGCGGTTCTGTCTGCCTCAGCGGGCGGATGTAGTTGTGCCAGTCATCGCCGTGATAAAATAAATCAAAGATATTGACTACTCCACCAATACCTTTTTCCCGGAAAACAGGAAAACGGGTAAATCCCTGCCGGCTGGTTTTGGCCAGGATCTCTTTGCGGGAATTATTGTAATTAACACTGACCACCTTATTCAGCGGCACCATGACATCAGCCACTTTTCGATAGCGAAAATCCAATACACGGTGGATGGTCTCTTCTTCTTCCTCTTCCAGCACTCCTTCATCGGCAATCTGCTGGACGATGATTTTGATATCTTCCTTGCTCAAGAACCCCGGCTGGATTTTTCGCTTAATACCCATTGCCCTAACGATGGAATTAGAAAGAAAATCAGCGGCGATCACAACCGGGAACAATATCTTTTGGAAGAATGAGATTAACGGGGCAATTGCCAAAATGATTCGGTTGGCCTGCGCGCGAAAAATGGCCTTGGGAACCGTTTCGCCAAAGATAAGAATTAAGGGCACCATAATAATGGTGGCGATAACCGTACCGCTGCGGGGAAACAGCTTAAGACAGAGGGATGTGGCCAGGGCGGAGGCAGTAACCACACAGAGATTTGTACCCAATAGCGTTGTCGCCAAAAAGCGATGCGGTTGCTGCAGCATCTTCCAGATAATTTTGGCGCGCGTGTTGCCCTTCTCCGCCAGTGATCTTATCCGGACCCGGCTACAAGAAACCATAGCGGTTTCCGTACCGGAAAAGAATGCCTCTAAGATTAAGACCAATATAATAGAAACAATCACTCCGCTCATTTACCAACCTCGATAATAACGCTGGTTATTCTTTTGGCGATCCTTTTATCTACGGTTAGAACAATATTGTTTTCTTTAACTTTTTCCCCAACGGCAGGAATTTTTCCCAATCGGTCCATAACCAAACCGGCGATCGTCTCATATTCCTCTTCCGGCAGATTCAGCCGCAGGGCCTCGTTAACGTCTTTTATCGTCATTTTACCAACTATCCGGTAGCGGTTATCGCCCAGATCCTCAATTAGCTTCTCCGGCGTTTCAAACTCATCATATATTTCGCCGAAGATTTCTTCCAGCAAATCCTCCATCGTTACCATGCCGTCAGTGCCGCCGTATTCATCCACCACAATGGCAATCTTAAGTTTCTGCCGCTCGAACATCTGCAGCAATTCATCAATTTGTTTTGTGTCTGGCACAAAGAGAACCGGCTTGATTAATTCCGTAAATTTACGCTTGGGATGCAGGAAAAGTTCTTTCGCGTAAATAACCCCCATAATCTTGTCCAGATTGTTCTTGTAAATGGGGATCTTGGAATGCCTGTATTCACGGGCCAGTTGCAGGGCTTGTTCCTGGGAAGAGTCGATAGAGATCGCCTTAATGTCCACCCGCGGGGTTAATACCTCACGCACATCGGTATCGGTAAACTCCAGTACCGCTCTGATCATTTCCCGTTCTTGTTTGGCCACCACCCCTTCACGCTGCCCAAGATCGATGATGGTTTTAAGCTCTTCTTCGGTGACTGTCGGTTCATTAGTCTGCGGCTTGGTCCAAACGGGGATAAGACTGTCCGTAATCCGGCGCAGCGGCCGGCGCAGGGGAAAAATGACCTTGGCAAAATAGATAAGCGGCCGGGCGCAAAGAAAAGAAATGGTTGCGGCCCTTTCGAGAGCAAGCGTTTTTGGGGTAATTTCTCCGAAAAGAAGTAGCAGCAAGGTCATAATACCGATAGCCATCCCCATCCCGAGATCACCAAAGGCCTGAATAGCGATTGAGGAAACCAAGACAGAGGCACTAGTATTAACAAGCATGTTGCCGATAAGGATCGTGGCCAGTAATTGAACGGGGTTGCTGAGCAGGAATTTAATATGTCTGGTATTTTTCCCCTGACGTTCCAGTTTGCGTAAAGTCAGGGCATCCAATGAGAACAAAGCGGTTTCTGAGCCGGAGAAAAATGCCGATAATAGCAAGAGAATGATAATTAGGAATAATTTATAGATCATTTATGTTAAGTAATCTTTTTTTATCCTTTTCAGGTTTAAACTGTTATAAATATTATTTCTTACCTCTGGGCAGTCTTTCTCCAGTAAGTGAACGATTTCCCCCATCTGCCGGCGGCGGGATCTTTCTCCGTTCGGACATTTACACAGCTGCGAAGGGAAGCCGGATTCCCGGGCGAAGCTTGTAATTTCTTTTTCCTCTATATGGGCCAACGGGCGAATAATTTCCAGTTTTCCCTCAAACATGCTGATCTTCGGACTCATTGTACTGATGTTGGCCTGATAAAACATATTTAACAGTACCGTTTGCACAATATCATCTTTATGGTGCCCCAGGGCAAGTTTATTACACTTATTTTCTTCTGCCAGTTTAAACAACGCCTTGCGCCGGTTCCAACTGCACCAGAAACAGGATATTTCATTGCGGCTGCCGTCGGGATTTTTAACTATGTTAATTTTTTCTATCTGATATTGATGGCCGCCCTGCCGGAAGAAATCCGTTAACGTCTTTGCGTGAAGGCATCCCTGACAATGATAGTCAGACTGGATATGCGCGGCAAGCAGATCATATTTGATCGGGACCCATTTTTTTCTTTCCTGCAGGAGAGTCAATAAGGTAAGGCTGTCTTTCCCCCCGGATACCGCTACCAGGATCCGGTCACCCGGCTGGATCATATTGTAGCTGGCAATGGCGCGGCCCATTTTCTTTGCCAGAAAATATCTCGTTTTATCTATAGTTCTTCCCATAAAAACTGCTGTGCGGATAATTTAGTTTTAGCCAGAGGCTTACTAGGGAAGCTTTTTCCATTCAAGGTGATAAATCCTCGTGCATGTTTAACTACCATACCCATTCTTCGTACTTGTTCCAGGAAACGGAAACTTGTCTTTTTCCTGAGGGAAATTATTCTCTTCGCGCAAATAACGCCGATTCCCGGGGTTCTGATCAGTTCTTCAAAAGAGGCAGTGGTAATTTCTAGCGGGAACATTTCCCGATGTTTTTCCGCCCAGACCAGTTTGGGATTCCTGGTGAGATCCAGATTACCGTTCCTGTCAAATACCAGCTCCTGCGGTTTAAATCCATAACGGCGCAGGAGGAAATCCGCCTCATATAAACGCGCTTCCCGCAGCGGCGGACAAGGCGGGGCTTCCTCTAACGGAGTTCCGCTGACCGGTTCAAAACCGCTGTAGTAAACCCGGGTTAATTTATGGTCCCGGTAAAGGTTGTGGGATAATTCCAATATCTCTTCATCAGTTTCATTTCCGGCGCCTACTATTAACTGTGTTGTAGCACCGGCCGGAAGTCTATGTTCATCCGCGTATTGGGCAACGACATTCAGGCCCCGCCATAGTTGTGCCTGAAACTCTTTTGTGGGTGAGATTTTTTCCAGATATCTTTGAGCGGGTACTTCAAGATTAAGTGACAGCCGGTCACAGTATTTACCCAGCGCCGGAACATAAGACGGATCTGTTCCCGGTAAAATCACCGCGTGAATAAAGCCGGTGTAATGATATTGATTGCGCAGGATATCAATTGTGGCCAGCATTCTTTCCTGGGCAATATTGGGAGAAGGATAAACCCCGGAAGAGAGGAATAATCCCTTTACCCTGCCCCGCCTGGAATAATCTACAAATGTGCGGGCCAGTTCTTCCGGATTAAATCTGCGGCGGTCACAATCGCGGTCTTTTCTACAGTTACAATAGAGGCAGTTGTGCAGACAGGAATTTGTCTGCAATACCTTAAATAAGGAGACGCGTTTCCCTCTTTTGCCCGGGGAATG
>CAZIXI010000168.1:0-7674 GCA_964543115.1 uncultured bacterium
ATGTAATAAAATCTGGATCCCGCGGTCAAGCCGCGGGATGACAATACGGCACAAATTACCTATTTTGCAAAAGTCTTATAATTAACTGATCTCTGTTCTTGGTCGCGATTGGGACAAATCATAGCAAACTATCCGAATATTTCCAATGCTTTCTTTACTAAATTATAATGGATGGTTATTGTATCTTCCACATTGACGGCATAACCGCCGGCCAGAACAGCAGCAACAGGCACTTTATATTTCTTCGCATTACTAAAAACTATTTGATCGCGCTGTTCCAGTCCGGCCATGGTTAACCGCAATCCGCCCAGCTGGTCCTTCTCGTAAGGATCGGCACCGGCTACGTAAACCATTAACTGCGGCTGGAATTCTTCGATTATTTTCGGCAAATGTGTGCGCAGATAAAGTAAATACTCTTCATCCCCAGTTCCATCCGCCAAACCAATATCCATGGTGCTTTTTTGTTTTGGAATGGGATAGTTATTTTCTTGGTGAATTGAAAATGTATAAACTGACCGGTCATCCTTAAAAATTGCCGCGGTACCGTTACCCTGATGTAGATCGCAATCGATAACCAGGGCCTTCTCTATCTTCTCTTCTTGCTGCATTACGCGAATGCCGATAGCGATATCGTTTAAGACACAGAATCCCTCTCCATGCCCGGCAAAGGCATGATGAAATCCGCCTCCCAAATGAACAGCACATCCTTCCGCAAGGGCATTGCGGCAGGCCTTGATCGTACCATCGGCACAAAGCCAGGAGGCATTAACTAATTCACTTGAGTAGGGAAGCTCAAGCGTACACAGCTCTTGCGGAGATAAGCTAGCTGTTTTTAATTTATGAATATAATCAGCTGTATGGGCCAGAGCAAGTAATTCATCATCAGGCAAAACCGGCTCTATAAAAGCAAGGCGATTATCTTTCTCTGCAGTTAATCTCTGATAAACACCATCATATTTTACTGTGGGAAAAACATGCCCGCCAAGATCAATATTGTATTCAGGAGAATAGATGATTTTCATTTTATAATACGGGTGAAGCCCGTATTCAATCCTACTCTACAGTAACACTTTTCGCCAGATTGCGCGGTTTATCAATGTCACAGCCCCGGGCCAGGGCGGCGTAATAGGCAAATAACTGGAGGGGAATAATATTAATTATGGGGCTGAGTACCTCACTGGTCGGAGGAACGTATATCACTTCTTCGGCTATCTCAGCTACCTGGGTATCCCCTTCGGTGGCGATAGCGATTATCCGTCCATTACGCGCCTCCACTTCTTTTATGTTACTGAGCATCTTTTCGTAAAAGGCGCCCTGGGTACAAATACAGATTACCGGCAGTTCGGCATCGATCAGGGATATGGGACCGTGTTTCATTTCTCCGGCTGGATAGCCTTCGGCATGGATATAGGATATTTCCTTGTTCTTCAGCGCCCCTTCCAAAGCAGTTGGATAATTAAAACCGCGGCCCAGATAAAGCGAACTGGCAACAAAGGAATATTTTTCCGCGCATTTCCTGATTTTTTTCTCTTGCCTGAATACCGCCTCAATCTTATCCGGTACGGCCTCCAGCTCTTTAATCAAGCTCCGGGCCTTATCCGCGGTCATCTGTCCTTTAAGCTGAGCTAGATAAATTGTGAATAAATAAAACGCTGTTAACTGGCAGCTATAGGCCTTGGTACTGGCTACACCTATTTCCGGGCCGGCACAGGTATAAATAACCGCGTCACTTTCCCGGGCGATACTGCTACCTAAAACGTTGCAGATACTGAGCAAGTAACAGCCGCGCCGCCGGGCTTCCCGGATACAGGCCAAGGTATCGGCAGTTTCGCCAGATTGGGAAACACTCATGATAAAGGTATGCTCGTCTATTTTTGGTTTGCGGTAACGGAACTCACTGGCGATATCTATCTCTACCGGGATATCTGTAAAATACTCCATCAGGTAACGGCCCACTATCCCGGCATGAAACGCGGTGCCGCAGGCAACAATACAGAGTTTGCGCATCTGGGCCAACCGCTGAGCGTCTAAACCCTGGGTCTTAAAAATAACTCCGTCTTTTTCCTGATTAATCCTGCCCAGTAATGTTTTCCTGACGGCTTCCGGCTGTTCATGAATCTCTTTCAGCATGAACTTATCGTAGCCACCCTTCTCTACCGTGGCCAGGTCCCATTCCACTTCCGCTACTTCATAGTCCCGGGGTTTACCAGAAAAATCCGTTATTGCTATATCTTTTCCGTTTAAGACGACCATTTCATTGTTGTCCAGGTAGACAACCTTTCTTGTCCCAGCCAGAAATGCCGGCACGTCACTGGCAATATAATTCCCCTCTTCACCAATGCCCACAACCAGCGGACTGTTACAGCGGGCGGCAACAATCACGTCCGGAGCCTTCTTATTGATCGCCGCCACGGCAAATGAACCTTCCAGTTTCTTAAATGTTTCGCGGCAGGCAGCAATAAAATCCGGAGATTTTTTCAGGGCATCTTCTATCAGATGAACAATAACTTCGGAATCCGTTTCTGAAGTAAACACATGGCCGGCGGCCTGGAGGTCTTCTTTTAATTTATGATAGTTCTCTATTATCCCGTTATGAACAATACATATCGTTCCCTGACAATCAGTGAACGGATGGGCATTTTCACGCGAGGGAGCGCCATGGGTGGCCCAGCGGGTATGACCTATCCCCACCGTTCCTCCAGCAAACGCCGGGGTTAGTTCTTTTTTCAGGGTCTCGATTCTGCCTTTGACTTTCTCTAAGCGCAGTTTGCCATTACCGCCAATAACTACGCCGGCAGAATCATAACCGCGGTATTCCAGGCGTTCCAGACCCCTGATTATTACCGGCAAAGCTTTGTTTTTACCTATATACCCGATAATTCCGCACATATAAAAACCGTTCCTCGTTTATCGTTATTTGTTTATCGTTATTATCTGGAAATCTTGTGTTAGTATTGTTAGGTCGGCGTCTTTGCCGACTGCTAGCGTTCCTTTACGTTCAGCCAGGCCCAAAACAGTTGCGGGATTAATGGTAGCCAATTTTATCGCTTCTGTCAAATCTAAACGGGAATGCTTAATTATATTGGCCAGGGCCAAATTAAGCGGGGTAACACTGCCCTGCAGGCTTCCGCTCTCTGTTCTGGCTATATGTCCGTTACTGATCGTTTTTTTACCGGCAAACTCTATCTCTCCTTCTCCCTGCTCCAATCCGGCTAAGCAATCGCTGACCATAACTATTTTCCGCCTGTCCTTTTCCCGCAGCACAAGCTCAATCATTGCCGGATGCACGTGTATGCCATCGGCAATGATTTCTACTGTTACCGCCTCACTTTTTAAGGCCGCGCCAACAACACCAGGCTCACGATGATGAAACGGCGGCATGGCGTTAAACAGATGGGTAACATATTCCAGGCCGTTATCCACCGCCGCCAGTGTCTCTTCATAATTGGCCAGGGTATGGCCAATAGCCGGGATTACGCCGTTTTCTTTGAGTAGCGCGGCTAATTCCAGATTTCCCGGGATTTCCGGGGCCAGGGTCACTATTTTGAGTTGTCCCTGGGCCGCGGCAAGAAGTTCCCGCAACTCACCGGTATCCGGCTTCCTTATATATTGGGCCGGCTGGGCACCACATCGTTCCGGATTTAAATATGGGCCTTCCAGATTGATACCTAATATCTGTGCCCCGCTGTAATCCGCCTTGTTAATCTTGTCGGCCAATTCAGCTGTGGCCTCAACCATTTTCTTAAACGGGGCTGTTGGTAATGTGGCCAGAAAACCCGTTACTCCCTGGGTGGCAAGCACCCCGGCTAAATTCTCTGCCGCTTTTTCTGTGTCCCGGTAAAGATCACATTTACCCACACCATGAACATGTAAATCAATAAAACCGGGAACCAAATAGCCCTCTTGGGCATCTATCCACTTAGTTCCCGCACTGCCAATCTCCTCTTGCGGCTTACCGGCGGCGATGCTGACTATTAAACCATCTTCGACAACTAAATAACCCGCCGGGATAATGATATCTTTCTGTATTATCTTGGCATTAAATATAATTATCCGCATTGTAATACTTCTCCGGCTAGATATAACGATCCGGCAATAATTATCGCCGAATCTTTATCCGCTATTCCCCGGGCCCGGCTAAGGGCCTCTTCTACTTTTTCGATAACCACCGCTTCTCCGTCTGCCAGCTCACCAGCGGCCAGTCCTCTTTGGTCATTAGGGGTAACGGCAAAAATATGTTCGGCCGAAGGAAAAAGCACCTTTGCCATTTCCTTAAAGTTTTTGTCTTTGAGTACACCAAAAATCAGTATTATCTTTTTACCGGTTAAATACTTTTCTATTGTTTCTTTCAACACCTGACAACCTGCCGGATTATGCGCGCCGTCAATAATCATTAACGGATCACGGCTAATTACTTCAAACCGGCCGGGCCAATTAACTTTGTTTAATCCCTGATAAAGTGATTCTAACGGAATACTATAGCCTCTGTCCAGCAAAAGCTCTAACACCTTTACGGCCAGGGCACAATTTGCCGCCTGATGGTTGCCTAACAAATTAAGCCCTAATTTATCATAGTTTCGTTTTGCGGTCTTAACCTGGATTTCCTGTCCGGATAGACTCCGCTTACTGACACCATAGGAAAATTCTTTTCCCAACTGATTTAATTCCGCTCCCTTCTCCACTGCAGCCTTAGAAATCACCTCCGCCGCTTTCGGATTTAATACTCCGGATACTATTTTAGCGCCCTGTTTAATAATCGCCGCTTTCTCTGCGGCTATCTGAGAAATGGTTTTTCCCAGATACTTTTCGTGTTCCAGAGAAATATTCGTAATTACCGCAATCCCGGCCGGACAAGCATTGGTGGCGTCCAACCGTCCGCCCATACCGGTTTCTAATATGGCAAAATCAACTTGCTGCTGCCAGAAAAATTCCAGGGCAATGGCGGTAAGTAACTCAAAATAGGTTGTCTCTGCCCGCGCAAAGGCAATTACCTTACGGGCAACGGTAAGTATTTCTCCCTCTGTAATTTCTCTTTCCCCTACCCTAATCCGTTCCCGCACACTAACCAAATGCGGTGAGGTATACAAACCCACTTTCAAGCCCGCCGCTGTAAGCACAGCGCTTAACATGGCGGCCACTGATCCTTTGCCGTTTGTGCCGGCAATATGGATACAATCATATTTTGACTGCGGATGGGAAAGTTTTTGCAGCAATTGTGTTATGTTCTGGAGGCCAAGTTTGATGCCGAATTGCGAGCGCTGGTCCAGGTTCTTGAGGAACTCAGAATAGCTGTTCATTTCCTGGTCAAGTTTTTCAGAAGTGTAATCAGTGTGGGACGAAGCTCTTTGCGGTGAACAATCATATCCACCAAGCCATGGTCCTGCAGGAATTCCGGACGCTGGAAACCTTTGGGAAGTTCCTGTTTAATGGTTTGTTTAATGACCCGCGGGCCGGTAAAACCGATCAGCGCTCCGGGTTCGGCAATCAGCACATCACCTAGAGAGGCAAAACTGGCCAATACCCCGGCCATGGTGGGATTAGTTAAAACAGAAATAAATAAGATTCCTTCTTCATTTAAGCGGGCAACCGCGCTGCTTGTCTTGGCCATCTGCATCAGGCTGAGGCAGCCTTCATACATGCGCGCGCCGCCGCCGGAACCAGAAACGATGATTAACGGCTGCTTCTTCTCAATAGCCAGTTCCGCCGCCCGGGTCAGCTTCTCTCCTACCACCGAACCCATACTACCCATAATGAACCGGGAATCTGTAACTCCCAAAATAATCGGATTACCGCCCAGCTTTGCTGTGCCAGTAACCGCGGCGGAATTTAAACCGGTACATTTTTCGTCCGCTTTGAGCTTCTCTTTGTAACCGCGCACGCCGGTAAATTCCAGCGGATCGTCACTGGTAAGATTATTGTTAACCTCATTAAACGTATCTTTATCAACCAGCTGTTTTATCCGCTCATGCGCGCCCAAGGTAAAGTGAAAATTACACTTGGGACAGACATACAGATTCTCTTCAACCACCTTAGTATAAATAAGTTGCCCGCAGGCAGTGCACTTTGTCCAGAGCCCTTCCGGGATCTCTTTACGCTTTACTTTGATTGTGGAGTATTTCTTGCCAAAAAAGGCCATTTTTCACCTCAATAAGAAAGCAATATAATATTACGGAAAGTCTGTCTGGTCAAGGTATAAATGGTAGATTACACAGCGCTGGCTAAGTTTTGCGCTCCGCTCTCTTCTGGTGGTAAGGATTTAATGATTTTGGCGATTTTGCTCTTTACTTCCGTATCTGTCTGCACTTCTTTGATCTTTTCTAATAACTCTCTATACCAGGGCTGCTGCTTTATTTTCAGCGGTTGTGTGTCAATTGTGTTCAATGCCTCTTCAACATGTTCCGAATGATAAACGGTTAACAAACGCCAGAGGGCAGCACGCAGATTTTGCGGAACAGCAATATCTTGTTTTCCAGCTGGTTGTTGACTGAGTTTTTTGCGAATTCTCTTTATAAGCTCAGGAATTGTATCTGCCGGCACATTCAAATAATCTAAATATACCCTGATAATCATTGTTAACAAATCTTCTTCAGGTTCTTCTTCTGTTTGCCACACTTCCGGTTCTTTTTCAACAATAACAGGCTCAACAGACTCTCCTGCCCGCCAGACAGTAGCATCATCTAAAAGATGATTATCTCCCCAAGAAACAAGGCTAGCACTAGCAGTAGACAAAGAAAACATATATCCACGAAAAATGTTTTGACTTGTAGAATCTCCTAAATCAGGTGTTTCAGTAATTGTCTGCATCAATTTACCGGTAAACCGGTCCCACAAACGAATATGTCCTGTAGCATCACTGGAAATCAGGTGTTTCCCATCAGCAGTAAAACTTATCTTAATTATCTTTGCCCGATGCGCTTTTGCCCGGCCTTCTTCCTGAAACTTAACCGGCAGACATTTGCCGGTTTTCGTATCAACAAGACGAATTGTGCCACTAACAAGTCCTACAACTAACACGTCACCTTCCGGAGAAACCGCAAAAGGACACCGCTTCCGGCAACGATAAGAAGCTATCCTTTCTCTACTACGCACATCCCATATATGAAAGCGATCACCTCCATAAGAAACAAGAATCTGGCCATTACGGGAAACGGCAATTTCCTTAACGGCACCGGCATGTGCCTGGAACCTTTTCCCTCCCTTAACAGCAGGATGCTTAAATTTCTGCGGCTTTCCTTTATGGCCTTTCAGTTTCCAGAGCTTAATTGTCCCATCATCCGCAGCACTCACAATTGTCTCCTCATCAATTATCTCCAGACATGTTATTCTGTCACTATGTGCTCTATAATCTCCATAAAGGCGACCCAAACCTTTATCATAAACTCCACCTATTGATATTAATTGTCCTGTATCCGGATCCCAACCCCTGATCTTCATATCTATTGTACCGGCAGAAATGATTTTTTTCCCGTCAGCCGAAATCCTTATAAGCACTTGATCCGAAGCCTCGCTCGTCAGCGGATGCAAACTATGTGCACCAAAAGAGGGTTCCATTAAATGATCTATCAGCTCATTTAATTCACCAGTATTAATGTCCCACACCTTTACAGTACTTTTGCCGCTGGACACCAACTTCGTGTTATCCGGGGAAAAAGTCAAACTCTTTATTCCATCTTT
>CAZIXI010000169.1:0-7603 GCA_964543115.1 uncultured bacterium
ACGATTGCTATTCGGGCCGTGACTATTCTGGCAAAAGTGCATCCAAATTATGGAAAAATAGCCTGGTATATCGGTGTTGGCGGCTTTTTTGTGTTTTTTGTTTATAAGTACCGGGTAAATCGAGCGAGGGCAAAGGTTATTCTGCAGGGAAAATTATTGGATAAAATCAACCGGAAAGGCGAATTGAGCGAAGAAGATTATGGAGTGATTAGCGCTATTCTTTGCGCTTTAAGCTCAAGAAAAGAAACGGTAAATTATATATTTATTTTTGCTCTGTCCGCTGTAGCGATAATGCTGGCGGTATATATGGATTTTATTAGATAGGAGGATTTTTATGGCAGTAGAAAATGTCGGTGAAAAGTATAAGTGTAATCTGTGCGGTAATGAAGTGGAAGTAACCAAGGTGGGCGGCGGTGAACTGGTCTGTTGCGGCCAGCCAATGGAGAAATTGGAAGGCTGACATCTGAAAAAAAAGGAAAGAAGAAGGCTAAAAAGAAGAAGAAATAGGAGTTTTACAATGGAGAAGTTACCTGAGCAGATATTGAGTTTTTTCAAGAAGCAGGGTTTTGTTATTGTTTCTTCCCTGGACGAGGACGGCAGTATCCATATTGCCGCGAAAGGCATAGTGGGGATAGAAGAAGGTGGGCAGGTGTTTTTGCTTGATCTTTATTTAGGTGAAACATTCAGGAATCTAAAGAGAAATCCTACGGTAAGCATAACGGCTATAGATGAACATGCCTTTGAGGGTTATACCTTGAAGGGGCAGGCGAAGATTGTCGAAAAGGACAAGATGGCCGAACATATTGTTCAGGCCTGGCAGGACAGGATAGTGAAGCGGCTTGCTAACAGGATCCTTAAGAATGTGACCAGCGGGAAGAGATCCCTGGGGCATCATCCGGAAGCCAAAATGCCTACACCCAAGTATCTGATTGAGATTGATGTAGAAAAGATCGTTGATCTAACGCCCCACGCCCTCAAATTGTAATTATTTGGGACGACACGCCCTGTTATTCGGGACGACACGCCCTGTTATTCGGGACGACACGGAGGTCGTCCCCTACTGAGGTATGCTTCCGCGGCCAGGGCGGCGGTTACGCCTTCTCCGCAGGCGGTAGCGATCTGGCGCACGGGTTTAGCGCAGACATCACCGGCGGCAAAGATGCCGGGGATGTCTGTTTCCATCCGTTGATTCGTGATAATATATCCTTCCTTATCAAGCTTGATTAATCCTTGCAGGAATTTTGTGCTGGGTATTCCTCCCTTATAAATAAATATACCTTCTGCTTTTATGGTTGTTTCTTCTCCGCTGCTGCGGTCCTTGAAAGTTACTGTTTCCATTTTGTTCTGCCCGTTTATTGAGAGGATTTGTTTGTTAACCATGAATTTGGTTTTAGGATTAGCCTTTGCCCTGTCCTGGAGTAGCTTATCAGCCCTGATATAGGGGGAGGTGGCAATAAAGGTAACACTGGCGGCAAATTTTAAGAGAAATGTTCCTTCTTCCACACCGGAATTACCGCAGCCGGCTACAATAACGTCTTTCCCGCGATAAAGCGCGCCGTCACAGGTGGCGCAGTAGGAGACGCCCTTACCCAGTAATTCCTTTTCTCCCGGAACACCGAGTTTCCGGGGAATGGTGCCGGTGGCCAGGATGAGGGCGGAAGCGGTAAGCTTATCTTTTTCGGTTTCGATACTTATCCGGTTGGCAGCGGGAGTGATTTTCTTTACCGCAGCGGTTTTTATTTGTGTGCCGAATTTCTCCGCCTGCTGCTTAAACTTTTCCATTAGTTCCATGCCGGAGGTGCCTTCCGGAAATCCGGGATAATTCTCTACGGAGTAAGTGGTGTTCACCAGTCCGCCGGGAATGCCTTTTTCCAGCAGTAGTGTGTTCCAGCCCGCGCGGGCAGTATAAATGGCCGCGCTCAGCCCGGCTGGACCGCCGCCGACAATGATTAGATCGTGGTTCATTTGTTACCTCCTTAGAATCTCAAGCCCAGATTAAGTATTGTCCCGACAATAACAGCTGTCAGGATCATGATTAAACCGGATTTTATCATATCTTTTATTCCTAATTCTTTCACCATGACAACAAAGGTGGCAATACAGGGAAAGTAAATAGCCAATATCGTGCAGCCGATTACCAGCTGTTTAGTGGTTAGATTCAATGGCCCCAGCATGCCCACGGCCACATCTTTTCTGAGGAACCCGATCAGCAGGGCGGAAATCGCTTCCGCTGGCAGTCCCCAGAGGCCGGTGAGTACAGGGCTCACTAACTTAGCAAGGAAATCAATTATTTTCAGGGCGTAAAGAATATTAACAAAGAGAACACCTAAAAGTACATAGGGAACAGCGGAAACGATAAATCCCTCTACCCGCAGCCAGAGTTTTTTGATAACCGCCAGCGGCTGGGGGATGCGGTAGGGGGGGATTTCCAGGATCAGTGCCGGGCTCTCACCCTTGATGAAGCGGTTGAGTATTTTACCCAGTACGGTCCAGATAATAAGCAGTGTCAGAAAAACAATGGCCAGGTAACCGCCGCCGCGTTCTCCCACTAATCCGATGATCACCGCCAGTTGGGCCATGCAGGGAACGGCGATGGCCATTAAGGTGGCGGCAATAAATTTCTCCCGTTTTCCTTCCAGGATCCTGGTGGACAGCGCGCCGGGAACGTTACAGCCCAGGCCGAGAATCATTGGCACAATGGCGTATCCGTGAAGCCCCAAGCGGTGCATTAAGTTGTCAACTAATACTGCCAGGCGCGGCAGATAGCCAAAATCCTCCAGAATTCCCAAGACCAGATAAAAACTGAAAATATAGGGCAGTACCATGGCCAGCGGGACGAAGAGCCCGGTGGACAGCAGGCCGAAAGAAAGCCCAAAGTCTATTTGGCCGTCAATGAGTTTACCTACGAGAATATCATGTATTATGCCGCCGGAGCCTAGGAGGGCGCTTAATTTCATTAACAGCGGCAGGTATAAAATTTCAAACAACGGTTCAAATACGTAACCGATTAATCCTTCACCGATAAAGCGCACGACAAGAAAGGAGAAGAAAAGAATTGCTATGGCCAGCGGCAGGCCGGTAGCCGGTTTAATGCTCAGGTCCTGGAGTATTTCCAGAAATGTATGATGACGGTGATGAATTGTCTGGACCTCGGCAATAATTTTACCTATTTCCTGCCATTTGTCATGTGCGGGCCGGAGTTTCAGCAGATTGAAAAGAGGCGTTTTGTGGATTGTCTTTGCTTCCGGGATTCGTTTTACCAGTTCCTTAATGCCTTCTCCGGTCAGTCCGCAAGTGGTTACAATAGGCACCTTGAGTATTTCCGCCAGTTTGCCGGCATTTATCTCGATGCCCTTATGTTTGGTGTCGTCCCACATATTGAGGGCGATAATAACCGGGATATTCTTTTCCAGCAGTTCCAGCGTGAGGGCAAGGTTCCTCTCCAGATTAGTGCTGTCAATGATATTGACTACTAGATCCGCGTCTTTTAACATCTCTACGGCAACTTCTTCAGCCTTAGAGGTTGGGTCCAGGGAATAACTGCCGGGGGCATCCATTACCATGACCTTTTCCGATCCCAATCTCATGTGCCCCTGGGTGAATTCTACCGTTGTTCCGGGATAATTGGAGATAATTACCCGGGCACCGGTAAGCCGGCTGAAGATCGCGCTCTTCCCAACATTGGGATTCCCCATCAATAATATACGTTTCATAATGGTATTTTTTTACAAATTTTTCAACATACTATGAAAATGACAACTGATATCTTGAAAATTATCATTATAATTAATTCGTGTAAATTCGTGGCTAAGAATCTTACTCTATTTCTACTAGTATCTTCCGGGACATGCCGAAGCCGAGGGCGATCTGGGTTTTGCCGACGCGCACGGTTTGCGGACCGTGCCAGAAATGGCTGCTCACCTTGGTTATTTTTTCGCCTTCTCTGATGCCCATATTGTGGATGCGTCGGGCCGCTTCATGTCCGCCCTGGATCTCAGTTACAATCCCCGTTTCACCAGGTTTCATCCGGGTAAGATCAACAGTCATTTTTTACCTCGGCATTTTTTACAAAGACCGCGGATACCCAAGCGACATTCTACGGGTTCAAAATCATGTTGTCGGCAGATGGCATCTCGCAGCCGGTTAATATTATCTTCACAAAATTCAATAATTTTACCGCAGTTAACGCAAAGCAGGTGATCATGGTGTTCGTGGCCGTAAGTATGTTCATAACTGGACTTACCTTCGCAGCGCAGTGTTTCCCTGATCAGACCGGAATCAACCAGCAGGGGCAGGGTGCGGTAGACAGTTGCCCGGGAAAGACGGCTGCCCCGTTCACGCAAGGTGTCGTAAAGCCGTTCGGCATCAAAATGTGTGTGCAGAGAGAATGCCCCGGATAGTATTTCCCGGCGTTCAGGGGTAAGTTTTAGGCCCTGTGTTTGCAGGAATTGTTTAAATTTATCGTTTTCAGGTTTCATGGGAATAAATGTTATTGAGAATGATTCTCAATCTCAATTGTAGATTATATAGGTTTTGGTGTCAAGCTTGTTTTTTGAAAAATATTCTGAATTAAACCACAAAGGGCTCTGGTCAAGTGGCCAGCATGCGGTCAACGGCCTTTTTTGCCCTGGCGCGGATATCCGCGGAAACCCGGACTTCGTGTTTCATGTCCTCCAGGCTCCAGAGGATCTTTTCCAGGGTGCTGATTTTCATTGTCGGACAAAGGGCCCGCTCGGCCGCCGGATAAAATATTTTATTCGGGTTGTCTTTTTGCAGGCGGTAGATCATCCCTACCTCCGTGCCGACAATAATCTCCCGGGCGTCTGTCTCTTTGGCGAATTTGAGCATGCCGGAAGTGGAACAAACAGCGTCGCAGAGGGCGAGTACTGCCGGAGGGCATTCCGGATGGGCCATGGCCTTGGCTCCTGGATGCAGTTTCTTCTGCTTTTCTATATCCTCCGGGAGGATCTTTACATGGGAAGGGCAGTAGCCGTTCCAGGGAATAATGTTATCCCTCTTTGTCTGGCGGATGGTATAGTCAGCCAGGTATTTATCCGGGACAAAAATTATTTCCTGATCCGGCGGCAGGGAGTTAACTATTTTAATGGAATTAGCGGAAGTACAGCAGACATCGGCAAGTGCCTTAATCTCTGCTGAGGTGTTAACATAAGCAACCACCGCGGCTTGGGGATGTTTTTCTTTCAGGGCGAGCAGTTCCGCCGGTGTGACCATATCAGCCATCGGACAGCCGGCGGTTATTTCCGGCATGAGCACGGTTTTATCCGGGCAGAGGATAGAGGCGGTTTCCGCCATAAATGAAACACCGCAGAAAACAACCACCTGGGCGTCTGTCCGGCTGGCAATGCGGCTCAGTTCCAGGGAATCTCCCCGGTGATCCGCTATGTCCTGCACCTCCCCGGGCTGGTAATTATGAACGAGAATTACCGCCTTACGTTCTTTTTTCAGTTTGTTTATTTTGTCCGTTAATTCATTTTTCATAATATTGTCGCTCCTCCCAGAACAGTATTTCTCCGGTAAAAAACAACCGCCTGCCCGGGCGTGACCGCCCATTTAGGCGATAGAAATTTGACCGTTACTTTATCATTTTTCACGGGCAGAAGTAAAGCCTTAGTTGCCTCGTCCCGATACCGTATTTTGGCCCTTACCTTAAGCGGTTTGGTAAAAGAACTGACGGCGATAAGGTTCAAGCCTTCCGCCTCTAATCCGGCAGCATACCCCTCATCCCGCTCACCGGCAACGATAGTATTGCTCTCTTTCATTATGGCAGTGACATATAGTGGTTTTGCATGGGCGATGCCCAGGCCTTTTCGCTGCCCGATGGTGTAATTCATGATTCCCGTATGTTTTCCGATTTGTTTTCCGGAACTGTTAATTATCGGACCCGGTTTTGGGGCAACGGATAGAGTATCTCTTAAGAAACGGGCATAGTTATTGTCCGGGATAAAACATATTTCCTGGCTCTCGGCTTTATGGGCAACTGCCAGCTTGTATTTTTTGGCCAGCCGGCGCACTTTTTCTTTAGTTAGTTTCCCGAGGGGCAGGATTGTCCTGCTTAGTTGTTTTTGGGTTAGCGGGTAGAGGAAATATGACTGATCCTTGGCCCGGTCAAGGGCCTTTTTTAACAGAAATCTATTTTTTGTTTTATCATATTCTATCCGGGAATAATGGCCGGTAGCGATGTAATCGGCATCCAGTTCAGCTGCTTTACGCAGCAGAAGATCAAATTTTATGTATTGATTGCAGCGGATGCAGGGATTGGGGGTGCGGCCCTGGGAGTATTCCCGGCAGAAATCGTTGATGACCTTTTCCTTAAATTCCCGGCGGAAATTAAGCACATAATGCCGGATATCCAGCTGGTGGGCCACTCTCCTGGCGTCTTCTATTCCGCTCAGGCCGCAGCATCCCCCCCAGTCGAAATTACGGGGCATGAGCTGCATGGTGATGCCGATTACCTGATAGCCTTTTTCTTTCAGCAGGGCGGCGGTAACCGAGGAGTCTACCCCGCCGCTCATCGCTACGAGGACCTTTTTAGCCATTTACGTACCTGTGTGTAAAGTACCAAACCCAAAACGATTAGGGCAGAGATGGTTTTTAGCATAGCCAACCTGTTAGATAGAAGATATAAGCGATGAATACAGAAAGTAAGATTATTGCCGTTAGGTAAAGCAGGGCGGTATTTTTACCCATAATCTTCCAGATGGCCATTATGGTGGAGGCGTTAGTTGCCGGTCCGGCAATCAGAAATACCAGGCCGGCCGCCGGATGCATGCCCTTGGCAATCAGCGCGGCCACGAAAGGAATAGAGGCAGTAGAACAGATATACATTGGTGTGGCCACTAAAACCATAATTATCAGCGGTAAAAAGCCTTTGGCCAGATATTTATCAACAATCGTCGGCGGAAAGACGGTGGCAATAAGTCCGGCCAGGAACAGGCCCAGGATGATATATTTACCAACGTCGTTGACCATCTCAATGAAGCCGAAACGGAAGGTTGTTTTTAGGCCTTCTTTTAGGTTCCGGCGGCAGTGCGGGCAGGCCGGGGCAGTGGCCAGGGGATGAGCGCATTGATTGTCCTTAGGAGCCGCTGGTTTTTGTCTGTCTGCTTCCGGGAGCAGGCGCAGGGACAGCACACCGGTTATGGCGGCAACGGCAAAGCAGGTAATAACTGCGGCTGTGGTAAAGTGCCAGCCCAGCATACCGATAGAAATAATAATGGTAGTAACAGTGGTTGCCGGGGTGGCGATCAGGAAGGCCAGGGTTGAGGCGCGGGAAGCGCCTTGTTTGTAGAGTCCCATGCCGGTGGGAATAACACCACAGGAACATAAGGGCAGAGGAATGCCGATCACGGTAGCGGTAAGAATAGATTTAATGTTTTTTCCGCCGATATATTTTAGTAGAACAGCGGTTGGCAAAAATGCCTTCAGCAGCCCGGCAAACAAAAAACCAATAAGCAGCCAGGGTGCCGCCTCTTGGGTATAGTGCCAGGTATTGGTGAAAATTTGAAATACAATGTGCATTATTTTTTAGTCTTTTTCATGAAATCATCAATTGCCGAGCGCAGTGCTTCTTCCGCCAGTACCG
>CAZIXI010000170.1:0-6280 GCA_964543115.1 uncultured bacterium
ACCTATATTGAATATGCTCTGATGATGCGGGAAGGGATTGACCAGGGAGAAGGAGTGACTGATTATCTGCACCGGGTGCGCGCGGGAATGGCAAAACAGGTCAGTAAAAAACTGGAACTGGGAGTAGAGGTTGAATATGATCAGGCGAGGTCGGCTGAACGCGGGCCCTGGTATGAATTTTATCAGCGAAAGACCTTTGGCGCTTATGCCTTTGCCCGCTATCATATATTGCGTAGTGAGTTGATTGCCGAGATAAAGGCTGGTTGGAACGGAGCCAGCCCGGAGGTTCAGGGAGCAATAATGAAGTATCTGGAAACCGGGCAGTCCTATGGGTTCCAGTTAAGTTATGGCTGGCTGGAAATGGAGGAGGGCGGCAATGCGGCCGTAGCGCACCGGCTTTCGCCGGGAGTTACCGGTAACGTTAACATTGGCGAGCAATACAATCTTGGCTGGCTGGCCCAGTTGGATACACTGGATCTGGAGACGCTGGAGGCGATCAGTTTAATGCTTCGTTTCGGCAGGAAGGATGGGAGCTGGAACGTGAGTGCCTTGGGTTCCTATATCCGTGAGGGTGGAGCGCAGGTTACCTTGAAGGCGGGTATTAGTAAGAAAATCTGGACGGGCGTACCGGAAGAGTGGAAACCGATATTGGAAAAGATGCGCAAACAGGCATTGACCGCCAGTCTGGGTTTAGGGCCCTTGGGCGCTATAAATCAGCTCTACAGTGATAAGGAAGCGGCGGAAGAGCAATTGCAATTAGAATCGCAACAATTGTCATTGTCTTCTGCCGGGGAAGAAACCGGCAGGAAAGAGAGTGCGCGCGCTGCCGGCAGTAAGCGAGCTGCGGCAGCGGTGCCGGCTAAAAAAGCGGGCCGGAGGGTTATTAAGCAGGATCCGGTAAAGATAGCGGCGGACAGGCTGATCCAAAAAGTTAAGGGATTAGAAACAGAAATGCAGTCCGCTAAAAGGCTGGGACTGGAAGTAGAGGAAATCATGAGTGCCTGGACCGGTATCCGCAGGGAATTAGGGTTATTTATTGATTCCTATGAACAGGAGTGGATCAAGGAGCAGGGACTGCGGGAAGAAGAGCTGGAGAAGTGGCAGGGACTGCGGGAAAAGGCCCTGGATAAAATAGAACAGATGGAAGAGTTGATTGAAGAGGTAGAGGAGCAGTGGGAAGATCTGGAAAAGATAAAGAAAGATCTAACGGAGAAAAAGGATGAGGCAGCCAAGATATTAACTGCGGTTAGGGGTGAGCTAGTTAAGTTGAGGCCGGTGCTGGCTGATTTGGCCCTCTGGCACCGGCGGGCCAGGGGAGCGTTGCTGGAATTTCAGCAGGCGCAGACCAGGGTTTACGAAAAGGTTCAGGGCCAGTTGAGAAAACAGGCCGAATATTTTAAACAGTATCGGGGAGAAATACAGAAGGGAGAAGAGGCCCTGGGTTTATTGAGAAACGCGATTCAGCTGGAAATAGCCAGGATGAAAACGATTTACGTGAGAATAGAATCCTTAGAGGCGATGATCGAAGGGCAGGTTGTTAAGGATACAGCCGGGGTAAAACCGGAAGTAAAGATGTTGTTGAAGAAGTTGGAACGGTTGACTAAGTTGGGCTATCCCTATTCTCCCCGTAAGGATAAAGTATATTATCTTCAGTATTATGGAGTAGATGGGCAATCAATGACCAGGGAAGTTGAGCTTATCGACAGACTGGTGCGGTTTGTGTCCGCGGAGATGGATAAGCAAGGCGGATTTAGTGCCTGGGAGAGGAAACAGCTTCTCTGGGATATGCAGTTCTGGGTCCGGACCTGTACTCTGGGCGGGTATACGGAATCAGAGGTTAAGGCCAGATTAAGGTACCGGGTAAAGCTATATCCTAAGGTTGCCGCATACCTGGGGAAGAAGAGGCTTGACCTGGGAAATACGGTTGAGCTGGAGCAGTTGAGCTATTGGGTGATGGCAGCCGTTGCCCGGGGAGCGGATGGCGTGAATAAGGTTAAGGCAGAAATAGATAACCGGGCAGAGTTAAAAGAGGCGATGGAGGAGTTTCTGGGCAGAAAAATAAATCCGGCAGCGGCGGCGGCAGTTCGTGATTCCGGAACGCAAGCTGATATCAAACTCTGGGTGTATTTTTCCAATATGGTAACCTACGGCGGCTGTAAGCCGGCGGAGGTTAAGCAATTATTGAATTATTTAGCTAGGATCAGAAAAAGCGGTGCCGGTAAGACGCTCTTAGGAATAGATCCGCGGAAGATAAAAAATCCTTACGCTAAAGAAATGACTCTGCTTATTGAACTGGCCGGGTTGGCCAGGGATGCTGATCTTAACAGGCAGGGTTCCGGAATGGAGAAACTGAAGAAGCTGGCGGAAGTGAAACTTCTCTTGGAGAGCCTTTACGCGAGAGAGTTGGTTTTAAAATCTTCCCTGACCGAATGTAAGGATTACGAGCGGCTGCTTCATTACTATGGATTGATAGAGAACGAGGAATATAGTGAAGAGACTTTTAAACTATTCATGCGCAATCTGGATGATTTTATTGAATATGCGTCTCCACTTTTAGGTGTTTCGGTAAAGGAACTGAGAGAGAAATTCGCTGGGGTCCAACAGAATGATCTGGATATCGTCTTCCTTAATTATTGGGCGGTGGGCACGGCGGTGGTGAAGACGAAAGGGTTTACGGCAAAGAATGCCGCAAGCCAGCTTAAGGCTATGCGGGAATACCTGGAATTGATTAGAAAATATAACCTGGAAGCGGCGGTTTTTAAACAAAGCGGATTTAAGACGGATAATCGGCAAGAGTTCCTTAATAATATAGAGATACTGAGTAATCTGGCCGGTTTAGATTTAGCAAGAGAGTGGAAGGGATATGGGATAAAGATCTTAAAGGGTTTGAAAAGCGGAGGAATACTCCAGGATCTGCTGACGGGTGTTCCCGAGGATATTGCCGAGGCCTACGGGTTGGCGGGTGAGGGAACGGTGCGCAGGCTTGATTTGAGTAAAATCGATCATTTAGAACTTGCCCTGCAATGGATAATCTTAAAAGAGAAGGATGAAGAATTTGCCCGCCGCTGGCTAAAACTTTATCCCGCGTTCAAGCCTTTGCTGGAGAGGTTATACGGAGAAAAAATAGATCTGCTTAATCTGGATAATATTAAAACCGGACAATGGGGTCCCTGGGTGGTTTTGGCCTATGCCTGCGGAGAGGGAGCGGGACTTTCTTCCGGACAGTGGCAGGGTATATATAAGGAGATTGAAGAGTCCTTACCTTTACTGCAAGAGGTATTTGGAGTAAGGAGCGGCCGGGCCCTGTTAGAGAATCCGGATATTCATCTGTGGCTGGCCGGTGCCGGTGCGGCCCGGCTGACTGATCCGGCAGAGTTTCCGGCACTGGCTGACTACCTGGTAAAGTATCAGGAGACAGCGAACCGGCTGGTGGAGAATAATGTTATTTCCCGGGATTGGCACAGGCAGGGGCCGGAGGGAGAAGCCGGCCTGCTGGTGGATATGCTGGCCAGGATGAAAGTCGAGCAGAAGTATCTGGATGATATTATTAAGAGATTAGGAAAGTTTTTTGCCGGGAGAGGGGATTCCGCCCTGATCCTGGAGGTGTTGAATATGCCGGTGTTAAAAAACAATAGAAGAGCGGGAAGTAAACAATTGTCACAGTGGTATGAAGATTTGCTTAAAATAGTAATGGCGGATAAGGCGGCGGAAGAAATGGGGGTCAGGAATTGGGTGCCCCGGCAGTTAAAGGCGATAAAGCAACTTAAACCAGAGTTGGAACTATTATTGGGCAGACCGATCGGCATCAAGGAGATTACCGCGCTGCTGGTCTTTGAGAATGCCGGCGCGGAATTACTCACCGAAGAAATGGGCAGGTTGTTGGGCAAGGGAAATCTGAAACAAAGGAAAAAAGATTTGTTGTTGGCAGGTAAATTGAAGGCAGATTTTGAGAAGTATCTGGGGAAGAAACTTGATCCGGATAAGAAGGCGGAGAGGGAATTGTTGTTTAAGTTTGCCGGGTTTGCCAAGAAGGTTAAGGTCGAAAAGAAAGTAGAACCGGAAGATTATCTGAAGAAACTTATTGAGGTGAAAGCGCTATTATTCCAGCACCTGTTCACAGAGCGTGAACAGAAGGAACTGCTGCTGCAATTACAAGCTGATCCTGTTAATAGTACCATTGCCAGATTTATTGAGGAACTGGAACAGGTGGAGCGAGAGGGGATATTAAAGGGCCGCAGCTTGCCGCAGATGATTGAGGCAATGGGGAGGGTAAAGGAAGATTTATTGAATATGTTGAGCAAAAAGGAACTAGCGGCGGCTGAGCTGAAACAGCTAAGGGATCTGGCCCGGGGCGTGCAGCCGCCGGCGAGAAGAAAGAAGCTTGATCTGCTGCTAGCCGGCGGAAACAGGATAACAGTGGATATTGAGAACCCGGAACAGTTGGATCAGCTTATTTACTGGGGTATCTCCAGTATGATAGACCCGGCGCGGGCGGAATCTTATCTAAAAACAAAAGGCTTTTTGAAGCCATTCGCTCAGTCACAGGGAATGAATGTTGCCAGGATAGATGAAGGAACTCTGGATACGATATTGGCCGCCTGGGCCAATACCAACGGCTATTCTCCAGCAGAGGTAAGGGATATCTGGTACGCGGCTGTTGTGTTTGAAGATGAATTCCAGGCCCTGGAGACAAGAAGCGGTAAAAAACTGGAGATTCAGGACAGGCTGCTCTGGGCAAAGTATATTGTGGATAAGGAAGGGAAATATAAGGATAGGGAATATAACGGGATAAAATATTTTCGGATTATGGACAGATTTTTAAAGGCGGCGCCGGATTTGTTTAAAGATGTTAATTTAAGAAATCCTTATAGCGAGCATATCGGCCGGTTAGATTATTTAATCGACTGGGTTATGTTGGGAGGGTGGAGTGAGGAGCGGATGGAAGTGCTTGTTAAAAATCTAGAAAAGTCAGCAAATATTGTCGGCGGACAGGAAAAGTTATTTGGCAAGATATTCACGGATTTCAGTAAGGAAAAACCTTATCTGAGGGATATATATATTCTCGCTTTCGGCTCGTGGTGCTGGGAGAGGCGTGATCAACTGCCAGCACGGGAGGGGGAGGATGAAGAGGCAGATATGGTGCTGATTTTCTATTCTCAGGGACCGCCGATGGAATTAATGGAGGGATTGATTCACAATGCCGCGTTTAAAGAATTGTTCCATGGAGGGACGGAGTTTCTCATGGGTCAGTATGACTATGATCCCGACACTCCGCTCCCTCCTCCCTCGGCAGCAGTCGAGAAGAAGTGGGAAGAAGAGGCCTTTTTTGTGTTCAATTTTGTCACGCAGTATTTTATGGGTGATAGTCCGCCGTATGAGTATATAGAGGAAAATAATACCGCCACTTTTACCGAGTTGGAACAAGATATGAAATATGCGATCCAGTTTCTGAACGATAAAGAAAATATCGCGATTATTACCGGCAGCCTCAGCGATATGCTGAGTAGTTCGGAACTACTGGATAAGTTGGATATCGGAGTATATCTGGACGGGCAGGGTAATGTGGATGAAAAAAAGAAAAAGCTGCATGAGTGGACGAAAAAAGTGTTGCTGCGGCTTTTTTATGATAAAGAGAACAGTCCTATTTATGGCAAGATGAAAGAAGAAGGACCGGATACTTATGCTGGTACGCCCCTGCAAAAGGCTGAGGAATACCTGCAGGATTTAAAGCGGGCGGGGATCCTGCTGGAACTGGACAGGCCCCTGGCTCAGAAGAAAGAATATTTTCAGTTATTGAATGATCTCTACGGCTATCCTCCTACCTGGGATGAGCAGGCATTTATCAACTTTTTCAGCGAAGAGGAGTCCTTTGCCGGTAAGCTGCGGGCAATGACGATATTTGCCCAACCCCTACTGCAGTCCTGGGAAAAAGGCAATGAAGAAGATTTTTCCGTCCTGGATGTGGCCTTTACTATTGCCCATTTTGATTTGGCGAGCGAATGGTACGCGGACCCGGTTGCGCAAAACTCGGTTGATAAATGGTATACGGACGCTCTTAAGGTAAAAGAAATGTTTGCTCAGGGAGCGGAAAAGCTGGACAGTGTATTCGGAATAACTTACGAGAATCTGCATTATGGCCAGGAGTCGATTGATTTTAATTTGAATGGGGTAGCGGGAAGTATGAGCGGGGCAGTAGTGGGAGGATTCCTGTTCAGTGTGGCGCATAATTATATCGATCCGGACGCGGCACAGGAGAAACCCTACCAGAATGTTGCTGCCT
>CAZIXI010000170.1:6290-7582 GCA_964543115.1 uncultured bacterium
CAAACTGCTGGAAACGGTGGAACTGGTGCTCGAAGAGTTAAGGAACCATCCTGAATATGCCGGGTTGTTGGAAGAGGCCTTCGGTGAAATTGACGGGGCCAACGCTGTGCTGCTGGATAAGAGGCGGTTGTTTATTCATCCTGACATTATAAAGATTAACGGGGTATTGCCTCTGAATCTGACGAATGATAATTCCTATTTGATCCCCGGGTTACCGGCAGGGGAGGAAGGGGATGAAAATAGCTGGCCGGGCACTGTTATTGCTACCCACAAACTGGTGATGATGCTGGCCCAGAGTATAGAAAAGTATGAAAATGTGCTGACTGAGAATGGCAGCGAGGTTTTTGCCCCGAAAGAAAAGAGGGTGGAATTCTATTTTCAGCGGCTGCTGCCCCAGATGGTTAATGTGCTGAGAGAGGCAGAAACAAACAGCAGTTTCCGCGGGGGCCTGATCGATGTGTTTAAGGAATTCAGTGATAATCAGGATAAATTGACTGCCGGGGAATTGCGCCTGACGAAGGAGTATAATATGTTCGGCAAGGCGGTGACCAACCTGGCCTGGAACATATTAAAACAAAAAGGTAAACCGTTCGCACAAATAAAAGAGAAAGAGGATGAACTTAAATTCATAGCATTCAGTAATGATGCGGAGAGATTTGAGTTTTACCGGAGAGTGATGCTGCCGGCGGTAAGAAAGATTATCGGCAGGATCGGCCATCAGGAAGCGGATCTACTTTCAGGTGTATACCATGAACTGGCGGGCAGGGGCGA
The DNA here is from genome assembly GCA_964543115.1 of uncultured bacterium. Taxonomy (GTDB): domain Bacteria; phylum Auribacterota; class CAZIXI01; order CAZIXI01; family CAZIXI01; genus CAZIXI01. The sequence continues at coordinate 7,062 of CAZIXI010000170.1, forward strand.
ATATCTAAAAAAGGGCTATCTACGGATAGCGTTTACTGATGATGAGGAAAACAATAAGGATCTGCTGGCCGACTGGGAAGCGGCGGGTAACGGAATAAGTTCCCTGGCTTGGCAGATGCTTGTGCATAAGGATATCCTCAGGCCGGGTGCTGATCCGGGAAAAATGGAACTGGCGGAAAATGTGCCGTTGGCCGAAAGGATAGATTTTTATTTCGCGGAGATGTTGCCGGTGCTTGGCCAGCTGGTGCGGGATATTACTCACGGTGACCACGCGGATAAGGTAAAGAAGCTCTATGAGGCACTGGCGCAGGTGTCGGTGGAAGAATTAACCGACGGCCGGATTCACCTCTATGCCGCCGAAGACGCTGATGAATCGGTGAAGATGCTTCATTTTAAGGAAGGGAAAACCATTACGGATATTGCCTGGAACATAATCAGGTATCCGCGGATAGCGAAACAGGCGGGGGCAGAGGTTAGCGAGGTAAAGGTGCCGGTTTCGGACAGGATAAATTTTTATTTTG
>CAZIXI010000171.1:0-7526 GCA_964543115.1 uncultured bacterium
GGTTATTTGCGTGAGGTGATCCTTAACGCGATTCGTCCGAAGGTGATTTCCCGGCAGCGGCGCGGCCGGCCGAATATGCGGATTCTGATGAATTGTCTGGCCAAGGGATTGAGTGATCTGCGGTTTAATGACCAGACGATTATTCCCACTAAGAAAAATGTTTCATTTACGATTGTTATTGATCAATCGCCCAGTATGGCGGATAACCAGCGCATGCCGCAGTCGCTGGGTTATAACGCGGCTAAGGGCGCGACATTGCTGGCGGAGGTATTGGAGAGCCTGGGGCTGGATTTTTCTATTCGCGGGTTTGGTACCCAAACCCATATGCATAAGCGTTTCCGCTACCAGGAAGATACGGCCAAGACGCGTAATCTGAACGGAATGACCGTGCCCCAAAGTTATTCTTCGCTGGAGGAAAAAGAAAGGATAGTAAATGATCTGTATACTTCTATTGGTATGGGAAAGGGCGGTGGTACGGATGAGATAGCGGCGTTGGAGGCGGCGTTGGCGGAGGCCGGCCAATATGGTAATGAAAATCATTATATTATTGTTTTTACTGACGGATTCGGTAACAAGGAGGCATTGCAGAAGATGTTAGCGGAATTACGGGATAATAACGGGATTGTTGGCGGCCGGGTAAAGACCGAGGTTATTGGTGTTGGTTTGGGGCAGGGCACGGAGGCAGTGCCGGAGGTTTACGGCGGTGAATATTCAATTCAGCTGGATGGCGATAGGCTGCCGCTTTTGCCGCTCTGTCTTAAACGGATGCTGGAAAAAATTATTCGTGGGGTTTATCTGGGCACAACGGAAACGGAAGAAGAAAGTATGCTGCAGGGTGCCGGTTTGTATGGCCGCACCACCGGCGAGTCAAAGTTTTATGCGGCGCTTATTCCGGGTTTGCAGAAAAAATTCGGTTGGTTCGGGAAAACACTTCTTTATGAAATTATTGTTGGCCCGATAGTTGAAGAGCTGTTGTTCCGGATAATGCCGTTTTTCCTGCTGGTGCCGCTGGTCTCTTTTCTGCCGTCTTATCTCGTAGGCACGGCCATTATCGCCTTGGGAGTTATTCTGGGGCTGAAATTTGTGGAATGGCATAAACCGGGTGAACGCTGGCCGCCAATAGTTGTCTGGCTGGGCAGCCTTGTTCTTATTGCTTTACCCTTTCTCAGTTCTTTTGGTTACGCCGTTGTTTTCTGGGTAATTGCCCTGCATATTGCTGTTAATATTTACCAAAAAATTACCGGCGGGTCGTTGTCGATTTATGGCGGTGATGATGATGAAATTCCTGATATAGAGGACCGGACCTATGAAGAGGTAGAGGAAGAAAGCCGGGTTCGCTACCGCGGCGAAGAGTGGTATGTGATGGAAAAGGGCATGGATGGAGAAGTGCTTTTAGAGAATGATTATGGTGACGAGGTTACGGTAAGATTAGAGTTTGTTGATGACCGGCGGCCGCTGGATCAGAGCGGCGGGTTTGGGGATATAACTGGTAAAAGAGTGCAGGCACCTACGCCTAATCTGTTTGAGGAAATTTTGGCTGATATGTCTGATGGAGACAGGCCGGCAAATAATTATAATTCTTTGTCGGTGGACGACTTCACTCGTCAATTGGTTAGGGGAGTTGATATGCATCTGGCGAGGACGAAGATGACTGAAGGCGAAGGATCCGAAGCGGTAGCTGCGGTTAAGGATATTTTGTCTTTACTCTCTGGTCTTGGTGTGGTTAAGAAAGAGAATTACTGGAAGATTGTATTTATGTTTCATGGAATTGTTAAAAATATATTTTGTTTGACTTCTTTAAGGGAATTGTTGCAGGCAATTGAGGCGGGGGAAATAGAGAGGAAGTTTGTTAAGCTAAATGTTTTTGGCTGGTTAGATGAGCTTTCTGAGCATGGACGTGATAGAGGTTACGGTTATGTTGCTTACAGGTTATTGGCCAAGGCGGGATTGATTGATTTTGCTGGTGATCCGCGTTTTGCGGAAATTGATCAGAAAATTGAAAAACATTTAATAAAAGGGACAGAGTTAGTAGTTTGGCTCAATGTTTTACCTGACGGTTTACAAGAGTTATTTCTGCGGGAATTGCTGGAAAGGAGTAATGAGGGATTAATAAATGAGTTATTTGCCTTGCTTGAAGTTGTTAAGGAGCAGGGGGTAATATTGGATGCGGATAGTGCATTGGTGAGAAATCTGAATACAATGATTACTCAGTCACCGCGTAAAAAATGGCTAGGTCAGATTAATCAGTTAGCAAAAAGAATTAAAAAACCCGATCCTGATGCAGAAGATTTTGATTTTGCGGTTGATGACCGGCAGGATGCTGATTCTGTTAAAATGCCTGAAATTAATATGGTCGGGGATGTGCGTGGTAGATCGTTGACAGTTATTGGGGATGATGCTGAAAGCGGCGAGGATGATGAGGGAGGCGTTTATAATATACTGGAGCGCACCTATGAGGAAGTGGAGGAAGAAGACACTGTGTGGTATCGCGGAGAACAGTGGTATGTGATGGAAAAGGGAAGTGATGGTGAAGTGCTTTTAGAAAATAGTGATGGTGATGAGGTTACTGTGGAGCTGGAATTTCTAGATGACCGGCGGCCGCTGGATCAAAGTGACAGGATTTCGGATATGAGCGGAAAAGAATCTGAACAGGGTGAAGAAGAAGATAGAGTTAATCGGGACTTAGAGGTATTTGATGATGTTGATATAGATGAGCCGCAAACAAAAGATGATGCTGAGTTGGCTGAGGAATTAGGTAAACGAGTGGTTCTGTATATTAAAGGGAGCGTGATGAGAGGGGAAATAGGTGAAGATGAGGAAGGCGAAGTGATAGATGCGGCTTATGATATTGTGGATTTTTTCGATGCTTTTGGTCTGGTTACACGGGAAGGTTACCGGGAAATTAAAATCTTGCTAGATCAGATTACCACTGAAGAGAGTTCGGTTTTTGGTTTTCGGGAGTTAAGAAAGTTATTGCAGGCGATTAGTGAAGGTGAAATAGACAAGAAGTATCTCAATCTGAATGTTTTTAGCCGGTTGCATGAACTGAATGATTATGGTTATGGTTTTATTGCTTATAGGTTATTGGCTGAGGCGGGAGAGATTGATATTGAAGATGACCCTTTTTCCTTTGAGGTAGATGAGGCAATATATAAGCACGTGAACGAGGTTGTGGAACTATTGATCTGCCTGGAGGATATGCCTGAAAAATTGCGAAAGTTGTTTCTGCAAAAAATACTGCAAAAAAATGATGATGGATTACAGGATAGTTTGGCTGGTTTACTGCAGGTTGTTGAGGAGAAGAGATTGGTGCTGGATGAGCATACTAAATTGGCGGGAGATTTAAATACAATTGTTACCCAGTCACCGCGGACAAAGTGGGTGCAGCAAATCAATCGCTTAAAAGAAAAACTTGAAAATCCTGACCAAACTGGAGAAGGATATTATCTTGCAGTTGATGACAAGCAGGGTGCGGATTCTACTAAGGCGCAGGCACTGATTCCTGGCTGGCAGGATTGGTTCCGTAAATGGAAAATCGGGGATACGCTTTTCTACAAGATTTTTCTGGGGCCTTTGCTGGAAGAGCTGGTTTTCCGCGGTATTCCGGCCTGGTTGGGCTGGATGTTAATTGGTTATCTGTCTATTAATGCTGCTGCTGGCATAGTTTCTTTTAGTCTAATAATTATGGCAGCAATTTTTATTAAGGCACATAGGGTTAAGCAGTACGGTCCGGCATTTTGGGTAACAGTAATCGGTTCTTTGTCTGTTATGCTGGCAGTTGTTACGCCTTTTGGTTTCTGGTTAGTTGGCGGTGCGTTATTGGGACATATTATTGTGAATATTTACCAGAAAATCACCGGTGGAGAGCTGGCGATTATTGGGAAAGATGATGAGGAGGATGTGCCTAGTCTTGCGGATTTGACTTATGCCCAGGTAACTGTGGACAGCCGGGTTTATTCTGATGGCGAGGTCTGGACGGTGATCGAAAAGGAGGATGGTAGAATTGAGTTGGCAGAGGAAGATAATCCTGAGAGTCGAGTAACGGTAATAATGGCTTCTACTGATGATCAGGGATTTGCTTATAATCCTTTTGATGATCTTGATGATTATGAAGATTATGATGATTATGATGGTGATGCTTCAGCTGATTATGAGAGCGAGATCGAGGAGCTAGCTCTACATGAGCAAAGACAGTTTGAGCTGCAAGATGAGTGGGAGTACGATGTTAATCGTGCAATAGACATTAATCTTGGCGGGTACGATGGCGAGATCATTGGAAAAATTAAAAAGGCCGCGAAAAGTGCTATTTTCGTATTTTCCGATTTTCATCCATATTTCGATGGTGACGCTGAGCTGGATGATTTTAAGGAATTGCTGGCTTGTCTTCCCCAGAAGGCCGGTGCCTATAGCGAGCATGTTTTCAAGGTGCTGGAGCAGGCGGGAAAAACAATTATGGATGATGCCGGTCCTCCGGGAAAAATACCTTCATTTATCAGGTTGCTTAAGCGTCTCGCTGGAAAGCTGCCGGCAGAAAAGATTGTCCTGGCTTATCACATGTTCTCTTTCTGCCTGCTAAACAAAGATGAGATTCTGTTTGCCCGGGAAAATAAGATTTCCATGTTCAAGTTAAGGAAGTTAATACTGGCGGGGACGGATAGTCTTAGCCCGCTTATCCAGAATCCGGAAGATTACGCAAAGATTGAAGCTTTATTGGAATTATTCAAGAAGATTAGTGAGATAAAGCTTTTTACGGTCACCCAGGGCGTAAAGTTTTTCACACAGGTAGGTCAAGTCAAGGAAAGGGATGAAATTATTGAGAGGTTAACGATATTGGCGCAAGAGTTAAAGCAGAGCAGCCAGCGCGGAGAATCATTGACGCCTGGTGTCCGTAAGAAATTGAATACCATGGTTACCCAGTCACCATCGTCAGCTTGGGCAGAACAGATTGACCATTTAAGAGAGGAATTTAAAGATCATGATCCAAGAGGAGCTGATTTTGATTTTACTGTTGATGGCCGCCAGGATACTGCTTCTGCTAAAGTGCCTGAAGTCAATATGGTTAGAGATATGCAGGGTGAGCCACCGGTTATTGTTGATGATGATGAAATTCCTGATATAGAGGACCTGACCTATGAACAAGTAGAGGAGGGAGATGAGGTTTTGTACTGGGGAGAAAAGTATTATGTGATGGAGAAGGGAAGTGATGGTGAGGTGCTTTTAGAGAATAGTGATGGTGAACAGGTTACGGTGCAGCTGGAATATGTTGATAAGCGGCCGCCATTAGATCAGAGTGGTGGAATCTCGGATCTAAGCGGGAAAAGTGCTAGGCAATCTGAGGAAGAAGATGCAGATGATGATGGTTTCGATGCATTTCCCGCTGAAGATACTGACGAACCGATGACAAAAAATGATGATGATTTGGCATTTGAATTAAGCGTAAGGGTGGATGATGATGCAGACAAAATCGTGGATTTACTTAATGATCTTGGTATGGTTACGCGGGAAAATTACCGGAGGATTAAGGAAATGTTAGATGAAATTAGTTGTAAAGCTGGTGCGGATTTTGGTTTTGAGGCGTTGGAAGAATTGCTACAGGCAATCAAAGACGGAGAAATAGGCAAAAAATATCTTAAACTGAATGTTTTTGATTGGCTGCACGGGCTTTCTGAAAACGAAGATGATCATGGATATGGTTTTGTTGCCTACAGATTATTGGCCAAGGCAAAATTGATTGATATAAAAGGTGATCCGAAATCCTGGGAAATAGAACCGGTAGTTAGCGGATATGTGGATGCAACGATAGAGCTGCTCACTGCACTGAGGATGCTGCCCAAACATTTGCAGAAATTATTTTGGCCGAAGTTGGTGGAAAGCGGAGATGAAGAATTAGAAAATAGTTTAACTGCTTTAGCTGATTTTATTGATAGCCGAGGAATGTCACCGGAAGAGGAGGGTAGATTAATAAGGGATTTGAGCACAATGATTACACAATCAGAACAGCCAAGCTGGAGTGGACAGATTGATCGATTGGTAGAGAGATTTGAGGCTCCTGATCAGCCGGGAGATGGCTTTGATTTTGTCGTTGATGTAAGTGATCTCGGCAAACGTTCTTCGGCAATGCCGAGCAGGAGGATTCAGCGCAATGAGGAAATAGATTTGTTAATTACTGAAATAGAGGATTTAACCAGGTCATTTACTGCAAGTGAACGTATGCTGTTGGTGAGGCAGATTGAGGCCCTGGTTCAGCAGGTTGCTGCCGGCCGGGTGATTTCCGAGTCCGATCTAATTGGGCAGGCGGGAATATTGTTAAATCCTGAATTGGCACTTGAAACGAGATGGGAGGTTGCCGGGAAGATCGCCGTATTTGTGAATGGGCTTCCACTTACTGGCTATCAGGGTAAGAAAGGATTGATTGTTGCTGCCATTGTAAAGGAAATATATCTTGTTTTAGGTGGTTTTACGGAGGATAAGGCTGAAGAAAGGTTTATCTTAAGCGAAGAGGAATTGCGCATATCTGTCTAGTATGTCAATAGTAGGCCCCCTTGCTCCCTGTTGGAGTTAGGGGGCTTTTTTTTGATATATATGATTATTTACTTGCAATTATTTACCATTTTGATATAGTATTACGCACTAAATAATATATATAATAGATAACTATGTCTATATATATTAATCATAATTTCTATCTTATATTATAATGAATGAAGGAGAACATAAATGAAAATTAATTGGGTTGATATTATTATTGTTATATTTCTTGTCCGGGCGTTTATTGCCGGTAAAAAACAGGGATTCAGTGTGGAATTAATTACCCTGATTACCGCTGGTTTTGCCTGGCTGGCGGCAACACATTTTTATCAGCCCATGGGGCAGTTTATTAATAAAAGGCTTTTACTTTCACTGCCGGCAGCTGATGATTTGGCTTTTGGTGTTTTGGGGATCAGCTTGCTGTTCCTGGGAGTTTTTCTGGGGAAACGGTTAAAGAATGTGATGAAATTGAGTTTTAGCGGTAACATTGAAACAATCGGTGGTTTGATTGCCGGAGGTATGCGGGGTTTTATTATCGCGGCGATTATTATTGTTTTTCTGGCCTTGATGCCGGCAAGCTTTGTGCAGCGGGAGGTATATTCGAATTCCTTTATCGGTAATTATCTGGTTGCCCTGACGCCGAAGGTGCATCAATGGCTCTGGCCCGGCGGGGCAGGTGCTAAATCTAGTTTTTCCACCAGGGCCTATTGGGAGCAGCTGCCGGAGAGGCCAAAAAAGGAAATATTATAAAATCAAAGGAAAGGGGAGTTTATGAAGTTAAAGAAGCTGTATGAATTGATACTTGAGTTTGGGCAGCAGAATGACCCGCGGGGAACAAAGGGAGTGGCGGCGGAGGTGGCCCGGTTAAAGAAGAGTTACAACGATCTCTCCAGTCAGGGGAAAAAGGAATTTGATCAGGAGCGGCTTTCTAATCCCTATGCCGATACCAGGGTGCTTTATGGTGATTTAACAAAAGAAATAAAGAGCATTATGATCGG
>CAZIXI010000172.1:0-1292 GCA_964543115.1 uncultured bacterium
GATACTGTTTCTGCATCTTATAAACATCGGGCTTTTCCCAGTCTTTCAGCAGTTTATGATGCTCATATTCCGACTTCTCATCTTTTTCCCAATCCAGCTTATCTATTTCTTCGTATTCTATGTCCTCTTTGGTAATCGTTTCCTCCCGCCCGGTAGTGTCTGTTACCTTCATCTCTTCGGATACTTTCTCCCCATAGGCCGTGCCGTCTTCCTCACTGCCGTAGAGGATCTTATCGTGCCAGGTATCGGTAATTAAGGTATCGGTATTCTTGTAGTTATTAAAATCAGGCGCGATCGAATTATAAACCAGCGTTTGCTGGTCACGGCCGGTAAGGTTCTCCCAATCGGCAAATTGCCGGGCCGCTTCAACGCTCAGCGTACTCTCATGATAGTTCTTCATTTCCCCGGAGAGCATCCGTTTATTCACATCCTGATCCTGATCAGAGTAATAACCGGCGTTATCAACCGTGGTTAAGGTCCAGACCGGTTTATCATCCACTATTTTCTCCACTAATGTTTTATACTCCGTGAGCAGAGACTTGTCTTTCTGGCTCTTTTTGTCATACTTCATGCCAAAGGTGATACTGGTAGTGATCCGGCCTTTACGGTCTTTGCTCTTGGTCAGCCGCGCTATCGTATCGCCGCCCTTTAACCAGGTTACGTTTCGCAGCCCGTTTTTCGCTTTGCTGACAATATATCTCGTACCGAGGCCGGCCCACTTTTTTACCTTCTTTGCGTATTCGTTCATGAAACGGATATCCCGCATCCGTTTTACCTGATTCTTCTCCAGCTGGCGGCTAAGATCCCGCGCCTCTTTTTCCGGAGTGCGATCGGGGATTGGTTTTCTAGTTGGCCGGCGTCGGGCACGTTCGATTTCTTTGAGTTTTCTCATTAAAAACTGTTCTTTGGCCTGCTTCTGCTTTTGTTGTTTGAGGGTACTCGCACTGGTAGGGTCCACGCTCCCTTTACCCGGCTGCTTCTGAAAGCCGTAGCGGGCCCGGGGTTTTTCGATGAGTTTGCCGCTGAGCGGATCGAAGATCTGATTTGCTTCCAGGATGGCCAAACGATTGCGGTAGGAGATTGCCCTGGCCTGCATGATGCCATCTAGGCCAGAAGCGTAAACATTACTATAAAGTAAAGTTATACTGCAGAGCGCGCACAACGTGCGCACCATTATCAAACGACACAAAGATGGTGTCTTATGCCAATAACCCATTTGCCCCCCCAATATTCGCGTCATTTGCAAGCGCAAATAAAAAAGCCGAGCTGCTTAAGATTGCTTGCAAATCTTC
>CAZIXI010000172.1:1302-7451 GCA_964543115.1 uncultured bacterium
TCGGCAGCTCGGCCACCCTTGGTTGTGTCGGGTCCGTATGCTTTGTGCCCCCGCCTCACGACGGGTTTACCCTTTACGAAGTCGTCACGAATGTGCCTCTCTATAGAATATATAACACGCAGTCTGGCCACTGTCAACCCCTCCCCGGAAATTAATTTTTGTTGGAGTTATCAGCTGTTTACACCATAGTACCAGCAATTAATATGCCAGAGGGGGTTGAAATCCGTATCATTTTTGCGTGTAAAGGCTTACGTTGATTTTGGGGCCCTGTTTTTAGACACTGATATGTATAGTATTAAGACATCAAAAGAGTGAAAAACTACCTGATTGTATAAGTCATTGACATTTCAAGAGATAGGCAAATATGAGATGTTTAATTAATATACAGAGGGAGGTATTAATATTAAGTTAAACTATGTTTGATATTATTCTGAATGAAATCAATATTACTTTTTTCTTGCATTTCGACTTAATTTATTATACAATTGACTTATAAAAGAAGGCATAGGATTAGGATAATGAGGTAGATATGTTAGAAAAAATTTTTACATCCAAAGCGCGATTAAAATTACTGCAGATATTTTTAAGCCACAAAGAGAATAAATATTATCAACGGCAATTGGAAAGGTTACTCAATATCAATATCCGGCCCCTCCAACTTGAAATAAAAAACCTGTTAGAAATAGGCTTTCTGGAAAAAGAAAAAGACGGTAACCGTGTTTATTATTTTATCAACAGGAAGTTCCCGCTATTAGAAGAATTGGGCAAACTCATATTAAAGGGCACCTTCCTTAGAGAGAACCTTTCGCTCCTCTTATCTAATAAGAATGTTCTTCTGGCATTCATTTACGGGTCAGGCGCACAAAACGATTTGCTGGAAAAGAGCGATATAGACCTGTTTATTATCGGCGAGGTTGAGGCATATCAATTACATGAAATAATTAAGATCCTGGAAAAGGACTTTGCGAGGACAATTAACTATATTGTTTACGACAAGAAAGACTTTCGGGATAAAATAAAGGAAAAAGCGGGATTTGTAATGGATGTTTTAAAATGCAATAAAATATATCTGAAAGGAACTGATAATGAATTTAGAAAATTTATTGAGCAGTAAAAAACTAGTTGCTTATAAACCAACAAAGAAGCAGCTTGAAGATCTATTTGCGCTAATCGCCAGAGATATAAACGATGCCGGGATCCCCGCCCTTTCTACTGACCGCCAATTCATGAGCCTCTACTCAGCGGCGCTATTATTGACAACAGTTGTGTTATATATCAACGGTTATCGCACAAGAGGTGAAGCTCATCACCACAGCTCATTTGCGGCCGGCAGAATTCTGTTGCCAGAAGAAGGAGGTAGTATCGACTATTTTGACCGCTGCCGGATGCTTCGTAACAAAACGGAATATGAACGTTCAGGAATCATATCCAAAAGCGAAGTTCAATCACTTAAGAAAAAGATTGCTATTTTTAAGGAAAAAATAGAAAAATTGGCGGCAAATCACATTAGCTAAACTAAAAATTTCGAACTCAGATAATTATCACCACAAACTACCTAAGCGACTTCTTATAACCTAGCCCCAACTTTTTCAGATTAGCGGAACAATCCCATTTGTCCAGGATGACCTCAATTAAGATAAAAGACTGAGGATTTTTCTTGGCCCAGGCAAGTGTTTCTTCCAGCTGCCCTTCCGTCCTCACCTGGGTACCGTAGCCGCCAAAAATGTCCGGTAACTTGCAATACTGCCAGGGCTGCAGGTCATTAAATGCCCCGTCCACCATTACCCGCTCAATCAAATACCCGTTATTATTCATGACAAAGACGATGGGATTTAGCTTTTCTCTGATAATGGTTGATATTTCCTGGGCGGTCATCTGAAAGGCACCGTCACCAATAAAGGTAACCGGGCGTTTCTCCCCCGCCGCCAGGCTGACGCCCAGGGTTGCCGGAGTGGCAAAACCAATAGACAAATAAAATGCCTGATCAATAAAATCTATCCCCTGGGGCAGCTGCATATTGGCCGCGGAAAAAATAGAGTCCCCGCTCCCGGCAATAACAATGTTATCGCGGTCAAGATAACGGTTCAACCGCTGATAAAACCGCCGCAAGGTAATGGCGGCAGCCGGCCGGGGTTTAAACTCAGCTTTTAGGTCGCCGTAAGGGTAACGCAGATTGAATTTTCTTTTTCTCCGCTTGGGCAGGGCCTTTTTTAAATCATCAATAAAATCCTTCAGGCTGACATTATGGTAAACATGGTTCTTAATCCTGATATTGTTAGAATTCGCGGTGATCATTTTCACCGGATCAATGATGGTGGTCTTTGCCCCCAGCTCAATATCCGTCATCAACGCTCCCAGGCTCAGGAGTACATCGGCTTTTTCTACCAGCTTCCGGGCGCTGTCCCAGCTGGCCACACCGCCGTAAACACCGGCAAATTGCGGATGCTGCTCCCGGATAACGGATTTTCCCAGCAGTGTGGAAACAAACGGATAGCCGGTATGATCAACTAACCGTTTGAGATTCGCGCGAATGCCCAACCGGTGGGGTTCCACCCCGGCGAGAATTACCGGCCTCTTCGCCTTTTTCAGAATGGCCGCCGCTTCCGCCACCGCCTCCGCCAGGGTTTCCTTTACACTCGGGATAGATACATCGACTTTAAACGGTCCGGGATCTTTGCAGGGACTGTCCACAATATCTATGGGAATTTCAATATATACCGGGCGCCGCTGACGCAGGCAGACACTAATCGTCTCATCAATCTGCCGCGGGGCCTGTTCCGGATTTATCAGCACCACACTGGCCGCGGTTATCTGTTCATAGGAACGGCGCTGCAGGTCCAATTCCCCGATTGTATGATGAAGCAAATGGCGGGCAGAACGTGCTTTTGCTTTCGGGGCGCCGCTGATCACGATTACCGGCAGGCGCTCGGCAAAGGAACCGCAAACCGCGTTTAACAGGCTCAATCCGCCCACGCCGTAGGTAACACAAACCGCCCCCACCCCATTCACCCGCGCGTAGGCATCGGCCGCATAACCGGCATTCAGTTCATTGCAATTACACACCACTTTCAGCTTGCTTTTTTCCAATTCAGTAAAAAATCCCAGCACGTAATCGCCCGGAACACCGAAGATATGCTTTAATCCCACCTGCTCTAATCGTTTAATTAGATATTTTCCCACCGTAGTCATCTGTCGCCTCCTTGTATTAGAAGAAAATTAGCTTGGCAATCGTTTAAGCGAAGAGTATAATTATAATATAATCTTAACGAATTTGTTAGGTATTTGTTATGAGTATGGTTGACACAAAAACAATTCAGAAATACATCCAGGAAGAGCATTACAACGCCCTTACCGATCTCTTTCAAAAACAGATCAACCGCTCCCTGGAAAAAGGAAATATCCAGGAAGCCTGCCTGATCACTAAACAGGGCGCTGACTGGATGAACAGGGCCGGGCAGTTCTACAAGGCGGCTTTTTTTCTTACCGAACTTGCTAAACTCTACACTAAAAGCGATGATCCCCTTAATGCCGGCCGTTTCTTCTACCGGGCGGCGCAGGATTATGAACGGGTACAGGCCTTTACCGAGGCGGCGGAGACCTTCGAAAGAGCCGCGGAAAAATTTTATCAATTAGGCGAAGGGAAAATCGTGGAGGCGGCCAAACATTATAAACTGGCGGCGATCGCCCATATTAAATCCCATGATTATGAACTGCCCGAACACCAGAAAGATATGACGCTTAGCGCAGAAATATTTAAAGAGGCCTACGAGAAAAAGTATCTAAAAAGACATGACTATTTCCTTTACCTGGAAAACCTTTATTCGGACCTGCAGACCATCCTTTACCGGAACGGCTACTACAAGGAAGTGGAAGATGTTTACATCAAAATGATGAACGCCACGAGGGATAAACTGCGCGCCGAGAAAAAAAGTTTCTTTTTGTACCTCTGGTACTCTTTCTGGAACCTTTCCAGCGGCTACGGGGAAAAACCGGGCAGGTGGTTTGGGACAATATTCTTATTTGTTATTCTTTTTGCCGCCGTCTACTGGCAGTTTGATTTGATTAAAATCGGCACGGAGGTTACACCGTCTTTTTACGACTGCATCTACTTTTCCATCAATATGTTCGCCTCACTGGGTTTCGGCACCTATGTGCTGCTCACGCCGCTGACCAAACTGGTGATCATGATCAATGTGTTTTTCGGCTACCTGATGCTGGCCATCCTGCTAACCATTATCTCACGAAAAATTACGAGATAACTGCCTGCTATTTATACCTGTTCCTGCTCGATCACGATTTCTTCCGCGCCGATCTTCTCCAGTTCCTTGCGGTATTCTTTGGCTATTTTATCCACAAGATGTTCCTTGGCCACCTCCGTGGAAAGCTGAACCTTGGTTTTGGTGGTGACAAAAAACCTGGTCCTGGTCACATAGCCGGAGGCCTTAATGATCCAGCTGCCCTTTTCAATATCATATTCCAGCACTACATCTTCTTCCAAACTGAGGCCATCGGCCAGCTGCAGAAAGGAAACGATATTTGTGTCTATTTTACCGTCAGCTTCAAAAAAATCAAAAATGATAAGAGCGCTTCTTACCGGCAGATCATGCTGCAGGCGCTTGAAATCCAATTCCCTGGTCAGCCTGCCCTCATCAGAGAGAAAACTAAACGCTAAATTATCCGGGGATTCGTAGGCCACAATGATACTGCCCACTTTTCTGTCCGCCAAATCTTTCGCGTATTTATCATAGACGGCGTCCAGGGCCGCGATAACATAGTCAAAAAACTGTACATGCGCCAGCGAATAGGCATTACTCTCCTCTTTTAAAACATCTTTGCCGCCCGGCTGTCTTTCCAGGGTGAAATATCGCGGCGCGGCTGCCTTACTCTCTAAAACAATATCCCGGCCGGGACCCTCCCCGGCCAGTGCTAGAACAGGTAAAAACAGTAGACTAACGATAATAATTAAAGATTTCATAATACCCCTCCCTGAACCACCGGCCCAGACAGCATAAGTGGTTTATGGCCAATGTTTTCTGCGTATAAAATCTCTTCTGGCACTTTTATTTTACACTATTTAGGGGAAAAGATTAACTGAAATATTTAATTATTTGATTGACAGAAATCACGGCCTATCATATAATTACGTTTGAAATATGCAATTGGTGTATGTTTTGGGGAATAGCGATTTTAACCGTAAGGTTATGAAATCCTAATGACCTTGCGGCTTTTTTTTATGTTCCCCGCAGATTTACCAAAGGAGGTAAATGGTTATGGCAAAAGGAAAAGTAAAATGGTTCAGCGATAAGAAAGGCTACGGCTTTATTACAGCTGATACCGGTGAGGACGTGTTTGTCCATCACAAAGCCATTCAGAGTGACGGGTTTAGAACCCTTGCTGAAGGACAGGATGTAGAGTTTGACATCGAAGACGGTCCTAAAGGCAAACAGGCGACAAACGTAACAAAGTTATAATTCTAGCTTTGTAAGTTAAATTCTCTGAAAATAACGGGAGCAAGGTCTTGGTGAAATTCACCAGCGGCCTTGCTCTTTTTTTTAGCACAGGATAGTCAGTGAAATACGTTGTTCAAATTTTCTCCGACAACCAGCAAAAACACCGGCTGCGTTAAGCTAAGACGAAACAATCAGGCTGGCAAAAGGGAATTTTTATCTTTCTCAGTATCAGGGGAGGAAAACAACTAACGATTTGTTCGCGGATACAACATTTAGGTATCTTCTATTTTTTAAACCTGCTTTTTTTGTTTTTATTCCAAAACTTCTTTTGACCCTTTCCTTTCCTGTCATTCCTTTTCGAAAATCCCCGGTTAGCGGAAAAACGGCGGTTCTTTCCTTTCCCCTGCCTCCTGCCGCCGGAGCCAGAATGGACAAAACGCTCAGGCTGGAATTCCGGATGTTCCAGAACAGGGATGGCCATCCGCATAAGCTTTTCAATATTCTTAACATCCCTGCCCTGCTCCGGCGTGGCCAGGGAAATAGCTTTGCCGACATGACCCGCGCGTCCGGTACGGCCTATCCGGTGCACGTAATTATCCGCGTCTTCAGGAATATCGTAATTTATTACCAGTGCTATACCGGTAACATCTATGCCGCGGGCGGCGATATCGGTTGCCGTCAATATCCTGTATTTGCCCA
>CAZIXI010000173.1:0-7370 GCA_964543115.1 uncultured bacterium
ATAGTAATCCTTTGTGATCTTCGTGAGCTTCGTGGTTTGATATTTTTTTGTATTATTTATTTACCAACACGGCCGAAGGACGGCACCGTCCACGTAATAACATCATGCATTTAACACTAATTCGCCTTGACTTTGCCTAAGCAATCAAGTATAAAATCTGTTATGATCATTAAGAATAATCTTGCCGGAAAAATTCTGAAACGATTAGTATCCGATGTGTCTGCCTGGATGCTTATCCTGTCCAACATCGTTGTCATCTTCTTGGCCGTTAAAGAACAATGGCCGCTCTCCACGGTAATCTGGACCTACTGGTGGCAAAGCGTGATCATCGGCCTATTTACGGTAACTAAAATATTGTCCCTGCGCGATTTCTCCACTGAAGGCGTTACCCTGCAGGATAAGCCTGTTGCCCCCAGCAAAGAGACTAAGCGTCGTTCCGCTCTCTTCTTCAGCGTTCACTACGGTTTTTTTCACTTATGTTACGCACTCATTCTACTGGCTTTACTTAAAAATGTCCACGACATAAAACATATCGCCTTAGCGGCCCTAATATTTTTTGCCAACCACCTCTTTTCATTTATTTACAACCGAAAAGAAGATCAGCAGCGGCGGCAATACCTGGGCGTTATTATGGGATTTCCTTACGCCAGGATTATCCCTATGCACCTGTTTGTCCTCACAGGCGGATTCCTCTTCCCCGGAAGTTTCCTGGTTATCTTCCTTATCCTGAAAACCCTGGCCGACGTAATCATGCACGTAATCGGTCACGAAAACTGGTACCTGCCTAAAGACTGATGTCAGCCCCAACCCACAATTATTAGCAATTTACGGTATGTTAACGTTGCCCGCGTTTTCACAATTGGCCCCATAAGTAAATTCATCGGCGACACAGCCGACAATAGAATTGTAGCTGCCCAAATCGTTTACGGCAACGCCAGACTTGGTGGCCTGACACCCGACAATACGATTATACCTTGCGGTTACCTGCAATTCTATTTCTTCTGCCACACTCGCGGAAATACAATTGCCGACACCCGCAATAATAAACGGTTCGTCAGTATAAATATTAATAAATGAATTATATGAACAACTCTCTGACGCGAATGCCGCCCCGGGACCGGTGCACCCGATAGAAACAACATCGCAAAACAAGTTATAGCTTGATCCGCCATTCAGCAGTATGCCTTTCTGATTATTATGACTTGCTGACAGGTTAGAGATCCTGTTGTTATCCGCGTCGTTGAAATAAAGCCCGTGCCAGTCGTTATTGTCGGCATGAATGTTTTCCAGACTATTATTATCCGCATGCAGTAAATATATGCCGTAAACATTATTGTTTGCCGATATATTGCTCAATTGATTACTTGAGCTGGAACTCAAGAATAAGCCATAACGACAGGACCGTAATTTAGCGCCCTCTACCTTATTATTCCAGCAATGTTTAAATTCCAGGCTGTCAGTACCATTGGGCTTACCATCTTTCACAACAATATTTCTCACCACGCTATTAATTACACCCCTAAAATAAACCGCCGCCTTCCCAATGACACCGGAAACAACGGTAATATTAGCCAATTCGATTTTATCGTAAAATGTGCCGGCATAATAGGCGCTGCCGGAGAGGGCCTTTCCCCGGTATGCTTTTGCCAGGGTTAATACGGAGCCGTTTACATTTTCTATCAGATAAGGCACGTTATTAAGGATAATATAATCATTGGCACTGAGCGCGCTCCAGCCAGGCACATTGTTACCGGTTACCGTTTCACTGTCATGCGCTACGTCCACATCCCCTTCAGTCACGGGTTCGTCACCTTCGGCCTTCAGCTGATGCCCTACCAAGCTAACAATCACTCCGTCGCGGGTCTCCCCGATCAGTTTTTGACCGTTCTTAAGCATAACATCTTCATTTTCGTTATAGGTGCCATTTTTAATAAAAATACTGGCACCCGCGGCTTCCCCGGCACAGGCGGCAGCCAATGTAGTATAATCTCCGCCCACAGGAGCAACAATAGCGTCATAGATATTTAACTTGATACCGTCAGCATCAGCAAGCAAACCACTGCCGGTTTTCACTTTCAGCCCGCTGTCATTTTCCAATCCGCCGGCGGCAGCCAGCTGCACCGCGGAACCGGCTACTTTGTCGGCGGCGGTTATCTGCTGCAGGGCCGAATCACTGACATTCTGTAGCGTATTACTATTACCATCTATGGTTTTGTTGGTAATGCTCTGACTGCTGCTGGTGCCCACAAGGTCTCCGGAACTGGGCGCGCTCAATCCGCCCAGGGTATCGGCACTGCCCGCGGATTGGGCATGCTGGGCGTGCTGGGCATAGGCAACGGAACTTATCGGCTTATTCGGCTTCAAATGCTGGCTTCCGTTAACTCCGTCATCAAACCAGATACTCAGATATGTGCTGCTGTTATTATAAAAAATGTCCGCCGGTAATTCATTGCGCATATTGGGAATACTGGTATCACCCAGCAGCACATTAAATGTCCCATTGGTAACAGTTAGGGAAACGGCGTTTTCCGGTTCACTGCCGGCAGTAGAGGTCTCGTCATTGGACCAATAAGTGGTAGCGTCTGTACTGTCAACAATGGCAAACTTAAAGTTGCCTGTTCCGTTAAACGGAATCCCGTTTACCCGCACCTCGCCGTAGTAATCGATCGTAGTCGGGGTATCCGCGGCCGCGTAATTTATTACCGCCAAAACCGCTAAAACAACACCAATCACCAATCCTCTTTTCAAAACCGCTTTCATTTTTTACCTCCCTTTTTCGGGAGGGCGCAAGGCCCTCCCCTACTATCTGTCCTTCTCTGACTGATTAGAACTGCCGCATGCCGCAGCTATCGTGACCGCCAATCCAGGTGTAGTCACCGCTGCTCCAGTACATCGCCCTTTCCACGTTAATCGGGACATCGGCATTTACTGTAACCGACACGTCCCGGGCATCCATATTTTCCACACTATTTACGTTAATTGTATATCGTTTCTGCGCGTCCAAAGTAAAGGAAACCGCTGAAGTAATACCGTCCTGATCCATAAAGGTAGCGGTAATATTAGCGGTTGTGGTTCCCGGGTTCTGGAAAAGCACATATTCATCAAAACCTCTGGTACAGCCTTCGGCCAGGTACCAGATAGAAGCCGGCGCAGTCACTCCTACACTGTCGTGGCCGCCGGCCCAGGTCAGCTCACCGCTGTCCCAGTACATCGCCCGCTCAACATTGATTGCCGCGTCTGAAGTTACACTAACGGACACATCACGTTCATTCATATTAGTCACATTATTAACATGCACCGTATAACGCGATTGACCGGCCAGAGTAATCGGCACTAACGTTGTCTGGCCATCCTGATCCATAAAGGTAGCGCTAATATTAGCGGTAGTGGTTCCCGGATTCTGGAAAAGCACATATTCATCAAAGCCGCGCGTACAACCCTCTGCCAGATACCAACTAGTAGCCGGGGCGGTTACACCAATACTCACGTGGCCGCCAATCCAATTATATTCGCCGCTACCCCAATACATGGACCGTTCCACATTAATGGGAATATCAGAAGTAACCGCAGTGGAAACATCCCGGTTCTCCATTCCCACTACGGCGTTAACATGAATGGTATAACGCCTCTGCCCGGCCAGTGTTATCGCTACCTCTGCCGTATTGCCGTCAGGATCCATAAAAACAGCGGTAATCGCGGCCGTGGCGGTATTAGGATTCTGGAACAATACATATTCATCAAAACCGTTAGTACAGCCTTCCGCCAGGTACCAGCTGGTAGACGGAGATGTTATCCCGATACTGTTGTGGCCGCCGGCCCAGGAAAGGTCGCCGCTGTCCCAGTACATCGCCCGTTCCACCCGTACCGGGATCTGGTTCTTAGAAATAACTGTTGTGGACACATCACAAGCTTCGAATCCCGGCACTGTATTAACATGAATTGTATACCGTTTGGTTCCGGCAATTGTTTCGCTAACTTCTGCCGTCGCTCCATTCTGGTTCATAAAAGTTATCAGCACACTTGCCGCCTGCGAATTAGGATTCTGGATCAACACATAAGTATCAAAACCATTAGTACAACCTTCGGCCAGGTACCAAACGGTAGAATCACCTACCTCCGCGCCGCCGGTATTATAATCCTCCGCTCCGGCACCCGAAATAATCGCGTTAGCACCCAGCACGTCAGCTATACTGTAGTTTGCTGACTTTAAACCAATGGACGCGGCCGAAACAAACATATCATCTTTAAAAGAATAATTAACGCTGCTGCCCGCAAAAACCGGTGTTGGCAGTAAAGATAATATAAAGATTAATATTAATATTTTTTTCATTTATCCCACCTCCCCCTTATATCAATTAAACGTTATGTCCCCAGAAATTATCGTCGGAGCCGTTAGGGCCCCAGAAATCATCATCACCACCAACAGAGCTCCAGGAACCGACATTTAAATCCCGTAAACACTCAACATCTTTACTCCACTCCATTGCCGTAGATGATTCATCTAAAGGCAATTCATAATTACAGTACGAGCACCTTGCTACCAGCGCCCCTCTTTTCACCCTGTTTTTTTCCCGGCACCGCGGACAAATCATTCTCATATTTTCCTCCCCCTTTTGTTTTTCGTTTTCTTTTGCCTGTGTATGCCTATAAAGCAAGCCGTATACCAACTTGTTAAATCATCTATGTTATTGCTAAGTATATCGTTATATGTTTGTCGTATTTTTTATCGCTTTTGAATTTCTATGATTTTTACCTCTTTTCAGGTAATATTTTCTACAATTATGGCAACTAACAAAAACATTGCCTCGTCCCCTTAAAAATTGTATACTAGTAGGATTATAATATCCTAAGATGTAATGATTTAACTGACATATGAGAATATTCAAAAATCTGCTCTATTTTTTGCTAACAATACTGATTTCAATTCCTTTTTCAACTATTGGCTCTACTACAGAACTGACAGAAACGTTTGTTATTGTAGTAGAAGGCGAAGTCATCTGTTTCGATATCCCGCAGGAATACCACGGACTGATCTACAAAAAAGAAACACAGGTTGGCAGATTCGCGGAAAGAAGCAGCGGCTATTCCGGCTGGGCGGAAGTTAAGGGACAAAGAAATCCCTGCTACATCCCGGAAAAACACCGCCATCAAATCATGGATAGGTTACAACCCGGCGCCTTTGTGCTTCTGGTGAGAAACTTCCGGCAGACCTATAAAACTGAATGGGATATTGTGGCCCTGGGCACCGTAGTCACAGAAGGCAATCAATATACTGAAGGAATTACTGCCGCAACAGAAGCAACAGCCATCGAGTTTACTCCACCGGAAGAGCCGGAGGAAATGGAAGAAGCCACAAAGGAAGAAGGAGAAGGTTCGGACACCCCGCCCCCTACACCGCCAGAGCCCGTAACCCCACCGCCGGAACCGGAACCGCCGCCAGATCCCAGAGCACCAACAGCCGCTGTTTCCGCTACTCCCACTGACGGCGCGGCGCCATTAACCGTTAATTTTGACGCCAGCGGCAGCACCGATCCGGATGGTTCTATTTCTTCCTACAGTTGGGATTTCGGCGACGGCAATACGGGAACCGGGGTTACTGTTTCCAATACCTACACGAGTTCGGGAACATATACGGCAATAGTAACGGTTACTGACGATCAGAGTCTCAATGATACCGCTTCGATAAGCATATTAGTCGGACAGCATTATTATGTTGATCCATCAAACGGTAATAATGCCAATGACGGGTCAAGCGGTACTCCCTGGCGCACAATAACCTATGCCCTGGCCAATGCTGACTCTTCGGTAAGCACCACCATCTTCCTCTCTCCCGGCGCCACTTTCAGCAGTGAAGAGACATTCCCCCTGAATATGACCGATGGCTTTACTCTACGCAGTTCCGATACCACCAATAACAGTATCATTTCCGGCGACGGCGCCAACAGTGTCTTTTTATGCAACGGAATCACGGCAACACTCAGTTACCTGACCATCCAGAACGGTCAATTTTTACAGGGCGGCGGAATATCAATCGTTAATAATTCCACAATCACACTCACACAATGTACGATCCAAAACAATACTGCCACTTTCGCCGGTGGCGGAATTTCTTGTGATGAAAGCAGAATCACCCTGACCGATTGCACAATATTCAACAATACGGCCACAAATAACAGCGGCGGTGGAATGTGGACGGCTGATAGTACAGTAATTATCTCCGGCGGTGAGTTTGACAATAATCACGCCCCAAACAACTACGGCGGCGGCCTGGATTGGACCGGAACAGGGACAGGCAATCTTATTATTAGTTTGAATACCACTACATCAGATAATCCAGTATTCAGAAATAACACCGCACTTGAAGGGGGAGGCATCGCCCTGCGCAACACAGGCGCAACAGCAAGTATCGCACAATGCTCTTTTGATACAAATACCGCAACAAACAACGGCGGCGCAATAAATGTGTTCGGCAATCATAGCGTAACCATTAATAACTGTTTGATAATGAATAACAGCGCCAACAACGGAGGCGGCATATCAATAAATTCTATAGCTTATCTCATCCAAAACAATACGATCGCCAATAACTCCGCTTCCGGAAACGGCGGCGGAATAATCTATAACGGCGGCAGCGCAGGTAATACTATTATCGAAAGTAATATTTTTACCGGAAACACCAATTACGCTCTTTTTGACGGGATAGGAACTACCGCCTATCCCCAAATCCCTGTTAACTGCATTTGGAACAACCCTGCCCCGCAAGTAAGCGTAAATGGAGTTGATTACAATACCGCCGCCGCGCTTAATGTCGGTCCCGTTAATGCCGCGGATAATGTTGGCGTAGATCCGGTATTTAAAGGAACGGGCACAAACCTCTTTAGCCTGTCCGCCGGTTCACCTACCGGTACTGCCGGTGTGGTTGATAATTCCAATGTAATTAATGCTCCCAGCACCGATTACCGCGGCCAGGCCCGCCCGGGCAATCCCAATGATGATATCGGCTGCTACGAATACGTTACCGGTGATCCGCCGATAACCGGCCGGGTATATGACGCGGTTACGGGAGAAAACATAAGCGGCCCGGTAGTGGCGATATTTAACGCCACCACCAACGCGCAGGTATCCGTAACCACAGATAATCCCTATACCTTTAATGTCATTCCCGGAAGATACTACATAGCGGTAGCCAAAGACGGTTATGGCTTCCCCTCGGAAATAGCCGCCAGCGCTACTTCCGGAGATCACGGCGATTTTTTTGACGCGTTTAACGATGCCTTAACTATAGATATCCCGCTTGATCCGGACGGCTGGCTGTACATAGAGAAACAGGCAAACAAAAAACGCGCGGAACTTGGCGAAATAGTCACCTA
>CAZIXI010000174.1:0-7341 GCA_964543115.1 uncultured bacterium
AACGAATACTATGAGCTTAGGTAACCCGGCTGCTCTTAATAAAAGCCCTTTATCTAATATTAATAAGTAACTGAGCCCGTGGTTTTGCGCCCCAACCCGAAAACCTAACAGGATGAGTTGCCCTTTTCTAAGCCGCCTAAATCCTTCTCTTGCATGAAATTAGAGAAGTTATTCGAGCGCTCTTTATCGGGCTTTATCTGTCTCAGTACAATATACCCGACATTTTTCCCCCTGTCAAGGGGGTTTCGATATTTTTTTTAAAAGGGAAAAAATCAGACCTTTATTTCGTTAAATCCAGCATTTCCCTGCTTAGCTTTTTGTTAGCGCATCTGTCAGCGGCCGCCGCCAGATAATAACAGGCCCTATCCCTATCCTTTACCTCCCGCAGGTAAATCAATCCGATCTTATAATATGGCTGATACTCCCCGGGAGCTAATTTAATGACTTTTTTATAAAAACTTACCGCCCTGTCAGTATCCTTATAAATGAAATAATACATATCTCCCAACTCAAAATATATCCTGACCAAATCCAATTTTCTAGCAACCGCGCGCTGAAAAACGGCCAGGGCCGCTTCATGATCACCGAGATTAAGATAACACAGTCCGGCCGCCCGGTAGGCGTCCGGATAATCAGGTTCCTCAGTTAAAACCCCCAGAAAATGATCCAGTGCCCGCCGGTAATTTCATTTACTATATTCCAGTGTGCCCAACAAATACACTGCTTCCGAATCCCGCGGGGCCAAAGTAAGGGTCTGGCGGAACAATTCTTCCGCCTGCGCGTATTTCCCCTGCCCGCAATAATACTTACCTAATTCGCAATAAGCGTTGGCATCATGAAGATCCGTCATCTCACCGCTGTTTATATTGCTGACTCCAAGACCCAGGGCCAGTACCAGAAAAGCAAAAGCCAGTTTCAAATAATTCCCTGACCGAAACCACAGGAAAAGAGAATAAATCCCCTGGGCGGCGAAAATAATCATTACCGGAACAACCGGCAGGCGGTAGCGGGAAACAACAAAAAAAGAAACCGCGAAAATGCTCAAGATCAGCAGATAGTAGTAAAGGATGTTTTTCCCCCCTTTTAGCTTCGGCCCCAATACCAGGCCAAGCAGAAAAAACGGGAAGAGCAGCCCAAAGGGAAAGGCCAGAAATCTTTTCCAAAGCAGTAGAGCGAATAATGATGAATACTGGCGAAAGCTATATATATAGGTATTACGCATCAACTCATCGCCGTTACAGAAAAGTAGCGCCTTTTTGCCTAACAGGGCCAGATACTGGGCTGGCCGGCCCTTAATAAACTCTACCGATTTCTTAAAGAAATAATTAGAATGTTCGTTGTAGCCCTTTATCCCCTCCCGCCGCGGCTGACCAACAAACCTGTTCCAGGCAAAACCCGGGCTGATACTCATGGTTTCCTCATAATCCGCGTTATTGCCCAAGTAAAAGTTACAGCCGGCATTATAGGAAAGCGGGATAAACTCCCGGCATTGGGAGTAATTATAAACGGTAACGGGAATAATGGGGATAATAATACAAGCCAGAAAGCCAAGGGAGACTCTCAGTCTCTTAAATCTGTGTTCCCGGAAGAGTTTAACCAAAAAAAACGGCACCAATAACAGAATACTTCCCCTGGTAATTGCCGATAAACCAATCAGCAAACCAGCTAACAGCAATACCCCGGTCCGCCGGAAAAGAAGATACCGGACAAAACAAAGCAGAATCAGCAGGTTAAAGAAAATTTCCACTACCGGACTAAGCAGTTGATACTCGAAAAAAAGAAACGGCGCGTAAAAGGCCGCTATTATCCCGGCAATAACCGCTACAGTTCTATTTTCCAGATACTGCCTGGCCACCAAATAGATAAGCCCGCAATTTACCGCGCCCAGTAAAACCTGGATGAGCCGGACAACGTTAAAAAAATCCTCTTTAAAGAAAAAATAAATCAGGGTGAGAAAAAACTGGTAAAGCGGCGCCTGCCAGAAAGGCCCGGAAGGCAGACTGCCGGAATCCACCAGCTGACGGGCAAAATCCGTATAGGCCTTCTCATCCACCAGCGGCAGAGAGAAAAAAGGATTGCCCTGCATTTGCCAGAGAAAGACGAGGCGAACAACAAGCGCGAGGAAAAAAACAATTAAGAAAGGACTTTTTAATAATTTCAAATAAACTACTCCCGCCAGTAAAGTATCTCCGCCGGTTTCATATAGCTAACCCAGACATCCTCCAGCACAGCTGTTTCACTAAAATCTGTATCGCTGGTCTTAAAATCCGCGTGCCACTGGATACTGTTGCCTAGCTGGTGCAGGCTATCGCCACTGTCCGTAACAGTCCCGCCAATGATCCTATCCGGATTACTGCCGATCTCCACCCAGCTGCCGCTATCCACACTGGCCTGCAGGGTCACCTTTTCGGAATTACCGTCGGCCGTGCCAGGCATTGTTACCGTTCCGGAAACATTGGCCCATTCCACCAGCTCAGTCAGAGAATAGGATTCTGAGCGGTAATACGGATAGTCGCTGGCCGTCGGGTGCTGATTGGGATGAATATCCAGCATACCGCCGATAATCCGCAGATTATCCAATGTAAAGCCGGATTTACACGCGTAAACATGGGTCTGGCCAATACCCACACCATTCCAATTAGCTGAAGCAGTCACACTGTATGTAATACTATTATTATCCGGAAAATAGGCGGTTACCGCGCAGGTATCATTAACACTATCGGCCCTGGTAACCACCGCCTGAAACATCTTATCCGCATAATAATCATCTGATCCCGTAGCATCTTCAATATTCCTATAGTAAGAATTAAGCGTAATATAAAGCCTGTTTTTTGCCGGCCAGTAACCGTCGTGCGGCGGACTGCTGTCCCAGCCGTTGGCTAGATGATAAGCGTCATTAGGATCCTGCCGGCCGATAAAAATATCATATTGGGCCCCTGATCCGCCACTGATTCCAACCGAGCGGAGAAAAAGATGACTGCCAATATCGTAATGTTTACGTGTATAGGCATCCGTAAGCGGCGACGGGTCATAGTGGACACGGTCATCATGGGGAGCACTGGGATTATAATAAACATCGGGATTAAGATCACTTAGCTGCGCCCGGACCGAATGATACTGCCAGCGCCATTTCTTCTCCGGATCGTTCCAGATCCCCAACCCGGCAACCGGCCAGTTTTGGCCGCTGGCACTTAGGGTTCCTCCGGAAATAGAAAAATTTGGCCCGTTAATTACCTTCCAGAGACTCTGGCTGTAGGTTACATCTTCACTGAAATCATCCCAATACCCCATTTTAAGCGCGTCACTGATTGTTTCCGCACTTGTAGAGTCATAACTATACGCGGAATAGCATTGGTTAACGTTCAGGGGACAGCTGTCAAACCAGGTTATCCGGTCATGATCAGGATAAGCAGCTCCTCCGGCGTTTTCAAACTCCTCCTTACTCGTTATATTCCAGAGATCAAAAATCTTCACCAGCGCGGTTATTTCCTTACTGGCAACCACCTGATTGTTGCGTTGGACATTACCGGTAACCGTAACCTCATATGTCCCGCCGGAATGAAAACACAATTCCGTGGACGCGGCAGTGCTGTCCCAGGTCGGTTTCATCCGGTTGGGGTTGCAGTTATCCTTTATTGCCTGCCGGTCAGCAGCACTGAAGGAAGTTAATTTATCGATCTCTTCGTCAAATTCCGCCCAGGAATCAAACTGCTGATCACCCGCGGCTAGGGCATTAGAAAGAGCGGTTCGCACCACATCCGCCTCTGCCGTATTAATACCGTCAATCGCCGCTAATAAACCCTCCACCAGATCATCTCCGCCGTTATTGGCCAGAACCGTATTGATATTTACCGCGCAGCGTTCTATCCCTGTAGTTTGACCCGCGTCATCCTGCACGTTGGGATCCTTATAACTGGACAATGTTATCAGCTCCGCATTGTCTTGATAGGTATCACCGCCAACACCCGTAGCCAGACAGATACTGGAGGGCGTCTTAAAACTTCCGATTTTACTGCGTTCATCGATAATCGCCTTCGCCTTAGTCGCCCCGACACCATCCAGGGTGGTGGCCAATAACTCCTCACTGGCCTCATTAATATTTATCCGGCCGCCGGCATCTTTGACGGTCAGCTGAAAGGTACCCTCACCATCGAGTAGTTCCGCGGCCACTCCGGCAGGCTGACTGAGACTTAGGCCATTAAACACAAAATTGCTCCGGGCATCATCTTTGAGGGCGGCAATCGCGTATTGCATGGCCGCCTCGGCAACGTAACGAGCCTGCGTTTCATAGAGGAAATCGCGGCTGGTGCGTTCGGAAAGGCGCATAGTGGTGGCAAAGGTCACCCCCAGGATACTGACCAGAACAAGAATTGTCAGGGACATTAACAGCGCCACCCCCGACTCTGATTTTCTTTTTTTATTCATGGCAACCACCCCAAGCTTCGCTTGGGACTGCTATAGAGGAATGTCTATAGACTGCCCCAACTTGATTGCGGATTTCTGATTGCGGATTGCGGATTTAAAAAATCCATAATCCGTATAATATTAGTTATTTTGATAATTCGGTAAATAAACCCAGGTGCTGAAACTTTTTTCCTGTTGCGGGTTCCCGCCCCGCTGGTATTGCCCGCGCACAGTTAGATTAATCTCTACTATATGCGGCAGTTCATCCTCCTTGGCCGCCGGCCAGGGACTCTGCCAGCCGTCTTCATCGAAATAGCGGAAACCTAAATCCGTAATGTTTGAACTAAATGTTCTCCTTCCGGAATTCGCTGTATAATCAACTACACTATCGGGATAATCATAATCAGCTGCCGTTGATGTTACATAATGACGCGTAATTGTGTTGTCAGTTGTATTAAATATATATCCCAATTCACATAAATCCACGTCAGTAGAATTATCCACCGGCGCCATGAAATAAACAGCCGTCGCCGCACCGATAAAAGGAATAATGGTGCTGCCGGCATTGC
This sequence comes from uncultured bacterium, assembly GCA_964543115.1. Taxonomy (GTDB): domain Bacteria; phylum Auribacterota; class CAZIXI01; order CAZIXI01; family CAZIXI01; genus CAZIXI01. Next base: position 4,974 of record CAZIXI010000174.1, read on the forward strand.
GCTGTACCATCGCGCCTTTTAATTCCCGGGTCAACTGACTCATCACCAGCTGCGCCCGGTCGGCAATATTAAACAGATCCTTTCCCTGCCGGTAAGAGCGCAGGGTTACCGCCAGCACCACTGAGAGCATACTGATAATAATAGCGGTAATAAACAGGGCCAACAACACTTCCACTAAGGTGAACCCTGTTTTTCTTCGCTTAGTATTGGGCAATATAGGTTGAAAAATCTTCATTGGCACCGTTCCCGTCGACATTTACGTCAACCCGAAAAAGTTTATTGGCTATTACCGTCTGCGGTGCACTCACCGTCCTGGTGTAGTGAGCGTATTCTGAGACATAACTAGTGGGCACGGTTGGCGGGTTTGTTTCCATACCGGTATAGTAACCGGTATAGCAGTAATATTCCATGGTTAGTTGAGCGATCAGGCTGGCCTGGGTTAGGGCCACCGCCCGCCGCACTGAATGTGTTCCCACGGCAAATAAACTAAACAATGCCGTCATACCCACACCCAAAACAACCAGGGCGAGCAGCACCTCTATCAGGGTAAAGGCAATATTTCTTATCTTTGGCTTAGCCATCTTGAATCTCACCTGCCGTCGACTCAGCTGGATAATTATGAATCGTCACATCAATATACTTGTTTGAACCATCATCCTGAATCTTTATTGTACCGCTATTATTACCACAACCGTTGGGATCAAAATAAAAATAATCCACTTGTACCAACGCACTGTTTTCCTCAGGAAATTTAAAATTACCCTGATAGGGAATCACAGAGCTCAGAGTCAAATCAATACTCAAACCACCGTTTAGGATCGCGCACTCACCCACCGGCACAATATTACTGCCCTGCTCGGTATAGAGTTTATAGGCCCGGTCCTGATAAGTACCAGCCGTGGGAAAGGCCACATAACAGTTGGCACCGCTGGTCACGGCATAGCGCCGGGCGGCGGCAAGAATATTGGTCAGGCTCTCGGCAGCGGTCTGCAGTTTAAGATTTCGCTGCAGCGGGCCGAAGGCGGGCAGAGCGATAGTGAGCACGATACCGATAATAAACAGTACCGCCAGCAGTTCGATCAAACTGAATGCCTGCCGTCTCACCGATGTTTTCATAAGTAACACTCCCTATTTAATCACCAAAGCTCGTTATATTATCATCCGTTGTGCCTTCCGTCCCATCCGGACCGAAGGAATAAATATAAAATGTACTTCTGTTAAGCGTATAATTAGGCGACCCTAAACTTCCCGGCGCCGTATAAACTCTATAACAATTACCCCAGGGATCAACCATCCGGTTATTAGTTATCTCTTCCTCCGGGTGTTTCATGTACGGCCCATAGGCTGTCCCATCCACATTGAACTGTGATAACAGATATTGATCAACGATAGTGCTGGTATCGTTAAGATCATCACTCCCGCTGGCCTGCGGATAAAAACCAATATCCGTCTTATACATTTCCAGCGCCATGCCGATCTTGGCCATCGCCGCTTCCGCGCCGGCGATTTTCGCCCGGTTGCGCCAGCTTTCATAGGCCGGAATCCCCACCCCGATCAGGATCAGGATAATTGCCATCACCGCCAGCATCTCTAAAACAGTCACCCCTTTAAAAGAACAAATATTCACGTATTTTATTTTACCAGTTATTGATTTCATCTTGTTTGTCCTGAACCCAAAGATCAAAACTTGCCGTATTATTTGATCCCGGTTCCTGATACTGATAAGCATTGTCCCAGGGATCAATAAAATCAGGCGCTGTATAATCTTTTTGATCCATATAGGGCCCAAAATTTCCGGATGCCGGTGTAATCAACCTGCTTAAGGCATTCGGATATGAGCCAATATCCGTATAATACATGTTAATGGCCACCTCCAACGCGCCAATCATTGCCTGGGCCTTCTGCTCCCGGGCCGCTTCCCGCGCCATACGCAGGGCCGGAGAAAGAAATCCCAATAAAATAGCAATTATGGTTACAACAACCATTAATTCCATTAAGGTAAAGGCCCGTTTATTTTTCATATAATATTGCCTCATAACTACTTATAGATACTATAATTACAACATTACATTAGTAAAATAAACCTTTTCATTATAATATAGCATGGGAATACAACTTTGTCAAGGTTGGATAAATTCTTTTCAGTTTTACGAGAAATGAGCGAAATGAAAAACGAAAGAAGGAACGTCTTTAAAGACGTCCCCTATTTCAGCCTAGTTGCATACATGCCTTTTATTTCCAGAATTTTCTAACCTGAGTGCTCTAATTATTGACAAAAACAACATGAAATGTTACGATGTTTTTCGTTACGATATTTTTCGTAATATAAATTCAGGAGGCTGATTATGAATCCTTTCAAATTTGGCAA
>CAZIXI010000175.1:0-7322 GCA_964543115.1 uncultured bacterium
TACCCCGGTATCCCAGTACATGGACCTTTCCACAATAACCGGCAGGGTTTCCGTGCTGATGGTGTTGCCGTTTTCATCTACATGTCCCATGCTGATAACCTGGGTGGAGAGTGAGGTGTTGTCCAAGAGATATTCTATATCAGCATCTCCTGCCTCATAAAGAGTTTCGTCGTAGAGTGTATTCACATGAACTGTGTAACGGCCCGTAGCCGGTATTTCAGGGAAGATGCTCCAGGTATCGCCGTCCTCTTTCATAAATGTTACGGAACACCTGGTGGGTATTAAATTGGGATTCATGATCAATATGTATTCATCATAACCGGCGGTACAGCCCTCAGCTGAATACCAGGTCAGAGATGATTCGTTTACGCCGATACTGCAGTGGCCGGCAATCCAGGAAATTCGATCGCTGTTCCAGTACATTGCCCGTTCCGCAACAAGAAAGATGCCGTTTATAGATTCAACTTTGGTGGAGAATGACTCATCATCAAGGAATTGGCTGGCATCAATTGTGCGTCGGCTGTTGGCGGCGATTGTGATCATATCATCGTTGCCTCCGTCATCATCGGCGATTATGGTGGAGCCGTCAGGCTTCATTAAAGTAACCACAACCTGGGCTTCATAATCGCTGGGGTTTTGAATTAGGATAAAGGTGTCAAAAGAAAGCGGCCCGCCCGTAGAACCTTCGGCCAGATACCAGTTAGTATGCGGTTGGGTGATGCCGATGGTGCAGTGCCCGTCCACATAGGAGATATCGTTAAAATCCCAATACATGGATCTTTCGGCCATTACACCAACGCCATTAACGCTGACAACGCTGGTGGAAAACGATCCACTAACATAATTGTTGGCATTTATTGTGTAGCGGCTTTCTGCCGGCACATTAACGGTTCCGTCACCATCTCCATCGTCAACATTGATGGTTGTCCCATCTTCTTTCATGAGGGTGACTAGACACTCCGCTTCACGCTCACCGGGATTCTGCAGCAGGATCCAGGTATAAAAGTTATCGGAGCAATGACCTTCGGCGAAGTACCAGTTGCGGATGCCTTCAACACGCTGGACGTAGATGTCGGGGTAACTGCCGCTATGATAGGTAATAATCGCGCCATGAGTGTCGTCGGTAACAAGCTGCGGCGGATTGGAGGCGGTGCTCACTTCAACACCGTTTTCGCTCCATTGTATCTCGCCGTACTCATCTACGCGCTGGGCATAAATGCTGTCACTGTTGTACCAGGTAAGCAGCGCGCCGTTAGCACCATCAGCGGCTATCTGCGGAGAATAGTTGCTGTTTCCGGTATTGGTGCAGATAACGTTACCGTTGGATCCCCAGGAAGCTGTGCCGTCTTCTTCAATCCTTTGCGCGTAGATGTCGGTGTAGGTGCCGCCGCGCTGATCTCTCCAGCAGATAATCGCGCCGCCGTTGCCGTCTTCGGCGATTTGTAGATCGTCTTGGTCACCTGACTCAGTGCAGACGGCAATTGCCGAGCCGTCAATGGTGGCGTCAGCGTTTATTTTTTGGACATAGATATCCTGATTGCCGCTCCTGCTGTCCTCCCAGGCAATCAAGGCGCCGCCGTCGCCATCAGCAACAAGCTGCGGATCGATCTGATTAGCGCTGCTGTCGCTGCAGATCCGGATGCCGTCATTGTAAGGGCCTTCCCAGCCGGTATGGATACTGCTGTCAGCATCAATTCTGCGGGCAAAAATATAATAGTTTAAACCATTACGGCCGTCTTTCCAGGTAATAATCGCGCCGCCTTCTCCGTCAGCAACTATTTGTGGGCTTTGCTGATATTGAGGTTCAAAACAGACAGGGATACCGGTATCACTCCAGCCACTGGCGGGATCGCCGTTTTCATCAAGCATCTGTGCCCAGATATCAGTTGCCGGATAAGTACCGGTTTGCCAGGTGAACATGATTTGGATATCTTCATTAGGGGCATCACAGTAGGCCAGGGCCAGTTGCGGGCTTAACTCTCCGCCGCCGCCTGTTTCGCGTACGACGATACCGTTCTCTGTCCAGAGCGCCTCACCGTATCTACTGATACGCTGAGCGAAAATTTTAGAAGTACCGCCGCGGAAATCCACCCAGGTGATTACCGCGCCGCCGCAGCCGTCAGAAATGATTTGTACACTTTGTTTATAGCCTGTTTCGGTGCTGATCGCAACTCCATTAGTTGTCCAGCGGACAGTGCCCGTGGCATCTACTTTTTGCGCGTAAATATCATAATCATTATAATCACGGTTATCGACCCAAGCGATAATTGAACCGCCATAGCCGTCAGAGGCGATCTGGGGCAGTGACTGCACATTATCCACAGCGGTTACCGTTACCCCGTCATCCCAGAGAAGGTCTCCCCCCCTGGCCAGGGCATTACTGCAGATGAAAAATAACGCCAAAAAAACAATAACTGCCAATCCCGCAAACTTTGTTTTTGCCATCATCGTATCCTCCTTTTTGTTCGAGTTTCGTTTGAGCCAGGCCATAACAATCGCAATTATTATGCCAAATCCCACTTGTGTATAACATTAACGCTGGCAATGTGATAGAGTGGGTTAAGTCGCGGGGAAAAAGTAATGTTTGAAATGAAATGTAGTTTGTGCGAAAATAATTTCAAATAACCATAATTATAATGAAAAGATATTCACTATTTTTTTTATCTGCTATTTATATTTAGTTATAATATCCTGCTATACGGTAATAGTGAGCTAAGTACCTGGATCATTGAAGAAGGAACGGGCAATGCACCGGAACTTGGCCGGCGGGGGTAAGATCGGGGCAGTGTCGCCTGCTTTAGCGCTGATATTGGTTCTTAGACAAAATATGTTATTGATGTGAATCAGGCCGTGGGGAGACAGTAAGGGGGGGGATCCCTTAGTTCTTTAGTATTTTGGCTATTTTTGTTAACAAGATCTGCGGATCAAATGGCTTTGAAATATAATCACTGATACCTTCAGGGGTGAAAAGTTCTTTCATGCCGGCTTTGGCGCTGATTACAATAACAGGAAGGTATTTGGTTTTCTTGTTTTCTTTTAATTTCTTGATGAAACTATAGCCATCCATTTTAGGCATGAGGATGTCCAAAAGAATTAGATCAGGATTCTCTGTTTGGACCTTTTTCAGCCCGTCAGCGCCATTGTCCGCTGTGCTCACCATATAGCCTGAGAATTCCAGTCTTTTCGCTAAAGTGCTTACAATATTAGGTTCATCATCAATGATTAAAATTTTCTTTTCAGCTGGCATATATTTATCTCCTTTCTTGTTTTTGCAAGTGCTAGTTTTACTCCTTTTAGAAAATTATCTTCAGTGATCTCTTTTTTGTGGTTGGTAGCGGATCCGGTGGCTACCGATATAGAAACAGGAGTCCCCTTAGCGGTAATAAAAGCATATCCTCTTAAGGCGGTCCTGATTGCTTTTTCTTTTGCCGCAGCCTCTTTGTTGCCCGTATCCGGCAAGAGCAGGATAAAGGAATCTTCTCTAAACCTGGATATAAAATAAATGTCTCTATGGAAAGGTTTACAAATCTCTATAGCGAGATTAGAGAGAAGCCGGTGGGTGTCTTTGCTGCTGCATATTTTCTTAATAGAATTGAATTTGCCTATCTGGATAACTATTAGGCTCAATGAGGCCGGTTTTTTCTGCGACTGTGCAATTTCATTTTGGAAATATTCTCGTAATATTGCCGATTCGCTAAGTTTTGGTATCGTAAAGGTGAACTTGCTCCCTTTGCCGGGTATGTTTTCTACCCAGATCTTCCCGCCATGGAGTTGGACCAGTTCTTTACTGATTGGCAACCCCAGGCCGGTGCCTTTTTCTCCGGCTCCACTGGAGCGGTTGACTTGAACAAATCTTTCAAATATTTTTTTTCTGTTCTTTGCCTCTATCCCAATGCCGGTGTCGGAGACGCTGACTTCGACACATTGTGTTCTTTTGGTTATAACGATAGTGATCCGGCCATTTTCCGGGGTATACTTAAGAGCGTTTCCAACTAGATTGTTGAGTATTTGAATTATTTTATCCGGATCGACAAATACTTCCGTCTGTGTTGGTTCAGGGGATATATGAATTTTAATATTTTTCTCGCTGGCCTTGGATTGTAATATTTCAGCAGTTTTGTGCGCCAGAAAAAAGATGTCAATCAAGCATCTTTGCAATTCAATTCTGCCCATTTCAATTTTAGAAACATCCAGCAAACTGCTGATAATATGAGTCAGACGATCTAATTCCTCTTCTGCCATCTGAAGATGTTCTCTCTGTTCCTCACTTACTTTTCCGGTAACTCCCGCCAGCATATTGCTTATGGCATTTCTTATTGAAGTCAAAGGAGTGCGAAGTTCATGAGAGACATTAGAGACAAATTCAGATTTAAGTTGATCATACCTCTGTAGTTCCTTGTTCTTTTTTTCGATTTCTCTGTACAAAATATTGATCTTATCGTTCCTTTGCTTAAGGCTCTGCGCCTTTGTCTCCAGTTCTATTTTAGATGTTTTCAGTTGTTCTTCTGACTGCTTGCGCTCAGTGACATCAAAGATGACCCCGTCAAGATATAAAAGCTTGTCTTCATCATTGAAAACTAATTGTCCTTTTTCATATACCCATTTGATGCTTCCGTCACGGTGGACAATGCGGTATTCTATGATATAGGGACTCTTCTTGATAATGCTTTCCTGCAAAACCCGAAAAACCATATTCAGGTCATCTACGTGAATACTGCTGACGTAGGATCTGGTTTTGCTGTCGATAAAAGCGTCGGCAGGATAGCCCAATAAGTTTTCTGTTTCTTTGTTGAGGTAGACCATTGTCCAGTAGCCGTCGTTAGCACGGCGGTAAACAACGCCGGGGATATTTGATACCAGTGTGCCAAATTGAAGTTCACTGTCCCTGAGGGCGGTGTCAATTTTTTTATACTCTGAGGCTATTTTGTCACTCTCCGCAGCTGCTTTCTTCAGCCTGGCCAGCTGTTTTTTCAGGGACTCGTTTTCCCGGCATAGCTGCGTTTTAGTTTTCAGCGGGGTATTCATGTATGCTGTTTTAGGCGATAAGTTATCAAGCTATTCACCAATTCCAATGCTGCAGTGGGCCCAGTCCCAGGAGCCGTCGTCAGCAACGCTGTACATTGTCCTTTGGGAGATGATTGGCTGATCAGCGGAGACCTTAGTAGAAAATCCTGCATAGGCGGATAGTTCTGAAACCGAACTGTTAACATTGTAGGTGAGCCGTTTGCCGGCGCTGACGGTTACTGTTTTTGTTGTATTGACCGCGGTGGCGTCTTCCGGGGCAAAGGTCAGGGTGACTGTGGCGTCGGTGCTGCCGGGATTGAACAGCAGCAGGTATTGTTGTGTCCCGCCGTAAATGGATCCTTCCGGATGGTACCAGGTAGTGGATGGTGTTGTTGTGCCGATAGTGGTGTGCGCCCAGCCCCAGCTGGTGCCTCCGCCAAACGATGAGGCTTGAGCGACAACAGGGTAAGTGGATTCGATTTTAGTGGCAAAGCCGGAATAAGCGGATGTTTCCGGTGCTTCTGAGTTTACGTTATAGGTAAGGCGACGGCCGGCACTGGCCGTAGCGGTTTTAGTAATATTCTCCGCTGTCTCATCATCCGGGTAGAAAGTCAGGGTGATGGTTGCATCGTTGGTGCCCGGATTCTGAATCAGCAGATATTGTTGAAAATTGCCAGTTGTACTTCCTTCGGAAAAATACCAGGTATTACCGGTGATCAGAGAACCACGGCTGCCGCTGGCCCAAATCCAGTTATTATTTCTTACGCGGTAAATCGCCATTTCAGCAACAATTGCCTGGGTTGATTGGATCCGGGTAGAAATACCGGAGGCCGATGTTATTTCCGTGACGGATCTGTTTACATCATAAGTCAAGCGGCTGGTGACTTTGATGTTAGCTGTTTTAGTAGTTATATTAGGATTAAGCCCATCGGGGGTTAAGGTAAAAGTACCGACGGCGGCAGTACTGCCAGGGTTTAAACATAAAAGATATTCTTGTGTATTGGCGAAGGCTGTTCCCTCAGGCATGTACCAGGTAGTTCCGGTTGTTGGTGAAGCGATACTGCAGTGTGCCCAGTCCCAGTTGCCTGAATCATCGATTCCGTACATGCTTCGTTCAACGGCAATAGCGGCACTGTCGGCAGCTTCAATTTTTGCGCCCAGGGGAGAGGTGCCGACTAAATCGCCTATCAGAGCGCGGACATTAACTGTCAGTCTTTTACCCGCCGGAACAGAGAGTCCGGTTGTTTCTATAGTCGTGGCATTTCCTTTGAAAAAAGTTATGGTCGCTGATACCGTAGAACTGTTGGAATTATGAATAAAAATATATTCATCAATACTGTCTATAACTACACCTTCGGCCAGGTACCAGGTAGAGGACAGGCCGGAGACATATTCGTAACAGCCGATATCATAACCACTGCCCTGCGGGCGGGTGTTGCCGTCCCGGTCAACTGAAGGAGCGCCGGTAGCGCTGGCGGCATTAATACAAGGCGAGCTGCTGCGCAGGGTGTAATTACTGCTGCCGGTGAAAACAGGGTTGCTTTCTATATTGTCCACAGAATCGGTGAGCGCGTTTATCTGTTCGATTGTGTAACCGGTATTGGCGGTTAAGGTGCCGAGAGCGTAAGGTGACGAGCCGTTCCCATAAAAATCATTATTAAGCATTACGGTTGTCGGAGTGTTGCCGAGTTCCAGGATGCCGTTAGTAGTGGCGTTAGCGATAATGCAATTTTTGACTGTTGACGTACTTAATTGTGTTAGTATGGTGGCGGTATTATTGTCGCTGTTGCCGGAAAAGGTACAGTTGGTAATGTTGCTTGTGCCGCCGTCAACGGTAAGCGCTGCCGATCCGCTGGTGGCGGCGGTATTTCCGGTGAGGAGACAATTTTCAAGTGTAAGAGTATTGGTTTCGCCGGCAGAAGAAGAGGTGAAATTAATTCCGCCTTCAGTTGTTCCGGTGTTATTCTGAATAGTGCATCTCTGGACGGTGGCATCACTGTTCTCGGAATCGATTGCCCCGGAACTTGCGGCTGTGTTATTTTGGATTGTACAGGTCTGGATGGTGGCGGTGCTATCCGTTAGTTTAATACCGCCGCCGATGCTGGAACTTTCATTGCTCGATAAAGTGCTGCCGGTGATTGTTAGAGTAGCGTTATTATAAGTGTAAATAGCGCCACCTTCGGTGGTAGCGGTATTGCTGGAAATTGAGCAGTTGGTAATGGTTACGGTGCTATTTTGTCCGCAGGCTATTGCTCCGCCATTATTGGTAGCGGTGTTACTGGAGAAAGTTGATCCGGTAATAGTGCCGGTAGCGGAAT
>CAZIXI010000176.1:0-7258 GCA_964543115.1 uncultured bacterium
GATGGGTAACAGCTGGACGGAGAATTATGATGTTACACTGAGCTTGGACCCGCAGGGCAATTATCATGTACTTACTGCCTTTGTGGACAGCGAGATCATGCTGGGTGGCTATACAGAATATCTAGAAGCAGAACTGGATGAAGATGTGAGTATAGACATGACCAGTCAGGTAAACGCGCTGGTGCTTTATGACCGTTGGGGCAATATGTTGAGTAACATGCGCAGTGTGCTGAGCGAGGAGTTTAGCGAAGCGGAAATAGAAGATGAAATTATCCTGGGCGGGCAAAGTGTTGCTGAGACTGTAGCGGTGCATGGGAATATAACCGCGGAAGATGTTTACAGCACCAGCTGGAGCTATAACCAGTATGACACCAATATGTCAGCGGCCCGCGGACAGGCGGATCTTTCCATTAGTGAAAGCACTAATTATGACAACAGTGTAATTTTCAGCCGTGATATCACCCGTACCACGGCTTATAATGATAATGGCCTGGCTACCACGCAAATCAGTTATCACCTGGGGCTGAGCGACCAGGCGGGTGACCAGGCGGATAATGATCTGGATGCTAGTGATGCGCTGGTAAAGAGCAGCAAGGTGGTTACCGGTTATACGTATACGGATGATGACACCAATGCCGATACCATCTGCCGCTGGAACTATAATTACGGCGATGATGACGCGGATGGGGTGGAGGACTGGCAGGAAACAACCTTAGAGGTAACCCAGGAGGTGGAATATGACGGCCGCGGCCAGGTGCTGAGCTGCTGGCGGGAGGTATATGATATTGACAGCGCGATCCAGGCTGGTGATATAGAGGCAGATCCCACGGATATTTCCGCTGTATCCGCCACCTCGCTTGTGCGCACAGAATATGAAGTAAATCACGGTTATGAAAGCTGGGGCGGGGTGACCAGCAGTACGGTTTATAATCTGAGTGGTGTTGCCCTGGCTGATGTGGGGGACCAGATTATGGTTGACGGTCAGATCCAGGTGGATTTGATTACGGATCTGAATAATCAGGAAGGATTTACCGGCTGCTACACGGGCAGTGAATCAACGGAATATGTTTATGAACATCGTCAGGTACAGGCCAGCAAACGCAGTTATGCGGATATTAATGGTGATATCTACCAGGAAGATTACAGCGGCGGCAGTAATATACTTGATGCCATAGATGAGGGTATTCGTAATTTAGGTGAAGGCATTGAATATGACGAGGCAGGCAATCAGATAGAGAGTTACACATGCACGGTTTATTATGAAGAAGACGGCAGTGAATTCAGCCGCAATCTGACCCATTCTTATAATCTTTATTTGAATGAGGATGGTTTAGCCGGTGAGGTAGTGACGGAACAGTTGAGTGCCGATGGCCAGGCCGCCGTGCAGAGTGTGGAGCTGCGCACCGGCGGGCGCAGCTATGTGGCGGAAGAAGGCGAGATCAGCGTGGGCGCGGAAGGTGAGATTGTGATAACGATGTTGGACAGCGAGAATGAACTAGATGTATTATTGTCGGGGACGGAAAATGATTTTATTGAATACGACCGCTTCGGGCAGATGACCAGCTGTCAGACCGATACCTATAGTGGTGGCAGCTGGGACAACGATGATCTGGAGATGGACGGCGGTGCCTGGGCCAGCCGCAGTTACCTGGCCTATGAATACGGTGATGATGTGGCTGGCGCCAAAGGCAACGCCCTGGTAACGGTAAATGCCGCTACCGACCAGACCGGAGCCGTTGAGTACAGCCTGGACCTGACCCTGAGTGATAGTGACATTTTAGGGGATATTACCTTTGACCAGTACGGCAATAATGTCTGGAGCAAAACAGGAAGCTGGCGGCGGCTGGATGATAATAATGACGGTGTTTATGAAGTCACTGAGTCGTTTGTGGCCAGTTCACTGGTGGATACCTATAATTATTTTGTTGCCGATGAATTTCTGGAGGATGTTGTTGGTGATAACCTTTATGGAGCGGCTGATTATACCGAGTATGCTGGTTCTGCGGATACAATTAAACTGGCCAGTGGCCGCAGTAATGTGATTCGTACCGACAGTAAGGTTTTTGGCGATTTTGATGAAGACGGTACCGCCGTCTGGGAAGAAACCACCAGTTCCTGGCGCACCGTGCTGGATTGGGGGGCGGATGGATCAGAAAGGGCGGCCTTTACCGAAACATATCTCTACCAGAGTTATGACAGCGCTGACCTGCTTTCTTCCAGCTACCATCTGACAAACCTGACCAATAACCTGGGCCGGGAGCTTTCCGGTACTACCTATAATTATGATGCTCTTAATTATAATGAGTTCAATAATATCGCTCTGGAAGCCGGTATTCCCACGGATAACACCAATCTCTTATCCCGGGTGGAAACAGAAAATGCCTATAATGTTACCGGTAACCTGACGCAGAGCGGCAGTTCATATTACAGCGCTGATGACGAGTTGTATCAGCAGATATACCGCGGAGGCAGTGATGTTCTGGACGCGGTTGATCTGGGCGGCATTAACGGACTCAGCGGCACAATGGAATATGATGCCGCGGGTAATCTGGTTCAGGAAAATACCGTACGGCTGGTTTATAATAACGGCAGCGCGGAAATAGCGGATTATAATGAGACTACTTATGGCGGCTATAACGCCCAGGGCCAGGCCGAATCGCAGACAAAGACCGGTAAACGCACGGTTGATGACGGCACGATCAGTGTCCAGGAAATTACACTTACCTATAACAAATACGGCAACAATGCCAGTTCACAAAGCATACTCCAAGGCGTGAACGGAGAGTACGGTGAAACAACCATGACAACAACCGAGTATGCCAGTGAACTGCTGGCCGCCAAGGGCTGGGCCACTAACACCACCAGGGACGTGTACCGGGGTGAGGACGAGGAAAGCGCGGAATTAAGGGAACAGACGGTGACGGTGATTAATGAAGCTGATTTTAACCGTTTTGGCAACGCCGCCGCTTCCACACTGTCACATAGCACTACCATTGGCGGTGATCAGAATCAGGATGGAGAAATTACCGAAGCGGATCTGGTGTTAGAGAGCTGGCAGGAAATCAGCTACAGCTATGACGGACCGGACGGTTATTGCTGGGAAGAAAGAGGCATTGCCGCCAGTACCAGCACACTTAACTATCTAACGGATGATAACGGCCAGAGCTATACCTTTAAAAATAGAACCATCCAGACAACCGAGGATCTGGAAGGCGACCAGAGCCAGCTTTACCAGGCGCTGACCTACAGCCATGAAACAGCGGAAACTGATGATTATCTGGTTAGTTCTTCTTATGTGAGCAATACCTTTAATGACGACCGCCGGATAAGTGACAGTGTTACCTATACCTAATCATCCGCCACGCAGAGTAATTCCACCTATATCAGTACCACGCAAACCAGTGATATTACCTATGACCTGCGCGGCAATAAATTAACCTGGACCGATACCTATCTGGATATCCAGGCCTCCGCCCTGACTGGAGATGTGATTGCTGAGGATTTAGCTAATTTTACTTCGCTCAGGAGAAACATTTATACCCGGCCGGCAGGGTTAGGCGACAGTATTGATGAATGGAACAACAATATTTCTCTGGAAATGGAAACACAGATGTATGACAGTGACGCCGCTGACTGGGTGGATGCCAGCCTGAGCCGCACCCTGAATACGGAATTTGATATTCACGGTAATGTTACCCAATCAAGTAACTATTCGTACCGCATCAATGACGATGGTTATTATCAGTTTACCAGCCGGGTAACCAGCAGCACCACTTATGACGAGCGGAGCAGGGTAGAGACCAAGAGAGAGGTGCACGAGGTACTTAACGATCCTGATCCTAGTGATGATACGGCTTATACCCAGCCCGGAGTAGGCGGTATCTTTGAAGATCTGCCGGAGGATAACAGCCTGGTGGATTACCGCCTGGAAGAATCAGCTAATTATACCTATAACGATAAATGGCAAACCACCCATAAAGAAACCGCAATTTCCTATTATACACTGAGCGAACCGCCGGTTGCCCAGCATTACTGGACCTATGTAAAAGATTATACCTATGACAGTGAAGGGCGGATATTTACCGAAGATAGCACCAAACTGAATCATGCCGGGAATACAGTGGAAAGAACAGTAACTCAGAATGAAGATTACAATATGCACGGCCAGGCGGAAACAACCTATCAGGATACCTACAATGAGAACGGAGAATTCACGCAGAGAAAGGTAAGTTATCTTACCTATAACGTACTTGGTTTTCTAGCTACCAGCAAAGAAACAGTGCTGGTGGAAGACGGCGCAAATTGTGTGGCCATTGATCCGGCAACCGGCATCAGTGAAGCTCAGCTCACCACCAATCTTATTTATCATACCCTGACAGAAACCGTGAACACTGACTGGACGGTTGACGGCAAGGCGGAGGCGGGCACAAGCACCAGTTATTCTGCCGGCATCGGCGATGAAAACGGCAATTTCAATTTTGTCAGACAAGATACATTCACAAACGAGTATGATACCGCCGCCCAGATAACCTACGGCGGCGTAACCACGGATAATATCTATGGTTTTCTTACGCAGAAAACCGTTACCAGCGCGGTAACTGACGCTGATCACTCACACACCGCCAGAGTAGCCGCGCTCTCCAGCACCCATACCACCGTGGAATGGGCCCTGGATACCATTAATGGATCGGAATCCATTTACACCGACTATAACCTGGACGGGATGATGGCTGAATCCCAGGTGCTGAATTTTACCGTGGCGGAAGATCAGCAAAGCAGAACCTATACCTACGGTTCTGAGAACAGTTTTGAGTATAACAGCCTGGGCCGGGTAACCAGCCAGACCACTGACAATTTTTACCTGGGCGTGGAAACCGAGCAAAACAGCGTTGCGTGGGATACGGACAATTGGGAATACAGCCGGCGCACCGTGACAGAGAATATCGCCTGGGACAGTTACGGTAATGTAACGGAACTAACCATCACCAATTCCGAGATAAACGATAATGATGTTACCGATCTCACTGCCTTGAGCCGCACGGTTTCTTACCGCGACTATAATTCCCGCGGCCGGCTCAGTGAATCTTTGGAAAGCACCGCTGAATGGAACGAGACAGAAGCAGACTGGGATTATGTTACCTTGACCAATACTATTAACCTGACCTTTGATTTTCGCGGTAACGCCCTTACCTCGGAGGTGCGCAGTTATCAGGTAAGTGACACCTATCTTATGCTGCAGACCTCTTATGAAGAGGATTTAGGTTTCCAGGCCACGGTTACCACCATTGACGGGCAAGAATACACTTCCACCAGTTGGGGAACGATTAACGATGTAATGGGAGATATTGTAGATGGAATAGACGGCCTGACCGACGCGGAAATAACAGAAATCAGGGCAGCTTTGTTAGCTGCCCAGGATGCCGGTTTAAGCGAACAGGGTGTACCGCAGTTTCTGTTTACCGACCGGGATGCAGATGGATTAACCATTGGTATTGAAGACGGTGAGATTGATAGCGAGGAAGCGGAATTTGTTTCCTCTCAATTAGTGGAGAGAACCTATGATAACCGCGGATTGTACCTGGTGACTAGTGAAACCGAGAATTATAATGTAGAGAATTTTGATCAGGATACAGAGAGTATTAGAACAACCACCCTGGAGATAACGGAAATGGACCGCCAGGGACGCACCCTGGAAAAAACCGAAACAACCACCCGCGGCAGCGGGGAGGTTGAATCTACGGTGCAGACATCCTATGATCCCGATAATTCCTACAACTATCTTGGTCAAGAAATCGCCTATACCTCTGTCAGTACAGACGATGCTTCACCAAATCTGACAATAGAAACCCAGGTTACCTCCATTCATTATAATCATCTGGGCCAGAAAGATTATCAGGAATCCACTATTACGGAAAGCGGCCAGCTGTTTAGCGACGTGTTTATTAACCGCCTTGCATCTCTCACTCAAGAGGAGTTTGAGGATAACACCACCGAAGCGGAACGCGAGTATTTATATGCCAAATTTGCCGAACTGATTTTTCTGGACAGCCTTACTACAATGGATCCGGCAGAGGTAGAAGAAATCGGTGAAATTGAGGTTGATCTGACGGACATTCAGGATTATCTGGCTGCCCAGCCGGAGTTTGATGCTGTTGACTTAAACGATACATTAGATTTAACCCAGTACCAGGCAGTGGAATATGCCTATGACGGCCTGGGCCGGTTAAGCAGTTCATTTACTACAACCGATATTGGCAACTATAGTACCGAACAACACATGGAAGATATTACCTACCGCTGGGGTCAGCAGTACAGCTGGACCAGCAGCACCTCTTCCGGGGTGAGCTATGTTGATGCCAACGGCTCCACTGTCAGTTATAATACCAGCAGCACCTCTCAGCGCTTGTTTACGCTGTATGACGAACTTAATCGCGTGGTAACCTACCGTGACCGCAATGAAAATACCAGCGAAAGTGAAGGAGAACGGGTGGACAATTCCGTTACCTATACCACTACCGAGGTAACCGGGTTTGATGAAGCGGACCGCACCACTGCCTATATATCCTTTACTAACCGGGTTGATGCGGAAACAGAGGGTTCAAACCTCAGCAGTTTTAGTATTCAGGAAAGAACAGCTACCCAGTTTAACGCCCTGGGCCAGATAATTGCCAGCACCGATTATAGTACCAGTGTGCTGGAGAGTGCCTCAGAAATGAATGCCGATTCCCTGGCAGACGCCGTGGGCTTTATGGTAACCATGACAGAAACCAGCGGTATCAGCTATAACACCAGCGGTACTAGAGAAAGTTACATTACAGAATCATATAGTCAGCTCACCGATCCCGATAGTCTTCCGGATAGATTCGGAAACCGACCCCTGAGCTACAATGTTTATGAATCAAGTTATGTTAGCAATGAATTTTATCATGATAGTGTGGACGCCCTGGTCAGTGATTCCACGGTTTATTCCTATACCAACCGCGATGAAGCGGATTCCATCACCCAGACAATTTCCAGTGATATGCAATACAATGAAGCGGGCCAGCTTACCAGCAAAGACAGCCGTACCCTGGATACCAGCCTTACCCAGGTAACAACCTCCAGTAGCTCCTATATATATGATAGTTATAACCGGATAGAGTCAACAGAAAGCAGTTCCACCACCCAGAGCGCTGCTTTTACCGATCTTACCGATGCGCAGCTGGGCTTTGACAGTGACGGTGACGGTGTTGCGGATGAGGGCGCCCGGGAAGGAACG
>CAZIXI010000177.1:0-7220 GCA_964543115.1 uncultured bacterium
C
This sequence comes from uncultured bacterium, assembly GCA_964543115.1. GTDB lineage: Bacteria > Auribacterota > CAZIXI01 > CAZIXI01 > CAZIXI01 > CAZIXI01. Next base: position 2 of record CAZIXI010000177.1, read on the forward strand.
GGACCGACCCTGGTTTCGATACTTTCACCGAAATAACCCACACTAAGCGTGGGATCAGGCATCCCCGCCTGCCACTTCACCCCATACTCCGCCGCCTGCCATTCGTAATAGGCTGCCTGTACCCGGGGATTATCAGCTAGGGCAACAGCAATCAGGCTCTCTAACAGAGGCATGTCTTCGGCATTAACTGACACCTGGCTGATGATAAAGGCCAATATAAATAAATAAAGCAATTTTGATTTCATTTGATTGTTATTATATCATAAATCTTCTATTTTACAGCTATATTTATCTGAGGAGCAATGTCAGGCGCATCGGGTACTTTAATGGAATTGACACCAATCAAGTTTTAAGAGATAATTGTTTCCGATGAATCTAAAGCTAGCTGATCACATAACAAAGATCACTTTTCCCTATCTCTTCTTGTTTTCAATTGCCGCCAGCATCCTGGGCATTGCTGCCAGCTTGATTTTATTTCCCCAGGAAGCCAGCATTATCTCTGTTTTTCTGGCCTCCTTCACCCTGCTGGCCCTGGTCAATAAACTTTTCGATATCAACCGGCAGGAGATCTGGGGAAATATCACCACCCCCTTTCAGGCCAACAAAAAACTGGGGTTATCTTTACTGATAATTTTTATCGGTATTATGCTGGGCTACGGCCTTTACACCTTAATCCTGGATCCGGAAAAAATAAGGAGTTTATTCGCGCGTCAGCTGGGCAGTTACAAAGATGTCGGCTGCATCTTTAGCTTATCAGATATTGATTTTGGCACATTCGGTCAACTGCTAAAGCACAATCTGACTGTTTTATTAGTTGTCTTATTATTCTCGCTTTTTTACCGCTCCGGCGGGATACTGTTAATTATCGCCTGGAACGCCTCGGCCTGGGGGGTAATCTTCAGCTACATCGCCAGAGGCGCGATGCAGTTTGTGGGAGTTAAACGGGGATTAATCACACTCCTAATCAGCTACGCCAGTGTTTTTTTGCATCTGGTCACGGAATCCGCCGGCTATATCCTCTGCGCGATGACGGGGTTTTTCCTGTCCAAGGCCTGTGTAAAATACTTTAACGACACAGCTAAATTGCTCCGGGTAACCAGGGCCGCCCTGTTAATATTCATCCTCTCAATACTGCTCATCATTCTTTCGGCCCTGATCGAAAGCCAGCTCACCCCAAAAATCATCGGCTGGCTTAACAAGATTTAAAAAAACCCACAAAAAAAAAGCGGGACAGCGACTAATTCCACACAGTCACTGTCCCGTTTCTTTTGTAACATTATTACTACTTTTCCAACAGCGTATGCTTCTCTCTATTTATTGGGCTTGCCTTGCCCGCCTTTTTTAGCCATACACTCCTGGCATTTTCCCTTACCAGCCTGTTTTCTTCCTCCAGACTTGTTGCCGCACATTTTTTTCATTTGTTCCCGCTGCTCCTTGGTAAGGATCTTCCGTACCTGGGCACAGGTTTCCACCGCCGCCTTGGCCTGTTCCTTTTTCAACTCATATTTCTTATCAATGAGTTTATTAACCTCGGCAACATCAAGCTCATCTTCCCACATCAACGCCTTAATCTCAACACCAATAACCGCAATTTCCGCGTTCTGGCGGATTGAGGTTTTACTGGTGTCCAGCTTCAATGTGCGCAGCTCTTTCGCCTGCTCATCGGTAATGCCCAATTCTTCCTGATTCTTGAGCGCAAGACCAATCTTCATAGTAGCCTTTTGCCCAAAATCACCTTTCCCTTTTCCTCTCCCTGCTCCCTTGCCGTGCGCGTGTTCCGCGCTGGCAATACCAACTACCAGCAAACAAGCCAGCAGCGCTACAACCAAAAAACCAAACTTCTTCATGATCGCCACCTCCTTTGCTAATTTAGACGCACTTGGCCTGATTTTATTCCCGTAAAAACGCTAAGACCATGAAACGCAAACAGCTAGACTATTTCTGGCGGGATAAATAATGGAAGGACCCTAAAACAGCCTTTGCCCCTTCTCCGGCCGCAACAATTATCTGTTTTTCCGGTACATTAGTTACATCACCAGCCGCGAATACTTCGGGGATATTGGTTCGATTGGCGCAATCAACAATAATTTCATTCATTTCATTTTTGTCCACTCCGGCAGAAAACTCAGAATTAGGAATTAACCCTATCTCCACAAAAACTCCTTCTACCGGTAAGGACTCCGCCTGCCCGTTCTTCTGTATCTTTAGCTCTCTAACCATCTGCTCCCCGGTTATTTCCACAACCTGGGAATTATTAAAAATGGTCACCAGCTTACTTTCCTTTACCTTTTCCTGCAGAAGCGGATCACCGGTCAATTCCTCTGTAATATTAATAACATAAATCTTTTTAGCGATCTTTATTAACTGCAGAGCCGCATCCAACGCGGAATTACCTCCGCCGATCACCGCCACTTCTTTCCCGGCAAATAGAGGCCCGTCACAGGTAGCGCAATAGGTAAGCCCGCGATTTTTGAACTCCTTTTCTCCCGGCACACCCAGTTCCCGCACCCTTTTGCCGGAAGCAACAATAACTGTTTTCCCCCGGTATTCACCCTTATTACTTTTAACAATAACCGCATCATTATCTTTTCTCATTTCAGTTACTGTTTCCCCTTCTCTTACCGGAATATCATATTTGCGCATGTGCTCTTCAAACTTCTGCGCCAATTCCGGGCCAGTAATAAACTGGTAACCGGTATAGTTCTCAATATCCCCGCTCAAGGCCGCCTGGCCGCCGATATCCTGGGTCACGACAACAAAGTTCATCCGCTTGCGCGCCGCATACACACTGGCCGTAATCCCCGCCGGCCCCGCACCCACAATTATTAGGTCATAAATAGTCTCAGGCATAATATCTGTTTGGATAAAGTACTCAGTATTTGGCAACCTACAAGCTACAAGCTACAAGCTACAAGCTACAAGCTACAAGCTATAAGCTATAACATCTTCCCCATCTGGATCAGAAAATATTCCGCTACCAGAATAAGGATCCAGCCGAAAATCTTCTTAATCTTCATCGTCCAGGCACCGGCCTTAGGTATGGCCGTTAATAAACCCGTAAATGTGCCGATAACGATCAAAAGCATGCTCATCCCCAGGGCGAAGACAAACATAAGTGACGCTCCGAAAAAAATGCTTTGTTTCGTGGCCACAAAAGCCAGCAATACACCCAGCGCCGGCGCGGTACAGGGCCCGGCAACCATGCCCGAGGCCATACCCACAATAAACGCGCCCAGAAAACCCTTACGTTTCGTCTTCGGCGCCAACCGGCTCAAAAAATAGGGCAGCGGAATATTAATCACATCCAGCATCGCCAGGCCAAACAGCAGGCAAACATTGGCGATAAAAAATTGTGTCCAGGGATTCATCTGCAGCGTACCGAAAATCTGTCCGGTCAACGAGGCCAGCATCCCCAGGATAGCATAGGTCAGGGCCAAGCCGCAGACATAGACCAGAGAAAGGCTAAACGCCCTAGCCTTTGACCCGCCGCTTTGTGAACCAATATAAGTAACCGTAATCGGTATTACCGGATAAACGCAGGGCGTAAAACTAACCAGTACCCCACCCAAAAAAACTATGGGATACGCCAACAGGTTCCCAGTGGCTAAATACCCCTCCAAAATCTCTAGTAGATTTTCAAACATAATCCACTCCTTCTCCCTCTTTTCTTCATAATCCTAGTTCCTTCTTAATCTTATCCTTATCAAAACCAATAATGATCTGGCCTTCAATGTCAACCACCGGCACTCCCATCTGACCGGATTTTTGAATCATCTCCTGGGCCCGGGCCTGATCGGTAGAAACATCCACATTCACAAATTCCACGTTATTATCACTCAAAAACTGCTTAACCCGCACACAAAAAGGACAAGTCGGCGTACTGTAAACAACAACTCTCTTGGCCATAGTTACCTCCTCTTTCGATTTCGGATTTCAGATTTCGGATTTAAAAAAATCACAATTCACAATATTCATCAGCTATATTGTTTCTCTAATTTTACTGGCAAAATCACCTAGCTCTTTTTCATCAGGCACGTATTGAATACGGAGATCGGTCAGGGGAACATCAAAGCCTAAACTCTTAAGGATATCTTCAATCTCCCCCACGACCCTTGCCCCCCAACCGTATGAACCAAAGGCAATCCCTACCCTGCTCTTGGGCGCCAGGCCCTTGAGGTAGGTGAGAAACGCCGCCACTGTGGGCAGCATCCCGCTATTCAAGGTCGGGGAACCAACGCAAATATAACGGGCAGTTAATACGGCGGTCATAATATCGGAAATATGGTTTTCTTTCAAACTAAGTAACTTAAAGGGAATACCCTTTTCCTCAAAAACATCCCCCAAACGATAGGCCATTTTCTCGGTTGAACCCCACATCGTGTCATAGACAATTACCGCTTTTTGCTCACATTCATTCGCCGCCCATTTCTGATAAAGTGAAATAATTTCGGGGATATGTTTCCGCCAGATAAGACCATGACTGGGAGCAATCATCTCTATCTCCAGTCCGCCTACCGCTGCCAATGCCTTGCTTACCTGCGCCCCGTAGGGCAGCACTATATTGGCATAGTATTTCGCCGCCTCTTCCTTAATAACATCAAAGCCCAGTTGATCATCGAATCGCTCAGCGGACGCAATATGCTGGCCAAAAGCATCGTTAGGAAGGAGCAACTTATCTTCCGGCACATAGGTCACCATGGAATCCGGCCAGTGGACCATCGGAACCTGTACAAACTGCAGGTTTCGTTTACCAATATTAATCGTTTCCCCTGTTTTAACCACTTTAAAGTTCCATTCCTGTTTGAAATGGCGGCGCAACCCTTTTTCGCCGTTCGGGGAGGTCAACAAAACGGCATTCTTCGCCAATTGCATAATTCGCGGCAGACAGCCGGAATGATCCATCTCTACGTGATTGGATACGACATAATCTATTTTCGCTGGATCAACAATCTCCCTGATCCGGGCCAGCATTTCATCATAAAGATAGTGCTTTACCGTATCAACAAGCACAATCTTTTCATCTTTAATCAGATAGGAATTATACGTCGATCCTCTCTGGGTACGGTAACCATGGAAATCCCTCAGTTTCCAGTCAATTCCTCCTACCCAATAAACATCTTTTTTAAACTCAACCGGTTTCATCTATTCTGTCTCCAGCTCGAATTCATCTTTAGCCGCCCCGCAAATAGGGCAGACCCATTCTTCAGGCAGCTGTTCAAACGGTGTCCCAGGCTTTATCCCGCCGTCCGGATCACCCTGGGCCGAATCATAAACATAGTTACATACCTCACAACGATATTTACCCATAATGCCTCCTTTAATTTAAGCCATTATTGTATCAAAAATCCCGGCCATAATGAAATCATTATCCGTTTCCCCAACTGCCGCAGAGCCAATCCCAGGGCCAGCATTGACCCCAGTGAATCACCGTCAGGATTCTGGTGCCCGCAAACAACTATAGTTCTAGCTGCCAAAATTGCATTTTTCGCTTGTTTAATCCCTTTCATTGGCTTTTACTTCATTGAAACAAATAATGCTTCATCACTTACTTCCTTATTAAATTATACTTTTTTTCCCAATAAACAACTGATCGCATTTGAAACTCTTTCCGGACGATAAAAAAAGAATGGCAAGTCCCTTTCTCGAAGCCCGGCAGTAAAGAACGTCCCACTGAGCACCGCGTAGGGAGCCGCCCTCCTGTGAAAGAAACGTTCACTCAACTGATCCTGGATCCACTCATAATTGCCGCCGCCCACACCATGGATAAAGGCCCCTAATTCATAAAGGCGTAGGTATAAGGTCAAGGTAACCGCCCGGGGGAAAAGAAACTGGCCGGAATGGCTGTCCACAAAACAATGGTAGCGCCGGTCGTCTTTGACCAGCCAGAAAGGCAATTCCTTCTCCTGAAGTCTGGGGAAAGGAAAATTCTTATAACGGAAGTGGAATTGTTGTCCATATTCGGCAAGTGCCTGATTAAATAGATCCCGGAATTCTCCCGCCCGCTTGTAGATATTACCGGCAAAAGTCTTATAGTTATCTGAACGAATAATATCGCTTAAAAATAAAGGGCTGGCAGGCAGAGCGTAAAACTGCAGAAAAGCGCTTGCCAATACCTCTTTCAGGTATTTTTTACCCACATTCCTATAGACAAGACCGCGATAAAGAGAAAAAGGTATCTCCAGAGCTTTTCTCTGCCTAACATCAAGTTTCTTCAACGTTCGATATGCCTCATCGAAAAAACGGTCAAATATTTCTCTCCTGGGCGTTAAATAAGAATGAAGCAGTTGAGGAAAATCCACCAGAGAAATTTTCTTCAGTCTTTTCCTCTCCGGTACCCGGGCCGCGATCATTGCCGGTTCCGTATCCAGAAAGATCAGGCGTTTCCGCCCCTTAGCCAGTTGATTCACAAACAGGTACTTACAGGCAATTCCCGGATTAAAAAAACCCAGCTGGTGGGCAGTACCGATTTTCGTCTGCTGATGCAGAGAAGCGACAAACTTATTGAGTTCCGGCAAAAAGAGAATTTCCCCGTCATGTTCCGGCGGTTTGAGCAATTTATTTTTCATAATAAGGAAGCAAGATCGTTTATTTTTATTGCCTCTTTCACATATACCGGTTCCGCGTAACGCGCGTGGATCAATGTGCCCAGATACCTGTTCTGGGCCTCTAAATAATCGAAGATAAACCTGTTCTTGGGATTATCAATAAACTGAGAACGGTAACAACGCACCGCCTTTATCTTGGCGGAGAACGTTTCCGAGATATCCACGAGAAAGCTATACTGCGGTAAGGTGCGCGAATGTGAACAAAAATAATAAAAAATGTAGGCTGGATAATGCGGCTCGCCAATGAGATTAATCTTAGTGTACTTGGCATAGAACCGCGCTCCTTCAGTAATCTGCGTTGCCGCCAGATGATCAGGATGGGCATCTTCCGGATAGGGACAAAAAAGGATATCGGGTTTTAACAAGCGGATCTTTTCCGCCAGCAATAGGCGGTTTTCCCGCGAATCCGCTAAAAATCTATTGGGCAGCCACAAATTAAACCGCTCCCGTACTCCCAGCAGTTTACTGGCCTTCTGTGTTTCTACCTTACGTTTCCTTTCTGATCCCTGGGGGGTAGGTTCCCCGGAAGTAAGATCAACAATAAAAACCTGATGCTGCTCTGACAACTTAGCAATCGTCCCGCCAAGACCCAATTCCGCGTCATCGGGATGAGG
>CAZIXI010000178.1:0-7151 GCA_964543115.1 uncultured bacterium
ATGCTGACGAGTCGGAAACGTCGTTGGGCCTATACCTCTTCCCCGAAATGGTCAAGATGGAATACGCCGTAGATACAGAAGGCGTGTCCTTCTTGCCGGACGGTCACCTGGACAAGTCCGTAGATCCGTTCCGCCGGCCATGCCGCTGGGGTAGCCTTTACCGTTAAAGAATTCATGATGATGGAGGATCATCGTATAGTCAATGTGGGTGAGCTTCAAGGGCGCTAACAGCCTGCTGCCAATTTCAGGATGGCGTTTAATCTGCTGATATTCATCCTGGCTGAGTTTACCGGATTTGGTGAGCACTTTATCGTCTATTCCAACCTTGCCGATATCGTGAATCAAAGTGGTGTTTTTTAAGATTCTGGTTGTTTTCTCCGCATAACCCAATTGTCTGGCGATAGAGACCACGTAATCAGCGACATTGACAGCGTGTCCCTTTACCTTTGGCTCCTTGGCCTCCAGGGTTTTGTGCAGGGCATCAAGAATATGAAAATATTCGTCTCTGGATATTTCTTCTAAAGGCAATAGACTTGCCTTTATCTTTTCTCTTTCCGTCTCATCTTTCTCTAATTCTGCCTGTTTCAAAGTCTCTTTCACCATATGCCTTAAGTATGTAGCATCGAAAGGCTTAAGAATAAAATCTGTTGCACCCATTCTTAAGGCGTCAATGGCGGATTGATGAGATCGTACCCCGGTAATAATAATTACAGGTATAGAATAATCGATTTCCTTAATATGTTGCAACACCTCCAATCCCTGCATCTTAGGCATAGTTAGGTCCAACATAATCAAACCAATCTTATTCTGTTGAGTAATATCTAGGCATTTTATACCGTCCTCCGCCGTAAGCACCTGATAGAGATTGTCGAGTACCATTTTCATGGATTCACGTACCCCGGCCTGATCATCAACAATGAGTATTTTTGAATCTAGAATGCTTTCAGTAGGCACAATAGTAACTCCTCTATTACGCTAATGTTAGAAACAAGTTTACTGTAAATAAAACATGAAAATGCCAGGAAAAGAGAAAAAAAACGAATTATAAACAGGTGTATCTCTGGTACAATCTATTGTAAAAGAGAAACTTACCCTCTATAACTGATAAATGAATGACTGGAAAATTTGAAAGGTGCTGCTGTCGGGGATTGGGTAGGACTTTAGTGTCAAAAACAATGTCCAAATATATCAAATCAACTTATTTTTGTCAATATAAAAACATGACGAATTGCTCCGCAAAAAGATTTGAGGAGTTAATGTTAACTGTTACAATAGGGTGATTTTAGGCCGTTGTTATGTGTCAGAAAAAAAAAATAATCTATATTATATTATGTTAATCCAATTTAAGTGTTCCCGGTCCTATGTTCCGGGACCCGAAACAATGGCAGTTGACAAATAACACTGTCCGTTTATAGGACAGTTTATTTGGAAAATGTCCCATAATTGATGAATAAGTAGAAGCTAAATCAGGCTTTTTATGCATCTAACACTTTGTATATCAATCTGTTTGCTTTTATCAAGAAATTATTTAAATTTAGGTTTATTGGTGCTAAAATTGCTACTAATTTAGTGGGGGATAATAATGAAAAAAGCAGTTTTGCTCTTGTCTGGTTTTTTGTTTGTAGTGTTTTTTGTTCATTTTCTTTTTCCGGACTGTGCTGTGTTGGCAGCTGCTAACGGACGCTTTGAGGAGAGCGACTTAACCTATCGCGGGGCATTCAGGCTGCCGGGAGCATCAGGCGGCACGGATTGGACCTGGGATGCCGGTAATGGTTTAACGCATTATCCTGAAGGAAATCCTGCTGGTACAGACAGCTATACGGGTTCCCTTTTTGGCACAAGTAACAATACGGTGGCCTATGTAGCAGAAATCAGCATCCCGCAACCGGTCAACTCCTCCACTTTAACTGATCTTAATATCGCTGCTACCTTGCAAGGATTTATCGATGTCAAAGCTGGTTTGTTTGCTGAGCTTGAGATTATTACCGCGGGGTTGCAATACTTTAATGGCCGCTTACACTTCTGTTTTGGCCAGCATTTTCAGGATTTTGCGGTTTCGCATGGTTCTTGCAGTACTGATTTGTCTGATTTGCAGATTCAAGGAGCCTGGCATTTAGGAACTTATACAGATTATGTTATTAATGATTATATGTTTCAGATCCCCGCGGTCTGGGCAGATGCCAATGTCTCAGGTCAATATCTTGCTACAGGTAGATTCAGGGAAGGCGAGTGGGGTGGCCGGGGTCCGGCGCTGTTTGCCTATAATCCCGGGAGCAGTCCTCCGGATGCCGGCGGAACAATCACTGCTTTGACTCCCTTACTTCTCTATGGTGTTCAGGAATCCGGTGTCCCGGAAATCAGTACCGGTGATTCAATGCAGATGAATAATTATAAGACACCGGATCAGTGGACCGGAGCTGCCTGGTTGTCTGCCGGTGATAATTCCGCGGTAATTTTCGTGGGGACAAAGGCTATCGGAAATGCCTGGTATGGATATTCCGATGGTACACTTTGGGAGGGTGAGGGGACTGTTGTGCCTCCCTGGCCGCATAATGACAGGGGATATTGGGCGGATAGTATTCAGCCGCAGATAATCTTTTTTGATCCTGATGATTTGGCCTCTGTGGCCAATGGCGCTATGGAGACCTATGCGCCGCAGCCCTATGAAACCATGGATTTATCCGCGTATTTTTATGAGACAGCATATGATTATGAAAGGGCGAAACGAATTCTTACCGGTGGGGCAGCTTATGATCGTACTAATGGATATATTTATATAGTTGAACTAAGGATTGAGGATGATGAAGAGAAGAGCATCGTACATGTTTTTCAGGTAGAGGCATCTGATGATGACGACGACGAAGATACTGGTGAAGGGCCGTTTGATGAATGGGTGCTCATCCAGAACCCCAATTCCGTGTCCGCGGAAGTGACCGTGACCTTTATGCGTTCAAGCGGGAGCACCAATCAGCAGGCAATAACCATTGCCCCTACCAGCAGGCACACCATCCATGTGGATGATCTTATTTCTAATGATGATATCTCAACACAGGTAGTGTCTTCCCAGCCGGTAATTGCCGAACGCACAATGTATTGGAATCCCGGCGGGCGGGCCTGGGCTGGTGGACACAATAGTGTTGGGGTTACTGCTGCTGCTGCCAGCTGGTATTTTGCCGAAGGCTATACAGGCAGTGATTTTGATGAGTATATTTGTATTCAGAATCCTAATTCAGCTACGGCTACCGTTAACGTAACGTTTATGCCGCCGGGGGGCACAACTCAGATGACAACAATGACAGTCGCCCCGACAGCGCGTTCTACCCTGAACGTGGAGAATTATATTAGCGGTGAGGTTTCGGTAGCGGTGTCCGCGGATATCGGGGTTATTGCCGAGAGGGCAATGTATTGGAACCGGGGCGGAATTGACTGGATTGGCGGCCACTGCAGTATCGGGATAACCGCGGCGTCTACCAGCTGGTATTTTGCCGAAGGGTTTACCAGTGATACTTTTGATCAATACATATGTTTGCAAAATGCCAATGACAGCGCGGCAGAGGTAACGATAACCTTCATGCGGCCGGACAGTACAGTAGTTACCACCAGCAGGACCATTGGGGCGAATTCCCGTGAAACGATAAACGTGGAGAATTATGTGGTTGGTGAGGTATCTACAGCGGTAACTGCCGATGTTGGGATTATTGCCGAACGGGCGATGTATTGGAACGCCGGCGGGATAGAGTGGATCGGCGGTCATTGTGCCTGCGGCGTGACTACTCCGTCAACATCCTGGTATCTGGCCGAAGGCTGTACCTCAGGTGATTTTTCTGAATATATTTGCATTCAGAATCCCAATGATGAGACAGCTAGTGTAACGGTATCGTTTATGACCTCAGACGGGTCAGTTACCCAGACTCTAAGAAGTATTAGTGGCAATTCCCGCGAGACGGTGAATGTGGGTAATTATGTAACCGGGGATGTTTCTGCTCAGGTTACCTCAGACGTAACTATAGTTGTTGAACGGGCGATGTACTGGGATAGTAATGATGTAATCTGGTCCGGAGGCCACTGTAGTGCTGGCGTTACTGCTCCAGCTACTAGCTGGTACTTAGCGGAAGGGCATACCTAACAAACAAATGTTACATTTTATGTCCAACATAAAATGTAACATTTCGGTCTACTTCAGTCTAGTCTACCTCACTACACACTCCAATCCACACTCCAATATTGCCAATTTTTTACTGGTATTTATTAATTTTTGGTGCTATATTTTTACCGGACGTAGCACGTAGCTAATAGTAATAGATGAAAAACGATAATATAATCATATTTGTCAAGGTAAGAGGAGGAATTTTATGAGAAGGGCATTATTAATATTATTTATTCCTATTATTGCGGTTATTTGCGGTAGTTTCTGCTGGGCGGCAACCAGTGTAGAGCTTAGCGCGCCTACGCAAGTCATTGGGGGATTGAAAGATAACTTTTCGCTCACTGTCCAGTGGGCGGACGCTCCGGATGATTCAGAGGTGTTTGTTATTCTGATTGAGAATGATACAGGCAACAGCTGGGCGGCGGCGGTTGATCAGGATACCGGCAAGGAATGGACGGGAAGCAGTTATTCGTTAAGCAGCTCTTCCGGGAGTATGACCATTACTAAGACGCTTACTCCTTATGAATACAGTGAATTTAACTGGGTAGCTTCTATTCGGGATGAAAATGACGCGGAGGCGGTTTATGCCTCGCAGACGGTAGCCACTCAGGGCCAGGTCGGCGGGAATCTTACCTTCACGACACCGGAACAGTTAACAGAAGGATTTGTGGACACCTATGAGCTATTATTTCAGTGGGATAGTTTACCCAGCGGATATGATTATGAATTGTTTTATATTCTTTTAGAAGGGGATACCGGTAATTATTGGGCCGGCGCCCAGCATAAATCCGGTGAAGATTGGACGGATTGGGGCGGTGATACGGAAGCTATTACCGATGTCTCCGGCAGGTTGTCGGTTAGTAAGCGCCTGCGGGTTATGAGCTATGAACGGTTAATCTGGTTCGCGGAAATCCGCGATCCTAATGATACAACGAGAAAATATGTAACGGCTATTGGAGCGCCGGTGGGTTTGGGAAATTTTGCTATTGCCACTGACTGGTACCTGGCCGAAGGCTGTACCGCCGGTAGTTTTGCTGAATGGGTGCTGGTGCAGAATCCCAACGGGGCGACGGCCCAGTGTCAGGTAATATTTATGAAGCCCGATGGGAGTACAATAGCACAGAATATAGAAGTACCCGGAACAGGCAGATATACTATTAATGTAGGCGAGGTTGTGCCGCAAGAATCAGTTTCAACCAGGGTGACCAGCACTAACGGAGTTTCGGTTATTGCCGAAAGGTCGATGTACTGGAATGGCGGGGATGTGGATTGGGTTGGCGGGCATTGCAGTATTGGCGTTACCCAGACAAGTACGATCTGGTATCTGGCCGAAGGCTGTACCGCCGGCGGTTTTGACGAGTGGGTATTGGTTCAGAATCCCAATGCCCAGGATGCCGCCTGTCAGGTAACTTTTATGAAAACTGACGGCAGTACGGTTATCCAACAAATAACTGTACCGGCTACCGGAAGATATAGTATTCATGTAAATGCAGTTGTTCCGGATGCCTCAGTAGCGACAAAGATAGAAAGTACTAATGGTGTGCAGGTGATTGCTGAACGGTCAATGTATTGGAGCTCCGGCGGGGTTAATTGGGTTGGCGGCCATTGCAGTGTCGGGGTGACGGAGACGGATACTACCTGGTATCTGGCTGAAGGCGCTACCAGTGGAAGTTTCTCGGAGTGGGTGCTCTTGCAGAATCCCAATAGCCAGGCCGCTCAGTGTCAGGTTACTTTTATGAAGTCTGATGGTACAACAGTACAAAGAGAAGTGACTGTCGCGGCAACCGGCAGGCTTTCAATTTATGTCAATGAACACGTGCCCAACGAAGCAGTGTCCACAAAAATAACGAGCACCAATGGAGTAGGAATAATTGCCGAGCGGTCAATGTACTGGAATGCCGGCGGGGTAGACTGGGCTGCCGGGCATTGCAGTGTGGGAGTTACCGGGACCAGTGAGATCTGGTATGTGGCCGAGGGTTGTACGGCCGGCGGGTTTGATGAGTATGTGCTGATTCAGAATCCGGAGAATACCGCTGCTCAGTGCCGGATAACTTTAATGAAGGCTGACGGCAGTATTGCCCGCAGTTATGTGCAGGTACCGGCAACGGGAAGATATACTATTTATGTAAATGATCTAATGCCCGGAGAATCACTGTCGACAAAAGTGGAAAGCTTAAATGGTGTTGGCGTGATTGTGGAGCGGGCAATGTACTGGAGTTCGGATAGTGATTCTGGTTATTTTACGGAAGATAAGACCTGGATCGGCGGTCATTGCAGCCGCGCGGCGATTTGAGTTTTTGACTGGCGCTTACTTATCGCAAAATTCCCGGGCCTTATCCACCACTTCGGTAGAAAGATTAGGCAGATAATTGTGGCAAAGCCAATTGATATCATTCAGGGAAAGATTAACCAGCTCTTGGGGTGCGTGCTTGTTTTCAATTGTTTGCAGAACCGTATAAGGGGCGACCATTTTATTTCTGATTGTAATGCAAATATTGTCGATGGCTGTTTTTAGAAAATTAATTAATTCCGGATGTCTGGCAATCTCGGCTTGAATGTTTTCCTTTTCTATAGCAACACTATTTAGCTCTTCCTTTGTAAATTTCTTGGAATACATACTCATTGTCGGCTCCTTTCCTGGGTTTCTCTTTTAAATTGAAGCGACTAGTATAATATATTTAGATTATAATGCAATAGTTTTTTTGAAGTATTTTTAAGGTATTTTTTACACAGGTTTTACTGCTGGGGGCGGGTTCTCCAGAGCTGGGATTGAGTGGTGCTGTTCTTATTGTTTAGGGGGATATTCAGGTGTTCGTAGCTTAAGGGAGTAGCGGTTCTGCCGGTTGGTGTGCGTTGGAGATAGCCCTGTTGGATCAGGTAGGGTTCATAAAGTTCCTCAATTGTATCCGCTTCTTCACCGACGGCAACGGCGATGGTCGTTATGCCCACCGGCCCGCCGTTAAATTTTTTAATGATTGCCTCCAGGATACGTTTATCCATTTTA
>CAZIXI010000179.1:0-7113 GCA_964543115.1 uncultured bacterium
CAAGCCAAGAATTCAGGCTGTATTCACTGTCATCTTCATAAGTTCCAGACGCATGTTCCCAAGCGGTCATACTAGCCTGGCGGCCGTAATCGTCATAGGTATAGCTGATCATGGTATTGGTGGTGAGATAATAGTCTGTTGTTATATCTCCTGTTGCGCCACTGGTCACACTCTGGTACTCAACCACTACCTGCCCGCTTTCGTCATACACATAGGCAGTAGTAGTTGTTGTGGTTACATCAAGTTCCTCCCCGTCTGTTGTTGTGCCGTATTCGCGCACCTCTTCTAATGAAGCAATCGTTTGTCCAGCATTGTTGTAACTCACTGTACGTGTAGTTTCGGTTGTTTTTGCGGATGAATTACTGTTTACATAACTACTGGTACTCGCGGTTACCCTCCCCCAGGCATCAGCAGTAGTAATTGTTACTTCTGTGCTGGTATCATACATGGATTTACCGGTAGTTGAATCTTCATAATCTGTTTCCGTAATATATGAGGTTAGCTGACCATCAGTGTTTTCATTCGCGCTATAGGTTATAGTCTGAAGCAGATCAGCACTGTTTGTTTCATCTACATACACTGAATTATAGCCAAGTACCGTTCCTTTCAGGCCGTATTGGATACTGCTGCGTGTCTCTGTAGTCTTAACGTAATAATTACCTCCCTGAGTTTCCATATTGCTTTCCCAATTGGTGTTATCATAGCTCTCGGTGGTAAGTGTATAGCCTGACTCCAGGCCATACTCGTTATAAGTAATGCCTGTCTTATTGGTATATGTAACCACATCTCCACTCAGGGAATCATCATGGCTCCAGGTCTCTTCAGTGGCAACCCGGCCGCTGCTATCGTAGGTACGCACTACTTCCTGGGTGACAGTCTTGGTGCTGTTGAAAAAGAAGGGCATGGCACTCACGGTTCCGGGCAGATCCAGGTCCGTGCCTTCTTTGGTCTTGGAGCTGGCACCCTCAGCTTCAGTATATTCGGTTATGGCACCGGTTTCATCATAGGTAATACCGCTGATTTCCACCTCTGCCGCGCCTTCGGTAAATGTATAGCCGGTAATCTGATAGTCGTCGTTCCATTCAATATCACTGACCTCATACGTCCGGCCGCGTGTATTATCTACGATGGTATAGCTTTCTATATATCCAGTTGTCGAGTTATAATCTATTTCGGTAACCGTATAACTTTCCCCAGTAGAATCATCAGTAATGGTGAAACCGGATATATATCCGTCAGCGTCATAGGTAATCGCGCTTACTGTTGTTTCCGCGCTTAAGCCGGTATAGGTAAACCCCAGCAGGGCCATGGTGTCGCTGTCCAGTGTGGCGGAGGAGAATGAATCAACACTGAAGGAAGCGGAACTTGTCTCTGTGGTCACGGTCATTTCCGTGGCCTGGTTATAGTCATCATAGGTATCATAGGTGGTGGTGGTTTCCGTGGTCACACCCGGGGTACTGAAATCGGTTGTGGTTTCTGTCTTTGTGGACAGGCGGGCAGTGCTATCATATGTATAGGTGGTATCAGTCCAAGACATGGAAGCATATCCTTCACTATCGGAGTAATTGTAATCAGAAGAGCTGGCCACCAGGCCGTATTCATAAGTTGCTGAGGCGCGCGCCTGTACAGATGTTACATCATAGGTTACATCATTTTCTGCTGTCTGATAGATTGTTTCTGTTGTACTGATATAGCTGTATTGATCACCATTGGAGTCATAGGTTACTCCAGCTAATGTTGAATGGGTAAGGAGAATATCATTATTATTAGATATATCTCCATCTGTATCACTGGTAACATCAGTTTTATCGGTATAATCCTCTGTACTCCATTCTTCTTTATTAACTAACTGCCCTAGATCATCGTACTCCATATCACTGACTTGGCTGGTTGTATAAACAAGGTAATTACTACCACTGGTGGCATAATCTTGCTTCTTAGTAAAAGATGTATAGCCGCTCATTTGACCATTATCGTTATAGGTGATATCCCAGGTTTCAATATAACTGGCGGTCTGGTCTATTCTTGTTCCACTGGCATCTTCTGTTCTGTCAGTATAGTATTCACTAGTGGCTGATTCCCGGAAATAATCATCCCACTCGGTTGCTTGACGCTGACTGCTGGAGGCTGTGTGGTAAACCTCTGCTCCACTTGCGGTATAAGCATATGTTTCTGTTCTTGTGGAATAGGTTGAACGTTGTCCATATTGATAAGTAATACTGGAAGTGCTACTGGTTGTTTCCACCTGCCCGCCAGTTGAGACATCTGTCTCTGTGGTTACCGTTGTTTCTGCTGTTACCCGGTTAAACTCATCAAATGTGTCGGCGGTCCAAGTGCTGGTAGCGGTAGAACTTAATGACTGCTGGAGCACGCTGGCCAAGTCAGACTGATTGGCCTCAATAAAGGCAAATATCTGTGCTATACTAACTGCTGATAAAATTGTAGAAATATCTTCTATGTTTTCCAGGCCGTCAGTTTCCAGTGAAGCATTGAACAAATACCAGGCAGTTGCGGTGGTTAAGGCATCCCACTGTGACTCCGTTAAATCATTCTCCAGATAGTTCTCTAAGACAGTGGTGCCATAACTAGTAATAATCTCTACCAGCTCCGCAAGCTCATCATCAGAGAAATTCTCACCAGAACTGGTTGTTTCAGTGGTCATAGATACCTGGCGAAGATAATCATCATACTCAATATCAGTCACTGTCTTGGTCACAGTTAAGCTGGGAGTGGCCGTACTTGTTATAGTGTCACTATATTCACTGGTTAAACCAAGATAATTATAAGAATTAGTACGCTCGGTGGTTGTTGTATAATAAGTATCAGTTGCCGTATAAGTTTGTTCAGTAATGGTCTGTGTTTCGGCATCTCCCCAATAATTAAAGCTGGTGGTATCTGTCTGGGTAACGGAAAGTGTGACATTTGCACCGTCAAGAATATTAGTAGAGGTGACTATGCTCTGGGTAGTAAATCCGCGGTTGCCATAAGTGGTCTGCGTATCCTCTTGCAAATAAAGAGTTTCCACCCCATCAACAACGTCAAATAACTGACTGGTAGAATCTGTTACCCGACCGGCATAGTCAAAAGAGTTATTGGTAACAATACTGCCATAGACATAGTCTCTTTCTGTTGCTCCGCTTGCCCCATCCCTGACACTGAAGCTATCAGATTCATAACCAGTTATAAAACCTCTGCTATTATAAGTAACATTACTTCGCTGCTCACCAGATACATCAGATCCATTATTATCAAGGTAATCTTCATACCCATCAGCATCAACAGTAATTATGTAATAACTGGTAGCGTTATTGTACTGGTCCCAGGACTCATAGGTTGTTATCTGCACAGTTGATTCAGTTCGATCTGAAGAGGGATCTCCGCCTTCGGCAATCACATAGTTAGTTACTGTCTCTTCCGTTACCTTGCCTGTTTCATCGTAAGTGCGATCGGTTGTAGTACCGGTGGTATAGACATATACACTATCATCGCTGGAATCAACACGGAAATTCACGGTGTCTTCAGTCAGTGCGGTTCCGCCTTCGGTGAAACTACTGTACTGAGTTTCCGAGCCGGTAATGGCTTTTAGATCTGCTTCTGCCGGCACTGTGGTCAAGGATGAATCAGTTTCATCCGCGGTCATGGTATAGGCGGTATCTGTACTGGCCACGCTAACAACCACTTCTCTGCCGGTCAGGAAGCCATAGATATTGGTTGTCTCTGTTCCGTAATAACTGATTGTAGCAGTCGTGTCGTAAGTATTGGTAAATTCCTGCTGATTGATAAAATACAGTGTACGATTGTCAGCACCGGTACCAGCAGAACAGGTTGTACTGGTTCCGGTTTTGGGTTTACCATCAGCGGTAAACGAGGTGTTTACTGTCTCTACCCGGGTATTGTATAACAGGCCAGTAGTCAAATCCTCTTCAGCAACGTCCGTACTACTGCTTATATAGACAATACTATCCGTACTGTATTCATCTTCCGTGTCATCCACCAAGGAGATCACTATGGAACTTTCCACAAAGCCCTTTTGGGTATATTCATTATAGGTAATCGTCCTGCCGGTAAAGACTTCCGCTCCTTCATAGTAATTGTAACTATCGGCATAAACCGTGGCTGCTCGGCCATAAACATCATAATCAGCATATTGAGTAATGGTTTGACCTATCTCTGTACCGTCAGCAGATTTTTCTACAGCGGTTTCCACATCCACTCGGCCATTATAGGTATAAGTATAGCTATAATCATATATCCTATATGAATCTGTTGAGTCATCGCTTATATCCGTGTAATCAGTGGTCACGGTTTTACTGGCCACCAGATCGGTCATCCAAGCCACATCCGTATGATAGGTTATAGCGGAAGTAGTGGTAACTGTGTATTTAACTCCAACTCCATCAGCAGGATCGGTCAGCATTTCCATCGCTTCCGCATATGTGTCTTGGTAAGCCAGTACATCAGAACCGCTTTCGCGCAGGTAGACGGTTTCTGTTGAATCCGTCAGCCGGTCAAAACTATCATAAGTGTTTTCGGAAACTGTCCAGCCATTGTGATACCAAGAGCCAGTTTCATCATCCCAGACCTGAGACTGAGAAACTACGGTTTGTGCCTGACCGCTGGCAGTAAAGTTACTATAGATAGAAACGCTTTCTGTCCAGGCCTCCCGGCCGGTCATGTCTTCGGAATAAGTGTCATCTTTGCTTATGCTGAGCACACTTTCACCAGCCACCGTGGTATAATCACTGTCACTGAGCAAATAGGTTGTGCTTTCACTGCCGGTAGTATAACCCTTGTTTTTCACATCAGTATGAGTTACTGTTACTGTTCCCTGCAGTTCATCATAAGTCACCGTGGAAAGCGGAGTGCCATCGACATTGTAATCGCTATAGAGGTTGATCTTATGGGAGTATTCCTCTAGGTCTGCTGAAGCAATTATCTGTACTGATGTCATGCTGCTGTCACTGTCAGTGATCGCATCAGCAATTTCTAGAATACTACTTGATGTTTCTCCCTCTTGCAGTATATACACTGTTTCTTCCATACCAGAAGCATGCGATAAATGCACACCATTACCATAGGCATATTCCGTTGTTGTGCGGTGAGTAAACAAGCCGTAACGGTAAGAATCAGTTACCTGACTGGTAACATTACCCAGATTATCGCGGCTGACAAAATAAGTAACCTCTTTTGTGTATTCAGTCAAACCATCATCAACATCACCAGTTAAACCAGTAAGCGTAATTATGTTTGTCGGCGTACCCTTATAGGTTGTAGTGGACTGCTTCAGCACATCGCCCTGATCATCATATAAGAAGTCTGTTGCCTGTCGCTCCACGTATTCCCAGCTACTTCCACCATCAGCAATTCCCCAAACATCGGTGTATTTTGTTTCCACCTGCCACTCATCATTGTAACTATTAACAGTTACCTCTTTACGATATTCTTCCAAAGCACTGTCGTAATCCGAGACAAAATCAACATAGTCTCCGCTGGTAGAATCGTAAGCATAAACTGCATCAGCGCTATCCGGCAGGGTTGAATATATGTCCTGCTGAGAATAGAGACGGCCATAATTGTCATAGGTCATCTCACTGGAGATCTTCCTGACAAACTGGAAGGTGTCATCCGCTGTTGCCTGATAATAATAGGTATCCGCTTCCAGAAGATGACCATGAATGTCATAGTCGTTATTATAGGCCCTGGTCAGAGATGAATCTTCCCAAGTACTGGTAGTCACATCATATAGTTCTGTTTGCGTTTCCTGGGTTACAATATTTCCGAATTTATCAAAAGCCGCTTCTCCAGATATCGGAATAGAGATTGTCTGCTTAGTGGAATTTGTCCAGGCACCTTCATACATTGCCTCGGTGGTAACTGTTTTTGCGGTTGCCCAATCAAGGCTGTTAACAGCGGTGGTTTCCGTGGTTATCCTTTCATATGCTTCACCATAATCCGCCAGGCTGCCTGTATAATAAGTAGTTGTTTGTTCACGGGATACGCCGCCGGTTTTGGCCAGGCTGTATTCTGTATATTCCAACCCGCTTACCGTACCAGTGGCACTGCCAATGCGTGTTTCCTGGTACATGGATTTGGTACTGCCATCGGCCCAGTAGGTTACATCTGACTGGGTAATTACTGTTGTTACTGTATGTGTTTCATTACTGCCGTCAGTATCAGCCGTAGCAGTGTTAACAATTCCATCAGTATCACCATTAATCAGCGTGTTCTCGGTAACAATCGTATCCGCAAGGCCGCGGCTGCGGTACAGCTGTGTGGTATAGCTGTAGCTCACACTACTTGTGCTTTCCAGTGTCCATTGATCGTCAACATATACGCTGTTAACCACCATTTCTGCCGCCTTGTTGTTGTAGCCGTCAGTGGTCAGGCTAGTAACCGTGGTTTCCGTGCGCTCCGCCAGTTCCAGTGTGCCGCTGGCATCATCCGTATAATTTCCATCACTGTCTACCCGCCGTTCTGTCAACACAATTGTTTCCTGGGCAATACCGGCAGACAACCATGTACTGTAATCACTAGCGGTTTCATCATAATCATTGTAGGTCTGGGTGCGTTCCACTATGACGCCATCCACTTCTGTCCAAGTTACACTAGCTTCAATATTACCTGTTGCGTATCTGAAAGGTCGCCTACTGCATAACTGTCCATATCGGTAGCGGTCATGGAATAACTCTCTGATACCACATAAATAGCACGCCCATGAATATCATAGGGACCAACATCTTCATCACCCGCTACATAGCCTGTACCAGCAATTGATTCTGTTGTACCATCACTTCGCTCTACATCAGAAAGTACCATATCAGAAGTTACTTCCTCTAATTGCTCATAATATGTACGGGTAACCTCACTTGCTTCCCAGTCCGTGCCATCCCAATAATAAGTGGCGCTTTCCTGACTAAGGATGTTTCCGTAACCATCATAGGCACTTGATCCACTTACCGGTATGGTAATTACTTCAAAACTCTCATTTACCAACTCACTAGCCGCATATATTCCATCACTATTGGCATCATCCCAAACCTGGGTGGTTATCTCTCTGCCCGTTACCCAGCCCAGTTCATTGGCGGCTGTTACTTCACTTATTGTGTATTCCAA
>CAZIXI010000180.1:0-1465 GCA_964543115.1 uncultured bacterium
CCGGTGTGCAAAGGTAATGACCCGGTTGGAAACCGGCAGCGGCCATGCTTTCAGTGTCGCCATAAAAGATAAGGCTTTCCGCATGATAGTTTTCCAGTCTTCCATCACGCACTGTATAGCTGCCGCCAACAACTTGTTTTTCAGGATGAGTCCGGAAAATTCTCTCGGCCCGAGCAAAATAGTTAAAGAGATGTGATCTCAGAAGATCACTGGAAACGTCTGTGTCGGTCTTTATCAGAGGATTACCAAAAGCAACATCGTCATCAATATGGAGGAAAAGCAGTCTTCCCTCAGCTGCTGCCGGGCTCTCTTTAATGATTGTTGCGGCAATCAATTTCATCATGTTTCTCATTCCGCCTAAACCTCTGCGTTCTGTGTTCTCTGCTGCGGTGTCGTTAATCATTATTCCCAGCGACTGATTCCCTCTGAGGAGGGCCTGTTGTTCTTCGCGCCCGTAGTAGGCAATAGAAACGTTGCCACCCCAGGGACTGATAGATCCCCTGAACATGCTGATGATATGTCTATGAGTACTTTCATAATCCCCTGTACTGCTGTCATCGATTATTACAATTTGGATCTTTCTGTTTTTGCAATATTGAAAAAGTTTAAATTCATCCATCAGACTGTCCAGTAATCTTTGCAGGTGGGCAGCCCTGTTACTTGTAGGAATTATGATTACAAAATCTTTTCGTTCATCGTCTATGCCTTTACTTGCAATAAAACCTTCGTATTGACGATATGTTTCCTGCAGTCTTCTTATGGAGTCCTGTATGTCTATGTAGAGAGAGTCAATATCGGCCAGTAATCTGGCCTTATAAACAGAGGCTGGGCCTAGATCTGCTTGAATAGTTTCTTTTCGCCGGATTTCCGCAAGCGTGTTCTCAATTTCTTGCTGGAGGCTAGTTATTTCTGTTTCGATTTCTTTCCTTTGACGTGTTAAGGCAAGTTGTTCTTGCAGTTCTTTTTCTTTGAGAGCAGGAACAGCCGTTTGTTCTTTGCTGTGCGGCTTGCCGGCATTTCCCCCGGGTCTTTGACCAGGCGGAACTTGGTATCCCGAAGCAGGGGCGAGGTGTACAGGATAAGAGGAAGTGTGTTTTTGCTCTAATGGTATATTCGTAATTTTGTCGCTAAATAATGAACGGACAAAAATAGTGTTATTGATTAGAAAAACAATTGCTAATGGCACACAGATTAATTTTGTGAGTTTTTTTATAGATATTAGCATGATCTTTTATAAGCGACTAAGTTGTTCATTTGCAATAGATAAGATAGTCCTACCTGTTGTGTTTTATGTTCTTTATATACGACGTGCTCACTAAAAATATACCTGATAAAACGGTCTCTGTCAAGGGGGGGGCGGATTTTTCTTGAAATGTTAAGTGCCCCGATAGGTAATAACCCGAGCGGCACATTAGCAACGAGGGCGGGGGCAGTCTTTACGAAAGGACAGCTTGGCGGTAATATT
>CAZIXI010000180.1:1475-7112 GCA_964543115.1 uncultured bacterium
CCCCCCCGCCCCCCGCCCCCCCCCCCCCCGCCCCACCGCCCCCCCCCCCCCCCCAGTCTATCCTAAAGGACTGCTTCGCTGTAATATTCCCCTAAAGCAGTCCCCAGCGAAGCTGGGGGCAGTCTTAAAATGCCCGCCGGTCCTGGATTTCGTAATCAGGATAAGGATAATAATAATAGGGGTAATATGGATTATATGTACTATAGTGATAGTTATACGTCGGGTAATCATAGTAGTAGTAGGTTGGCTGATAAGTGGGTACCCGATAATACGGCGGCTGGTACTCCCTGACGACGTGGCGCTGAATGGGAGTGGGCGGGGTGGGGCGTTCTTCCACGTAATGATCCGTGCGGTGTCCTGGTACATAGCGGTCAGGGCAGTAATATTTGTTTGTTTCTGAGCCGCTGCCATCTTTGTACTTGTCTGTTACACAGCCTGCCCTGAGATCTTTGGCAACTGCGGCGCTGCTGCCGATAAGCATAATCCCTATTCCGATTAATAATATCAAACCTGCATATTTCATTGGCCACCTCCCTTTTTTTCGGGAGGGCACAAGGCCCTCCCCTACATTTTCTTTATCTACTTGATTAGACGCAGGTGGCGGAGGAATATTCCCTAAAAAATAATGTTTTTTATGATGTATGTGTTTGCAAGGGAAGGTATTGCTGATTATTTTACCTGCAGTTTACCGATAATGACCCGCTCTTCATGTGTGGGAAGGTCTGTTTTGACAACTTTGAGTCTTTGTTGCGTGATGAAGGGGTCATGGATGCCAAGGCGAATATCATAGGTGCCGGGGGAGAGATCAGGGGGTACGGTTATGGCAAAGGTTTCTTTGATTATATCTCCCGGCTGCCAGGTTATTGTGGGGCTGGCGGAGTCCTGGGGCTGGTGGTCGTTCTGGAATTTGACTTTGCCGTTGGCTTTCGTGAAATGCACAAAGATGATTAGGTTGCGCTCAATTGTGTCCAGGCATTGCCAATAGTAATTGATAATAAAGATATCTCCGGGTTTTACATTTTCTTTGTCTATTTCGTAACCGAGAAATTTGATTGAATTAGCAAAATTTATTTCACTTTTCTCTGGCGGGAACAGTTTTTTCATCCTGGCTGCCATCTCGTTTGCTTTTTGAGTATTGCCCTCTCTGAGGTAGAGCTTTCCCAGCCGGCCCAGGGTGTTAAGGTTGTTGGGGTGCTGCCGGAGAAGTTTTTCGTATTCTGTACGGGCGTTGTCCGGGTCGTCCTGCAGGAAATAATTTTCTGCCAGCTGTTGGCGCAAGTTTGTGTCTTCCGGCAATAATGCCGCGGCTTTTTTATAGTCACCACGGCTGACATAAAGGCGGCTCTGGTTTCGGCGGTAGCAGTAATCAAGGTCAGGTTCAATGACGATTTTTTCAATCTGTAAATTTCCAGTTCCGGCAGCGCTTGTGCGGAATTCCAGTTCATTGTGCCAATGACTGTTAAAGAAAGGTAAGGAGAAATCCTGATAATGGATATTATCAATGAAATCACTTCCCTTGATTAAATGTTGGGCGAGGATTTTGCTGCCTTTGGCGCAGGATACTTCAATCTTTCCCAGTTCTTTCCGGCTGTCTTTCTCTCCTTTCAGGTAAAAATGGGTGATATATTTTCCCGGTGAAAAATTGAGATAGGGGCCATAGGTGAGTAATCCCGGGGCATCTATGTTTTTATCATAAAAACAGCTGTTGTTAATGACTTCTCCGGTATTTCGTAGTAGTTTCCCTGCTGGGTAAGTGGCAGAAAGACTAAAGGCAGAATTTTTTTCCGGTTTTTCGTTAAGGGTGGTTTTCAGGACAGGAAAGGCCTTCTGCCAATCATTGATTTCAGCGTAACCGATCGCGAGCTCATAGGGATCAGTAAGTAGTTGCACCTGCGTTTTGCCTGCTTTCCGGGAGGTGACCGATATTGTATAGTAGTATTTTACCGGAAGCAGCGATGGACTTAGGGAGAGGGTGATGAGTTTACTCTCAAATGGCAGCAGGGTGATGATTTTCTTTTTTTGCCAACAGTGGGTTTTAATGCTAAGAGTATTTTTTGCCTTGCCGTTTCTCAAAAGAAGACCTATTTCTTCAAGTTTTTTCGGTGAAACAATAATGTATTTTGCCGGTGTCTTACGATCTACAATAATTGGGCGCAGGTTATCCTGGTATTCAGGGGAGCCGGTGAGAAAACAAAAGATTCGCGGATTTCTGTCGTTAACGGGCGGATAGAGGAGATAAGGGGGGGTTGGTTTTTCTATTTTTTTCTCTAATTTATAAATCTTTATTCTGGGATTACAGAATCCCGTTGCCCAGAGATAAAATTCTTTTACAAGTGGATAGTCGTTGTCCAGGTCATTATAAAAATCAATATAGTTTTGATATTTGTCCTTCCTCTGTGAATAGATATAGCGGTTATGAGCGAAGTCAGTGGTGATCATGTATTCATAGCCCAATTCCTGATAATTCTTTACCGGTTGGAAACCCAGCGCGGGATATTTAATCGTTTTATATTTACGCAGGGAAATATCCGGGGAATAACTTTCCAGGGCAATAGCGGTTCCGGGGGGGATATTATTATTTATCCATTCTTCGGCAATTGTACGGGTGCTGGGCAGCCAGAGGAAATAGCCATCCGCCAGGGCGTGTTTAATCGGGGCGCTGAGAAATGCCAGCAGGGTAATTAAATAGAGAGAATAATTAAACAGTTTCTTTTTTGTTATCCGGTTTACTATAGTATCCAATAGTAATCCGCCGAATATTGCCAGAAATGGAATAACCTGGATGGTGTAGCGTTGGGCGACAAATGTTGATTTGCCGGAAATGAGGAAATAGGCGAGGGGAAATGAAATAAGTATTAAGTGACGATGTTTATGCTGCCAGAGCGCGTAGAGGAAGCCGGCGTAGCAAAGCAGGGCTGGCGCGGTGCCCATACCCACATTAATGTTCCGCAGGAAATGCAGCCAGCCCCAGCGGAAATAGATCGGGCCGCGGCCCCGGGCTTGATCTTCCAGATACCATTTAAGCTGATTAAAGAAACCCTGCCAATCAAGAAAGATATAAGGGCAGCCGATGAATGTGCCGATAAAGATAGCAAAGATAAAAAGTAGTAATTTAGGGTTTAGAATTGCCCCTGTCCAGGTAGTTTTCATTTTACGGCAATAAAGCAGATGAGCTGTCAGACCGGCAATGCCCACTGCGCAACCGTTTATCTTAGCGGCCAGGGCCAGGCCGACGCAGAGGCCGGAGAGGAGATAGGCCCAGATTTTTCCCGTTTCATATATATAAACGGCAAAAAGAACGCTAAGGGCAATAAACAAAATAATCGGTACATCAGGTTTAATAAAACGGGAGTTCTCAATATGGGAGACGCTGAAGGTTAGGATAAGGGCCGCCGTTAAGCCGATCCGGTTATTAAATAGTTTTTTCCCCAATAAATATATCACAGTAACGGTCAGTGCTCCCAGCAGGGCGGTAGTGCCTCGCCCCACAAGAAAGATGGTTTCGGAATTGCGGAAGAATGCCGCATGATTCTGCAGGAAGGGGAGGTAGCCGAAAAGTGACAGCAGGCCATATAATAGTTTTTGGCCGAAAAAGATAATGAAGGTGTATGTGCCGTAAAGAGGATCCCAGCCAAAAGGATAAGGGCTGAAATTACCGCTCCAGCAGTATCTGACATAAGTTAAGGCCTTAGGTTCATCCGGATGAAAGGCGTGGGGCAGGCCGAAACCGATTCCCCAGACCCGGATAGCCAGGGCCAGCAAACTGATAAGTAGTATCAGCCAGATAGCGTAATTCTTAGCCGGTGTGTTCGTTTCCTGATTTTTCTGTATCATTTTTGGACATTTCTATGTAGAAGGTCACCATGTAGGAGGTCTGACCTCCTACATGGTGACCTTCTACATGGTGTTAATGTTTGGGATGTAGACGTTTGTATAGTTTTAATGCTTGTTGACAGTAGGTTTGCCAACGGAGACGCCAGACTACGAAAAGGGCTTCCTGCACTATTTTATGAGACATCTTTGATTTTCCCTCTATCCGATCAGTGAATACGATGGGTATTTCTGTTATCCGGTAACCTTTTTGCCAACAAGAATATTTCATCTCGATCTGAAAGGAGTAACCGTCAGAGTGAATTTGATCCAGGTCGATGTTTTGCAGTACCTCTTTTCGGTAGCAGACAAACCCGGCCGTGGCATCTTTTACCGGCAGGCCGGTTATCATTCTTGTATAAATACTGCCGCCATAACTGATAATCAAACGCGAAAGCGGCCAGTTAACCACGCGGAAACCGTGTGTGTAGCGAGAGCCCACCACAACGTCGGAATTTTTTATCGCCCGCAGAAAATCCGGTATATATTTGGGATCGTGGGAGAAATCGGCGTCCATTTCAAAAATATAATCCATGTTATTGGCCAGTGCATATTTAAAACCGGCCAGATAAGCTGAGCCCAATCCCAGTTTTCCCTGCCGATGGATCACCGCAACGCGCAGATTAAGAGCGGCCAGCTTCTCGGCAATCTTGCCGGTGCCGTCCGGAGAATTATCATCAATGATGAGAACGCTGATTTGTTCGCCAATAGCCAGCAATTGCGAGACTATCTTTTCTACATTCTCTTTTTCGTTATAGGTGGGGATAATAATTAATGTTTTCATGGTTTAGCTTTTTTCCAGCGATAAAAAAAGAGTATTAAGACTATCGGCCCCAGTTTCAGGATCTCACTGCCCATGGTCTTTACGTTAAACCAGCTGAATAAACTGGCCATGGTTAATTTCTTTAACGGCGCGAATATGGGGCAGCCGGAATAAAAATAAAAATCACTGAACGGCCAGAATATCCTGACGCCATATGGGTCTCGTGTGTCATACGTAAGGCAATCCACGATTATATGGGTATAAACCAGCAAAAAAACAATTAGGGAAAATTTCAGCCGCTCTTTTTTTCTGAATAAATATGCCAGACAACTGCATATAATAGCAAATCCCAGTGTGTGTGTATAGGTATGATGCCAATTATTCGCCAGGTCGATGTCACCCCATAAAAGAGGGATGAAATCGATATCGGGAAGATTGGCAAAGAATAGATAGATTAATACTTCCTTCCAGTGGCGGAAGAGATTATATCCCTTGTTAAAGATATAATAGTAAATCAGGCCTAAAAGTGAATGTCCGATAGGGGAACACATAAAAAACGGTTTATAGTTTCTGGTTTATGGTTTATGGTCTTTTTCTAATTCGTAAAGGTTGGCGTCGGTGCGCCAGAGGTGGTATTTACCGATCAGTTTTGCCTCTTCCATATCTGTTGGGAAATGTTGTTTGTAGTATTGATCTTCACGGTTGTATTTTACGGCAAAAACATGGGTGGCACCCACCTGTTTTAAGAATTCCGGATCATCATTGATCAGACCCCGCCAGGATAAATAGGCCTTATGTTGATTGCCGAGGCAAAGCTCAGCTGACCAGAGACCACAGATAACCGTCTGGGGAAATGTTTTTCCCAGATATTCCGATAGTTGTTTTACTCTGTACTGGGGATGAGACATCCATTTCCTGTATAGTTTTACGTTATATATAGTGGATAGGATATCTACTATGCCGCAGACGGCTAGGAGCCAAGATTTGTTCCTGGCCAGGCGGGC
>CAZIXI010000181.1:0-6984 GCA_964543115.1 uncultured bacterium
GGGATTCACGCTGTGGGGGATACACTGCATTTCTATTTTAAATCTCCTGAAGATATGGATACTATTGCTGCCCTTAAGCTGTTTGAACAGAATTTGGGCTGGAATTTTATGAAAGCGACAATAGATGAGATGTCTTCTCGGGCCCCTTATTTATTATTGGACAGCGATGATTTTACTGAAATAAATATTGTTCTTCCGAAAAGTATGGCGGGGATGGGAGATTTTGTTTTTGTTGTAAACGCGAGCCAGGTCTTAAAAGGAACTTTTCCCAAAAAGAAGGTGCGGGTTGTTTTTAATAGAGACAGGGATTTCCAGATTGTCTGTCAGACGGGGATTGTTAAAGGTATCCAGCATCATTTAGCATGCCAGGAAGTAAATGGAGTGGAGTATGTTAATACTGCAAAGCTTAAGGAGGAAATTGTTCCTGCCGAACGTTCTGTTTCTATTGTCTATGCGCTGGGCGGTACAATGAAGGAGGTATTTAGAGTATACGACGATTGGAAGCTGATAAAGATTATGGAGTTAGGATTTGAGGGCGATATCCTCCGACCGCGAGAACATTTATATGGCTATCTCGGATTTGATGCGGATCAAATTGGCCTGGCGCCTGTTTCCCCGGATGTAATGGGTATCTATCACCGAAAATACCCAAGAAGCAATAAGCGGATACGTAATGAACGGAGACGTATTATTAAGAAAATCCCAGGTTGGGCCCTATTGGATGAAATCCTCGCTCAACGGAATCTTGAGCGGACGGTGGCTTCTGAGTGGGGTTTTATTTACGCCCATGAAGAGCAGACGGTAAAGAAATACTTTGAGATTTTTGAGACGGCCAGAGAGGAAGCGGCAAAGAAAGTTTCAGAAGATCAAAGTCTTGCCGAATTCATAGCTGCGGATAAAACTTTCTTTGTTATGTGCTCTAGAAGAGATAGCGGGGTGCAGGATGAAATTAGAAGACTAGCCAGGCGGAACGGCTATAACCTTTTCATCTATAGTGACAAAAAAGATATAATTCAGCCAGATTACGTTTCCGGCGCCAGTAATATAACAATAATTATGGACTTTTCCGTGCCCCGCAAATTGTTTAGCGAGTTATTTCTCTACAGCGATGATTTACCCACAGTAGTAACTGGACAGGATAACCTGTCAAATATAATATATTTAAATCTGCTCTCCAGCGGCCGGCCCTTTTATTGGGAGAAATTGATTTTTCAAGGAATGGCCGGGGTAAGATTTAAAAAGTTAATCGCTGATAAACTCGGCAAAGATTTCGCCGAAACATTAAGCAAGTTATGGCCGGTCTATAATGAAGATATGTCAGTTTCGGCTGAAATGTTCTTTGCGCCAAGAAAATGGCGGGAATTTTTCCGGAAGATTGCTGTCACAGTAGAGGGTGAGAGTAACTCGTTTATTTCTCAGGTATATTATCTGATGCTGCGATGCCTTGCCAGGCAGGGGGTTAAGAAAAGGATTTGTGATGCTGCTGTAAGGGAAATTACGGATAATGATGTATTATTGTCACTATAGAAAGTGCGGAGAAAATGAAGATTTTAATAAAAATCATCATAGTTTCCGCGATATTATTCATTTCCCATATTTCCTCTAATAGCTCAGCTTGTTTTGGCCCCATTTATCAAAATGATAATCAAAGTTGAAAAGCGACAAATAAATTGATAAAATGAAATGCAATATTTGAGGCGTGATTATTATACCGGAATTAACGCTGTTTAGGAATATTGTATGAGAATGGACAGTCCCACCGGGAAGCAGATCCTCGCGTTAGTGCGAAATGGTGATTACGCGCATGCGGGGGAAGAAGAAAGTATTAATCTTGTGTTTGCTGATGTTTCCAAGGATCCTGACCGGCTTATTCTTGATGTTGGCTGCGGGCGCGGTGGCACGGCAAATTATCTGCAGCAGGCGGGCTGGGGTGTTGTTTCGGGAGTTGATGTTGATGCGGAATCCATTGCGTATGCCCGCAAGACCTATCCGGAAGTGGATTTTAAGGTAGCCGATGCCTCATCTTTAACCGATACGTTGTCGAAACGGTTCGATCTTCTTTACATTTTTAATGCCTTTTATGCTTTTTCTGATCATTCCCGAGCGCTTTCACAAATGTATCAGGTTTGTAGTCAGGGCGGGCAGTTGATCGTGTCTGATTATGCGGTTAGTGCTGCAAAGCGGGAAAAATTTCTTTTTAAAGACTGGAATCCCATAGATCCTGCCGGTGTGTCAGTGTTGTTTGCCGGCGCGGGCTGGCAGGTGAGTGAAGTAAAAGATCTTAGCGGTTATTACCGGAAGTGGTACAGCGAGTTAGTTGCTAAGATCGATAGCAAGGCTAAAGATATATGTGCGTTAGCGGATGAGGAATGGTTTAAGTATGTGAGGAATTATTATCGTACGCAGCTTAATACTATTGAGACCGGTGTCTTGGGAGGAGCGACTGTTTATGCGATTAGAAAATAACAGGAGGAGGCTAAAATGGGTAGATGGATGGTGATTGTTCTGTTTGTATTGCTGGCTGTTCCCGCTTTTGCCGGGCAAGATGAGGGAGCTGTTGTCGCGGAGTTTGCGGCGTTTGACGAAAATGGCGATGGGGTGATTGTTGGTGAAGAATATGTAAATGGAGTAAAAGTGGCTACTTTTAAGAGAATAGACAAAGATGGTGATGAGGTTATTGAGTGGACGGAATGGGAGGCGGTGGATAAGAGCCCCGAAGCAGCGGATAATTTTGCCAAAATGGACAAAAACAAGGACAAAACAATTCGGTTTACGGAATATTCATCTGCGGTAGATAAATATTCAAATGTACATGATACTTACGTGGCCTATGATGTAGACGGGAGCGGCACATTGACGGTTGGTGAATACGGTGAAAGGTCGCGAATGAGGCTTTTTTCCAGTGACTTATAATCTAGTTAATCTTTTAAGAGTTTTGCAAAATAGGTAATTTGTGCAGCATTGTCATCCCGCGGTTTAACCGCGGGATCCAGAAGTATTTGCAGTGTAATGTATTCTGGATTCCCCAAGCAGAGCTTGGGGCTGCTATAGTTGAATTTTATAGACTGCCGCGGTCAAGCCGCGGAATGACATTTTTTGCGTTTTGCAGAAGTCTTAGTTGATCTTTTAACAAAGGAGGGTTGGTATGAGTTGGGGATTATTCGGCCAGATTGTGTTGTTGATAGTGATTTTTGCCGTTGTTAGTTGTTTTGTTAAGTGTCTGCATGATTGTTGCTGCAAGAAATGTAAGCAGTAATTATCGAAGATTGTTCCAGTGCGTAAAAAGCGGTCTAGGCAATATCTAAAAAAACAGGGCCGGGGGCCGGAATCGAAGTCTATCTAATCCCGGCCCCACGGGGTATGGTGCTTGGTTATTATTCGAAGGAATTATTGTCTTCTTCTTCCTTTTTCTTAAAATCCAGGAATTGGACTGTTGAAGCAATAACTTCGGTGGTCTTTTTTGGGTTGCCTGTTTTATCATTCCATTCCCGGGTGTTTAAGCGGCCTTCGGTAAATACCAGCCTGCCTTTGGCCAGATATTGTTGGCATATCTCGGCATGCTTTCCCCAGACCACAATCCGGTGCCATTCTGTTTGTTCTTCCGGCAGATCGCCGTCCCGCTTGAATGTATGATTAGTAGCCAGGGAAAAATTGGCCACGGGGGTGCCTTTTTGGGTATAGCGCAGTTCCGGATCCCGGCCCAAACGGCCGATCAGCATTACTCTATTCATTGTTTTCATTGGCTTACTCCTCCGTTAGTTTTTCAATAAAATATCGTGTCATATTTATTCTGTTAGAATTACCTATTTATGGCCCTCTCATCGCAATCACCTCCGCTGGACGTATAATACATACATTGAACAAAATGTACATAAAGCTAAAAAAAACTAAATAATGCACTCGTATAGGTATTCCTGTCCGCCGCCGCTGGCGCCTTTTTTATCTGCCTGGTAGATTAATCCTAACCGGGCCAGCTTGGCCAGGCGGTTGCTGCTGGTATTAATCGGAATATTCAGGGTATCGGCAAGATCTCTGGCGGTTAGGTTACCCTTATGTTTGACTAATTGCCAGGTTTCCTTTAATTGCGGATGGAGAGGGCCCAGTGGTTCAGTTTCCTTTTCGCTATTACTGATCAGGATAACTTGTTTATTTAAATTGAGCGCGGCAGAGATATTTTCTCTGGCCAGAGGAGAAACATTAGTTAACAAGACGTATACGTTATTCAGTTCTTTGCCCATTATCCGGTTGAGCAGTTTTCTCAGGAATTCATCGGCGGCGGAAAAATCCATAAATTTAACATTCTTACAATCGATGGCAATAACTGTTTGCGGTTGGGCCTTTTGGAGATGAGACAGGCAATCGTTGAGTACATTGCTGCCCACCTCCCGCCCGACAAAGAGGGAATGTTCCTTACCGATTACATAACTAATTCCGCTTTTCAACATTAATGTGCCTCATTAATATAAATGTACATTATACTCAATGTATAAATATATCAATTAATGGATTTGGTGTCAAGCTGAAGTTTATTAGGGGAGCGGCTATTTTTGCCGGTGGAGTGGAGATGCGGGAACCGTTAACTCTAAGCTGTAAGAGCCATAACCATTAGCAGGCAAAACAGAACAAACCAGCAAACCAAGCCGATATGAATAATTGCCGTACCGAGTTTATAAAGTATATTCATGGATTACCTCCTTCATTATATAAAGCAATTATCATTCCAGTTGGCTGAATATTCGTAAGGCATTATAGTACAAAGTCTTATATGGCTGGAGACGCAAATACTTAAGGTCAGTAACTACTCCAAAATGAATCAACTGTTGGAAAATGGGACAGCTAACACGCAATCAGCCATCTTGACAAAACAGCTTTTACAAAAATACTGTCCCTAACTAATTGCGGGGAGTTTGAGGTAGATTTGGGTGCCGGGGAAGAATGAGGAGGAAAATGCCTGTGTTTTTTGTGAGGCTATTCTGACTGTGCCCGATCCGGAACGGATCAGTTGGGTTCCCTGGTATTTATTGATAATGTCTTTTACCAGATATAAACCTTTTCCCCGTTCCCGCAGGCGTGAAATGCCCAGTTCCATGGATTTTTTGATTGCCTGCCGGTGGCCCCAGCAATGAACACTATAGCGCTGGGCCAGGCTTCTTTTAATCCCTATTCCCAGGTCGCATACCCCAATTACTACATAATTTCTGTCTGCGTGATATTTTTGTACGGCTACCAGTCCTTGGTCCTGACTGTGATCCTTTATATTCTGACAGGTCTCAGCCAGCGCTGTACAAAAAGCGGCAATATCGGTGTTTAGGTAGCCCAGATTGCGGGTGAGGATATGAGCTATCTTTGTTATAGCGTGGTTCACCACTTTGTGAATGTCCTGTTCGTTTTGAATAGGTGTAAGTTCCAGGAGAACATCTGATTCCTTTTTGCGGGCGGGAATGTGTTTTGAGCGGCGGAAAGAGGTATCTTCGATATTAACTTTTTTGGGTAGGTGGAAAAAGAAGTTCATGCGTTTTAAATAACTGGTTGCTTTTTGGCTGCGGGGCGGAGCAAGCTGGATCTCGGAGAAGTATTTATTCAGCCAACGGATAACCAAAAGAAGGTTAATGATAGAATAGGGGTCGAGGAAATGCGCCTGGCTGATATCCAGACGGATGGAGCGGCGGTTGGTTCCAGAGGAGCCGGCTTGGGCCAGAGCCAGATTTACCTGCTGAAATATGTGTTCAAAGGTAAAGGTGTTTATATTTGTGCTGTCGACTTTTATCTGCAGCAAGAAAACCTGCCTTGATTTGAAGCACTTTTTATGCTACCGTAGGTGAACATTAGTATAAGGCAAAAACGATTTACTTAAAAGCATTTTTCCCGAGGGAAAAAGAAGAATAAATAAATGTGGGATAAAGGTGCACTGATTTATAAAGTTGTTGCTGGTGTAATTAACAATTAAGCGTCCGTAGCTCAGTTGGATAGAGCGTCGGGCTTCGAACCCGCAGGTCGTCCGTTCGAGTCGGACCGGACGCGCCCCCTTGGATGTTGCGAGAGAGATAGATGGCAGCCAACGGGGCGCGTTCTTTATTTTTTATTATTTAGTATTTGACAAATTATTAATTAAATAATAATATCTTATTTCTTTAAAATAATAGTTATTATCTGTAATAGAGGGCCGCTAGCTCAATTGGCAGAGCAACTGACTCTTAATCAGTAGGTTGAAGGTTCAATTCCTTCGCGGCTCAGAAAGTGAATTTAGGTTCAACAAGATAAAGGTTGTTCTTTTTTAATATATGTTTATTATGTGAAGGAGGCGAACCTTCAAAAGGGGATTCTAAAGGGGAAAAAGTATTTTTTCTCTTTAGCGTGGTAAGCTTGCTAGAGAGAAAAAGGGGAGGGAGCAGCAAGTGAAAAAGGCAGAAAATATTTGGTTTCCTGAATTTGCATATGCAGTAGGACTTTTAACAGCTGATGGTAACTTATCAAAGGATGGTAGACATATTGAATTCTGTTCTAAAGATAAAGAATTAGTTTTGAATTTAAAAAAATGTTTAGGAGTAAAGAATAAAATTGGGTTAAAACGTAGAGGAACATATCCATATAAAGAATATTTTAGAGTACAAATTGGTAATGTAAAGCTGTATAGGTTTTTGGAATCAATAGGATTGTCTGTTTCTAAGAGTTTAAAGTTGAGGTCGCTTTTAATCCCGAATTACGTTTTTTGTTATTTTTTAAGAGGGTTATTCGAAGGGGATGGTTCGATAGGGACGTTTAATCACCCAGAGAGTCAATATCAACAGCTAAGGATTAGGTTCTTTTCAGGAAGTGAGGCTTTTCTTGTGTGGCTGAAAGATGTTATTGGAAAAGAATTGGGCACTAAGGGAATAATAAGAAATGTAGTTAGAGCAAAAGAATTATGTTTTTATATGCGAGACGCAAAGAAAATAATCAAATATGTTTATGATAAGAATGATGGTATAATTCTGCAGAGAAAAT
>CAZIXI010000182.1:0-6975 GCA_964543115.1 uncultured bacterium
TCTTAGCTGATATCCGACAGATATTGAGCGGCAGCAGACAAGCGCCAATCGGACGTTTACCGCTTATTCATGGCAAGGAAGAAAAGGTGAGGAGATTGCTGGAGGATTCAGATAAGCCTTACCTTGCTGCCCTGCATGAAGAGTTTGGTGATCTTGTCTGCAGTGCGGATATCAAGGGGAATATTGAAGTAATGGAGGTTGGCGGTAAGAAAATGCTACTAATAAGCAAATCACTGCTGCAGAAGCTGCCGAATATAGAGAAAAAACCGGCTTGTCTGGAGCTGGTGTTTGCAGAATTTTGTTTAGCTGCGTATCTGGAGGTTGAATATTCGCTTCCAGCGGAAGTTGCTGATTCTCTAACCGCGCTTATCCTGGAACGGCTGTTAGCTGCACTTCCGCAGGTAGAGAAAGCAAGGATGCAACAGTTCTTGGGGCAAAGAGCACCAGAGTGGACCTATGAAGAAGTTTTGGGTGGTGTAGTCCTGCGGCTGGTAGGCGCATTTAAGGCTGCCGCCAGCAAACCCAAACCCGTAGCCCGTATTATGCGAAACAAATTGACTGTGCAAATATCGCAAGAAATTGGCGCATTATCAGTTGACGAGCAGTATAAAATACTAATCCTCCTGAGTAATGATCCCGACAAAGCACTGGTTGATTTTGTTCTTAAGGCAATCAGTGAATTGAATGAAAATGTATCCGATGAAGATGGGGATGTTGGTGTGAGTCCAGTTGTTTCATCACGCCTGGGAATGAAAAAGCAGCAGCCGCGGGGAGATGCGGAAATGCTATATGATGTTGATGAGCCGGATGCGGATATTTATGAAATGGTTAATAAAGAAGAAATTGCCGTAGCGGTGGCCAGACTGCGGGAAACCCATCCCCGGCAATGGCAGGCGCTGAGAGAAAGAACAAACGATTTTGAGTATTTCTTTTTCTTTCGTAACTTGCCTTCAGCAGCAGGAATCTATGATTTGGGTGCGGATGTGCCTGAAGCGGACCGCTTTGTGTTTGCGCTGGATAGTGACCTGCGGGAAGTGCTCAGTTCTGGAGAGCTGGATAAAGATGCTTTGGCGGATTTCTATTATTTACTGCTGGTGCATGAGGGAACGGAACTGCTGCTGCGGGAGGAGAGAGAAAGTTGTGAGACTATTTCACCTGATCTGCAGACAGAGGTAATGGCGTTTATGGAAAAGGCAGAAGCATATCTGGAAATGCCTGCGGAAAGAAGGGAGAAGTTAAAGGAATTATTATTGGTATTTGATCGAGGGGAAGAAGATGTTGAAGATAGATTCATGCCGGTAGTTGAGTTTATAGAAAGATTGGCGGAAGGAAATCTTAAAATTGAAGAGAAAATATTAAGAATAATAGATTTTGTGTTAACCGATCCGGATTATGCCGCTCAGCGGGTTGATCAGCCGGCACGAGTAAAATTAGCGAAAAATTTGGCGGTTCAAAGTTATAATCCTGCAGATTATATTGGCAGGCAGCTGACAGCAGCTGGAAGAGAAAAGGTAGTGGAGTCTATCAGTGCCCATATGGCTGGAGGGTTTGCCAGGGCAGGATATTTGTATAGCAAACTAGCAGTGCGCTGGATTACCGATGGTGACGCGCAAATGACCGTGCTGAGAACATTGATGGCAATTTTTAAAAATAGCGATACTGGTAGATTTGAACGACCACATACAGCATATAGATACCGTGAATCGGCTTTAAGCTGGGTAAAAGACGAGGGAAAACAGGCAGAAATACTCAATGAGATAAGAGTTTTATTTAGTCATCATGATAAATCGATTCGCAATGAAGCACTGAATTTATATGTAGGTTTAGTGCTGGAATGGGTAGTTGATAAAAACGGCCAGCAGGAAGCACTTAAGGCAGTAGGAAATATGCTTGCTGATGATGACAAATATTTGCGTGAAAGGGCTTTAGGCTTATATGCTGAATTGGCGCAAAAATGGATTACTAATCAATACAGGAGAGAAGAAGTAATTAGGGAAATAAAACATGCCTTTCATGATCAGTCTGGCGGTGTGCTGCGGGAAGCAGCCGAGGTATTCGATGAATTATCTTTAGCCTGGAGCATAAATAAAGAGCAGAAGAAAGAAGTGCTAGCAAAACTAAAAAGAAGATTAAAAGATACAGATTATTTTGTGCGTTGGCAGGCATTAATGGCATATGAAAAACTGGCCCGGGGACTAGCGGTCTATGAAAATGAACGCTTACAGGTGCTTAATGTTCTGGAATCCGCATTGAAGGATGATGACCGCAATGTCCGCCGGGTGGCATTAAAGGCGTATACGGAATTGGCAAAGGAATGGTTGGCCGACAAAGATAAACAGTCAGAAGTGCTTAGTAAGGTAAAAGAAAGATTTCGGGATGTAGAAAGGGAAATACGTCATGATGCAGTAAAAGCATATTGTGTTTTGGCCAAGAACTGGCTTGATAATAGAGGTGAGCAAGAGCAGGCATTGGCTGCTGTAAAGAATGAATTTTGGCAGAAAAAAACTGCTATTGAGCCGGCATTAACTGCCTATTATGAATTGGCTGGTGCATGGCTGCTTGATGAAACCCGGCAGACGGCAGAGCTTAATGAAATTGAAGGAAAACTCCGGGAGCGTAATTTTAAGGTGCGCCAAAGGGCGGTAATGATCTATGGTAAGCTAGCTGGGCAATGGCTGACAGATCAGGGGAAACAGAAAAGGGTGCTGAAGGCAATAAAGGAAAGATTTCAGGAAAGAAGCGTGCCTCTGCGTGAAGTTGCTTTGCAGGTGTATTGTGAGTTGTCCCAGCAGTGGTTAGCTACACAAGCCGATCGTAGAGCGGCATTTAATGAAGTGAAGAAAAGATTTCAGGATACAAATGAAAAAGTCAGGTCTTACGCCATCAAAGATTATGCAGGTTTGGCTAAACAGTGGCTAACCGTTAAGGCTGATCGCCTGCAGGCGCTTAGTGATATAAGGAAAGGTTTTAAGGACAAAAAAGATACTGTACGCAAACAAGCAGTAAAACAGTATTGTAAATTAGTACAGGAGTGGTTAACGGAAAGAGATGAACGGCTGCTGGCACTTGATTATCTAAAAGAAATGCTCTCTGATGGAAATCAGTATGTGCGTGCTGCTGCGCTGGAAAATTATTGTGAGTTGGCAGAGAATTGGCTGACAGATAGTGACAAACAAACGGAAGTTCTTGCTGCGATAAGCGAAAGATTTTCGGATAAACGAGTAAATTTACGAAGACAGGCATTAGATAAGTACGCCAGCCTAGCGCAAAAATGGGTTGTTAGCAAAGCAGCTCAGACAGCAGTACTTAATGCGATAAAAGACCAGTTTAGCAATGTTAATGATCTGGTGCGCGCCGCGGCCATAAGCGCCTATTGCAAATTGGCCTTAGTATGGGCAATTGACAAGAATAAGCAAGAGCAAATGCTTAGTGAAATAAAAGTAATGTTCACAGATAAGAAAGGTAGTGTGCGTAATGCTGCTAGCGCAGCTGCCGCAACAATGCTTGCTCATTTTGGCGGGGATGAGTTTGCTGAATACATTAGGGAGATTGGCGATAAGGATGAAGTAACAGAAAAAGATATTTATGCGCTTGATGAGTTGGTAAATGCCTTGAATAGAATGGTTAAGCAGGCGGAACAGGCAATGCCGGCAGCTAGTACGGTTGTCTCTTCCCGCCTGGGAATAAAAAAGCAGCCGCCGGCGGGGGAAGCGGAGATGTTGTTGGGTGAAAAGGATCCGGAAGAGGAAGTTTATGAGATGGTAAATAAAAAGGAAATTGCCGCGGCAGTGACCAGACTGCAGCAAACCCATTCCCAGCAATGGCGGGCGTTAAAGCGCAGGACAAAAAATTTTGAGTATTTTTACTTTTTTCAAAATTTACCTTCCGCCGCGGGAATCTATGATTTGGGGGCAACTGTGAATGAAGCGGAAAGATATGTGTTTGCTCTGGACAGTGACTTGCGGGAGGTGCTCAGTTCCGGGAAACTGGATCAGCAGGCACTGATAGATTTTTACTATCTATTGCTGGTGCATGAGGGAACAGAACTGCTTTTGCGGGAAAATAGAGACAGTGCTGAAACAATTTCACCTGATTTGGCTACAGAGGCAGCGGCCTTTATTGTAAAGGCCAAGGCTTATTGGGAACTGCCGGCAAAAAGAAGACTGGGATTAAAACAGCTGCTGGCAGTGTTTGACAGTAATGAGCAGGATGCAGAAGACAGGTTTATGCCGGTGATTGAGGTTATTGAACAGCTTGGCGAAGATGAATTAGAAACTAAAAAGGGGGCCCTGCGGGTCATCGACTATATATTGCAGGATCCTGATTATCAAGTACAGCAACCCAGTGAACAAGATAAAGATAGGCTGGCAGATATAATAAAAGAGAATTTCAATAAAAGAGTTGGCTTTAAAAATTATTTTAATGCACATATTCCAGAAAGCAGGAGAATGGAAATACTTGGTAAGCTAGCAGGTATTATTAAAGGTAATAAATGGCAGTTGAAGGCGCTAGCTGTCGAGGTGTATAGTAGATTGGCTGCTTTATGGGAAAAAGACAAAAGCCGCCAGAATAGAGTAGTTGAACTGTTATGGTCTGTGTTAGGAGCCGCAGAATTATCATTTGAAAGAATAGATATCTATAGCGGATTAATCGCCAGCTGGATAAAAGATAAAGGTGAGCAGGAAAAAATACTTGCTCAATGTGAAAAAGTGTTAAGAACAAATACTGGACTTATTCGTGCGCAAGTAGCAGATGTTTGGAGCCGCTTAATTGAGGCCTGGGTAAATGATAAAAAAAGGCAGAAAGAAGTAATGGCAAGGCTAGAAACGGAATTGTATGTACTGAGTAGATCCTCGCATACATCTATTAGCGGAAACGCAGTAAGGGCATATGGCAGATTGGCTGCTGTTTGTGCAGAAAATGAGGATGAGCAGGAAAGGGTACTAGATATACTCAAAGGCTATTTTGGTGCTGGGAGTCACGTACATAGTCTTTCTGCAGAGGCTGTAAGGGTTCATGCTAGATTGGCTGAAATTTGGATAAAAAATGAAAGCCGGCAGGAAATGATACTTTGGGAAGCAAGAAAAATACTGCGTTCTGGGCTCGGTCTAGAGCCTGATGTAGTAGAAGCTTATTGCCGATTGACTGTAGCTTGGGTGAAGGATAAAGACAAGCAAGAGGCAATACTCAATGAGTTAAAAACCATGATAAGGCGTTGCGCCAGACAAGGAACACAGAAACCTTTCGTGCCTTATGTGAAATTACCCGCTGTCTGGATAGAGGATAGAAATGTACAAGAAGAAATAATGGCGGAGCTGATAGCAATGTGTGAGAGAATGGATATTCATCCAACAATAGAGGTTCAATTCAAGATAGAAATCTATAACACATTAGCTGCCGTCTGTATA
Organism: uncultured bacterium; assembly: GCA_964543115.1. Taxonomy (GTDB): domain Bacteria; phylum Auribacterota; class CAZIXI01; order CAZIXI01; family CAZIXI01; genus CAZIXI01. Next base: position 5,409 of record CAZIXI010000182.1, read on the forward strand.
ATAGATAAGCGTACCCAGCAGCGGATCCTAAATGAATTAAGAGGCATAATTTATGGAAAATATCTGGATGATATTCAATGGTCTGCGCTAGCGGCCTATAGCAGATTAGCTATGCTCTGGATAAAAGACAGATGGGGTCAGGAGGATGCGCTTAGAGGTGTAAAAGGAAAGATGAAGGATAGCAGCATGCCCGTTATCCATGATGCGGCAATTGAATATGGAAAAATGTTGGTTGCATTTAAGGAAAATGAACTGGATAGTTATCTTGAAGGTGTTTTTAATAAAGAGGAGTTGTCGCTGCAAGATGTAGCTGTTCTTGCCGGGATAATGCAAGCATTAGCTGCAATTGACTTGCAAGAAATACAGAAGGATAAAAAACTTACCACAGTTGTTTCTTCCCGCTTGGGAATAAAAAAGCAGCAGCCGCGGGGAGGGGTGGAATTGCTAATTGATCTTATTAATCTGGATCTGGATATTTATGGAATGGTGAATACGGAAGAAATAGCCGCAGCGGCAACCAGGCTGCAGGAAACACATCCCCAACAATGGCAGGTGCTGAGAGAGAGGACAAACGATTTTGAGTATTTCTTTTTCTTCCGTAATCTTCCTTCCGCAGCGGGAATATATGATCTGGGTGCGGATGCAGATGATTCTGAGCGGTTTGTGTTTGCCCTGGACAGTGATTTACGGGAAGTGCTTAGATCAGGAGAACTTGATAAAGAGGCCTTGGCGGATTTCTTTTATTTACTGCTGGTACACGAAGGTACGGAACTGCTGTTACGGGAAGACAGAGAAAGTTGTGAGACTATTTCGCCGGATCTGGAGACAGAAGTGTTTGCTTTTATTGAAAAGATCAAGGCTTATTGGGCATTGCCGAAAAAAAGAAGGCAGGGTTTAAAACGGTTACTGGTAGTGCTAGACGGTAATGAGCAGGATATTGAAGATAGGTTTATGCCTATTATAGAATTTGTAGAGGGATTGAAGAAAGATGAGTTAGAGGAAGAGGGAGAGGGAGAGATATTACGGATAATAGAGTTTATACTTGATAATCCTGATTATACCAGAGAGTCAGAAATAGACAGGGATGCATTAGCAGAGGGAATTATCGAGAGATATAAAAAGAGAAAAGATTCATTTGAGAAGATATTGTTGGAGACTATTCCTGGTTTTACCAAACAGCAGAAGATGTTTGCTGCAATAAAAGCTAGATTTGGTGATGAGGAAGGGCCGGTTCGCCTAGCTGCAGTAGAGCTATATGCTAGGTTAGCCGGTGAATGGATAAAGGACAGGGCCAAACAAGAAGAGGAGCTTACCGCAATAAAAGGCATGTTTGGTGATGAGAAATGGTTTATTCGCGAGACTGCAGTAATGGCATATGCCAAGTTAGCCGGTGAATGGATAAAGGACAGGAACAAAAGGGAAGAGGTGCTTGCAGAAATAAAGGGCAGATTTGAAGATGAGTACCATTTTGTTCGTTATACCGCAGTAGAGGCATACGCTCGGTTAGCCGGTAAATGGATAAAGGACAGGGCCAAACAGCAAGAGGTGCTTACTGCAATAAAAGGCA
>CAZIXI010000183.1:0-6974 GCA_964543115.1 uncultured bacterium
TTAGGCAGTTTGTTGCGGTAGTGGTTGAGCCAGGACTGCAGGCAATAACGCCGGTAGTTGAACCTGCGGAATTATTGGTGTTGCCACTAATAGTACATCTATCTAATATCGTAGTATTTCCCATTGCTATTCCACTGCCGTTTTTACATGTATTATTGGAAATAGTACATCCGATAAGCGTTGTTGTGCCACTGACAAAAAGACCACCACCATTGTCAATGGCGGTATTGCTATCAAAAACACAATCAGTTACTATCCAGGAGCTAGTTCCGGTATTCTGTTGAAGAAGTGCTCCACCACCAAGATTGTTGCTGCCAGAACCAGAAATTTCGTTATTGCTGATTGTGCAATTACTAAGTGTTGAGTTTGATGTATCTTGTGCCCAGATACCGCCGCCCATGGCGGTGGTTGCTCCGGTAATGGAATTGCTGGTAATTACACAATTCTGGATGGTGACGTTGACCTTTAGATAGGCAACTATGCCTCCGCCAATATAAGTACCGCCACCAGCATTGGTGCCGGAGCCATTCTGGATTGTAAAACCGTCTATTGTGCTATCATTATCCATAATAACTACAGTACCACTAGTGTTACCATCAATAATGGTTTCGCTGGCGGTGCCGGAAGATTCAACGGTTATGCCGTCTGACAGATTAATATTTTCGGTGTAGGTCCCTGGATAGACTAAAATGGTGTCACCGCTGGAGGCGGCATCGATAGCCGTTTGGATAGTAGAATAGGTCTTACCCGTGCCCACTTCCAGTGTGGCGGAAAAAATGTTACCGCTAATGGTACAAATTAATAATATTAGTAGTAAAAGTAAAGAAATTCTGCTCTTCATTTGTGCCTCCTTCTATTCTTTTGTTAACCTAGATTTTATTAAGAATTCTGTCGATATCTACGTGTTGTTCTACCAGTTCAACCGCGACGTTAATTTTTTCCTTTTCAGAAGGGCGGATCTTAAAAATGATATCATGTATTTTAGAGGCAACGGAGTAGGTGTCTTCCTTGAGACTGAGGATCGGGATTGAGGTTCCCTGAATGAGCTGGATAATGTTCTTGTGCGGTTTGACGTTTCCAGTCAGAATGATCCCGCCGACGTGGTAGCCGCCTGGTTGCGCTGGCGGGGAGGTCATTGCCGCCAGGATAAGGTCGTCGCGGTCGCCGGGTGTGATGATTAATGTTTTTTCATGAAAATAACCGATTGCCTGGTGGGCGGTCATTGCCCCGACAACGATTTCTTCCACCCTGGTGTCCAGGGATTTTCCTGCGTTAATCAGTTCGGCATTTGTTTCTTCCATGATCTCACCCATCGTTGGGCTGGAGAGGATTTTACGGTAGGGGATTGCTCCGAGAAGATCTATCCCCTGGCGTTCCAGTCCTTTTTTGACATGACGCGAGATCTTATTGTACTTTTCGGTATAGATCTTGTTGACAATAGCGCCAATTACCTCTACCCCGGCTTGTTTAAAGAGTGCCTGATTGAGCATGATTTGATCTATTGGGCGGCCGATTCCGCCGCTGGAAATAATAATTACCTTGGCATTCAATAATTTAGCGACAGCGGCATTAGAAAGGTCAAAGACGGAGCCGACGCCGGCATGACCGGTGCCTTCAATAATCGTTATGTCCTTGTCCATGGATACGTTATTATAGGATCTTTTTATTTTTTGAATTAATTTATTGCTGTGCGGGTGGGAGATATACTTTACGGTAAAATCCTTCTCTACGGCTATCGGGCTCATATCCTGCAAGGAACACCCCAGATCCCAGAGTTTACCGATTAGGAGGGAGTCCTCATCTATTTTATATTTGTCTACGGTAACATAGCGTTGGCCCACCGGTTTGATGAAGCCGACTTTTTCATAGCGTTTTTTTAAGGCGGCGATCAGGCCCAGGGCCACCATTGTTTTACCCTGATTTTGTCTTGTGGCGGCAAGGAATACTTGTTTCAAATTCCCCTCCTGTTATTTTTTGTATTTTTTTCTGCCTTCTTCAAAAAGATTGCCGCCGTGGCAGTCGAGAGCGACGATTACCGGGAAGTCTTTTACTTCCAGGCGGTGGATGGCTTCCGGACCGAGGTCGGGATAGGCGATTACTTCCGCCTTGATGACTTTCGCGGCGATTAATGCTCCGGCTCCGCCAACAGCGGCGAAATATACCGCCAGATGTTTTTTCAAAGACTGGATTATTTCTGCCGATCTTTGGCCTTTACCGATTGTTCCTTTCAGTCCCTTCTCCAAAAGTATGGGTGTGTAGGGATCCATGCGCGAACTGGTTGTCGGCCCGACAGAACCAATTGGCCTACCCGGAGGAGCGGGGCAGGGACCGGCATAGTAGATTATCTGCCCTTTTAAATCAAAGGGGAATTCTTTCCCCTGCTTAATCAATTCTAATAAGCGTTTATGTGCCGCATCCCTGGCTGTATAAATGATGCCATTAATAAGAATATTATCTCCGCTGCGCAGTTTTTTCACATCCTGATCGTTAATCGGAGTAGTTATCGTTAGTGTATTCTTCATAGGACCATGGTCTAAATTATGGCTTCCTTGTGTCTGGCCGAATGGCACTGGATGTTGACGGCTACCGGCAAACTGGCTATATGACAGGGATATGTTTCGATAAAAACAGCAAGGGCCGTAACTGTTCCCCCCAGGCCCAGGGGGCCGATTCCCAGTTGGTTTATTTTGGTTAATAGTTTTTGTTCTAAATCCGCATAAGAAGATTTTGGATGGCGGGAACCGATGGTTCTTAATAAGGACTTTTTGGCTAAGAGGGTGCACTGCTCTAAAGTGCCGCCCAGGCCCAAACCAATAATTATCGGCGGGCAGGGATTACCGCCGGCCCGAGTTACACAGTCAATGACAAATTCTTCTATTCCCCGGAGGCCGGCAGCGGGTGTAAGAACTTTGGCCCGGCTCATATTTTCACTGCCGCCGCCTTTAGGGGCAACACTGATCTTTATTTTATTGCCGGGAACAATTTCAACGTGGATAACTGCCGGGGTATTGTCACCGGTATTTACTCTGTCTAAGGGATCGCGAACAATAGATTTACGTAAATAACCCTCCTGATAAGCCTGTCTGACGCCTTCGTCAATTGCCTGATAGAGATCTCCACCGGATAGCTGGACATCCTGTCCGATTTCCAGGAAAACAACTGTGAAACCTGTATCTTGGCAGAGGGGAAGATTTTCAGTGGCAGCGATCCGGGCATTTTCGATTAATTGATTAAGGATTTCCTTGCCGGTAGGTGATTGTTCATTTTCCTCTGCTTTCTGTAGAGCCTGCAGGACGTCATAGCCTAGGTGATAATTCGCTTCCAGGCAAAGTTCTTTAACGGTATTGATAATAGTTTCAAAGCTGATTTTTCTCATAATTTAATTTAAAAAATACGGAGCTTTGTGCTTCAGGGGCAAAATATTATGCTTAATGATACCGCATCAACCGGTGCTTCGTCAACTGAAGATTAATATTGACGTTTGTGGCCGGCTTATAGTAGTATTTCGGTAACGAAATTTAAAATTCCGTTAATATCTTCAGGGCTGGGTGAAATTCCCAGATCGGGCGTATAGCCGCCGAGTTCCTGTTTGGGACTGATTTGGTGCGAATCCAAAGCCGACAGTATAGTCTGGATGGAAGAAGATACATGGCCATAACTATGTATTTAGACCCACTCTGAAGAGGAGTGGGTTTTTTCGTTTTATGGAGATAAATATGTTCAATCAAGTAGAAGAAATAATTGCTGATCTTAGGGCCGGTAAGATGGTGGTGGTGACGGATGACCAGAGCCGGGAGAATGAGGGTGATCTTGTTTTTGCCGGCAGTATGGTTACCCCTGATAAGATCAATTTTATGGCCAAGTATGGCCGCGGCCTTATTTGTGTGCCCATGGCAGAGGAACGTCTGTCCGGACTCGGGCTTTCACCGATGGCCGAGCATAATGGGGATAGTTTTAATACGGCTTTTACGGTTTCGGTGGATGCGGCAAAGGGGATTACTACCGGTATTTCAGCCTATGACCGGGCAAAGACTGTTACTCTATTGGCTGAGAGTAAAACAATAAAAGCGGATTTAGTAGTGCCCGGCCACATGTTTCCGTTAATGGCCCGTCAGGGTGGTGTGCTTGTTCGGGCGGGGCATACGGAGGCCACGGTTGATTTGTTAAAGATCGCGCAGTTACCGCAGGTGGGGGTTATCTGTGAGATTATGAATGATGATGGGACAATGGCCCGGATGCCGGAATTACGGAAATTCAGTGAGTTTCATCAACTGAAGATTTGTACAATTGCGCAAATCATTGAGTACAGAAGACGGACAGAGAAATTAGTGCAGCGCTTAAGTGTTACGAAATTGCCCACCGAATATGGTGAGTTTAAATTGTTTGCCTATCAGTCACTATTGGATAAAAGACATCATCTGGCGCTGGTGAGAGGAGAGGTAGAGAATAGAGATAATGTTCTGGTACGCGTACATTCAGAGTGTCTTACCGGTGATGTTTTTGGCTCAAAAAGATGTGATTGCGGCATTCAGCTGCAGGAGTCTTTGCGCCGGATTGCCGCAGAGGGTGCCGGGGTGTTGCTTTATATGAGGCAGGAGGGACGGGGTATTGGTCTGGTTAATAAATTAAAGGCCTATGCCCTTCAGGATAAGGGTGTGGATACAGTGGAGGCAAATGAACGATTAGGGTTTAAAGCTGATTTGCGGGAGTATGGTATTGGGGCGCAGATACTGGTTGATCTGGGTGTAAATAAAATAAGATTACTTACTAATAATCCGCGCAAGATCATCGGGCTGGAAGGATATGGCCTAAAGATAGTTGAACGAATTCCGATGAAAATGGGGTCTAATGAACACAACGAATACTATTTGAAGACTAAACGGGAGAAATTAGGGCATTTGTTGTAGAGTGGTTTAACAAGGAGTGAGAGTAATGTAATTGCGGATTTCGGATTTTGGATTTCGGATTGCAGATCTTTTGTGAGGGTGGCGAGAAGTTTGATAAAAATCCGCAATCCGCAATCGAAAATCCGAAATTGGCAGAGGAGGGTGAGATGAAGGAGATTATGGGTGAGTTAGTGGTTAAGGGGAAGAAGTTTGCTTTGGTGGTGAGCCGGTTCAATGAATTGGTGAGTAAACAAATGTTGGCTGGGGCGCAAGATTCCCTGGTCCGGCACGGGGTTAAAGATAATGAGGTTACCGTGGCCTGGGTGCCGGGATCGTTTGAGATTCCTTTAACCGCGCAGGCCCTGGTGCGGAGCAAGAAGTACGATGCCGTTATTTGTTTGGGTACGGTTATCCGCGGTGATACGCCGCATTTTGAGTATGTAGCCGGCGAGGTGTCCAAAGGCGTGGCGCAGGTATCTTTGCAGTCAGGGGTGCCGGTGATTTTCGGAGTCTTGACGGTGGATACGATTGAACAGGCGTTGGAGCGTGCGGGTACCAAGGCCGGTAATCGCGGCCGCCAGGCGGTGGAAAGCGCGATTGAAATGGTGAATCTGCTGGGAAAGATAAAAAAATAGAAATACAAAATCCCCTTTTTCACACAATAGAACTTAGCAGAGAGGTTAAATTATGGGTAAACGCAGGCAGGCAAGAGAATTGGCGATGCAGTTTCTCTACCAGATGGATTTGCGGGAAGAGAAAGATTGGGCGGATGATTTAGAGAATTTCTGGCGGGAGTTTGAACTTGCTCCGGAAATAAAAGATTTTGCTCTCTGCCTGATTGACCGGGTGAAAGAGAAGCAGGCGGAGATCGATAAGTTAATTGCTGAATATACGACCAATTGGGACATTTCCCGTATTGCTGCCGTGGACCGTAATGTGCTGCGGGTAGGGATCTGTGAGTTGGTCTATATGGATGATATTCCGCCTGTTGTTTCCATTAATGAAGCCGTAGATATTGTTAAGAAGTACGGTTCGGTGGAATCAGGGAAGTTTATTAATGGTATTTTAGATAAGATAAGAATGGAGAGCAGTAAAGATGACGGCTAAATATGCCGATTTACATGTTCATACGGATAGAAGTGATGGTTCATATTCTCCGCAAAAGGTGGTTGAGCTCGCCAGAGCGGGTGGGCTGAGCGCGGTTGCCATTACTGACCATGATTCTATTGAGGGTGTTGCCGCGGCGATAAGTAAGGGACGGCAGGAAGGCGTTGAGGTTATTCCGGGAATAGAATTAAGCGCGCTGGTGGAAGGCGAGGATATTCATGTTTTAGGGTATTTTATAGATATTAATGCTGATTGGTTTTCAAAACAGCTTGCTTTTTTGCGACAGATGAGGAAAGAACGAGCGGAAAAAATTGTAGAGAAATTGAACGGTTTGGGGGTGGGAATATCTTTTGAGGAAGTATTGAGCTTTGCCGGTAAAGGGGCTGTCGGCAGGCTGCATGTTGCCCGAACGTTGTTTACTAAAGGGTATATCCGTTCCATTCCTGAGGCGTTCTGGCGTTATATTGGCAAGGATAAACCAGCGTATGTGGCTAAATATAAGATGTCGGTGCGAGAAGCAGTTGAAATTATTCATCGATTGGGAGGAGTGGCGGTGTTGGCCCATCCTCACGTGGTTAAGCAAAAAGATATTGTCTCTCGATTGGTCGCGGAAGGGATCGACGGGGTTGAAGTATATCATAGTGAACACGCGCGCGCTGTAGAGAAGCGTTTGCTGAAAATAGCAAAAAAATATCAGTTACTGGTTGCCGGCGGGAGTGATTGTCACGGTGCCTGCAAGGGGGAAACACTCATCGGTACCGTGAAAATTCCTTATGAATATGTTATCAGGATGAAAGAGAAGGTAGAAAAAAATGCCGCTAAGATTAATTAAAGAAAAATTGAGTAAGACACGTAATTATTTACGTCAGCAGCTCAGCCGTTTTCTGGTAAAGGGGCGTAAGGTGGATCCGGAGCTGTTAGAGGAATTGGAGGCTGTTCTTATTCAGGCGGATATCGGCGTTGAGGTTACTGAACGGATTT
>CAZIXI010000184.1:0-6880 GCA_964543115.1 uncultured bacterium
TCCTTAAACTGCGTCCGAATGATCCGGTGGTTTGGTATAATCTTGCCTGTAGTTGGTCTTTATTAGAGAAAATTACGGAGAGTTTTGCCGCGTTAACTAAGGCGATTGAGCTGGGGTATCAGAATTTCAATTATATGGACGAGGATCCTGATTTGGGTAATCTGCGCAAGGATAAAAGATATCTCCGGATTAAATCAGCAAACAAACAAATAAGATCCAGCTAATATTATTTATCAGGTTATTATGTATTATCCAGATAAATCTGCCTATTTAAAACTAGCCAAGAAAGGAAATCTCATTCCCGTTTACCGTGAACTGGTGGGGGATATGGAGACGCCGGTGGCGATGTTTAAGCGGATCCTAAGTTCTGCCGACTGCGGTTATCTGCTGGAAAGCGTGGAAGGAGGGGAGCATCTTGGCCGTTATTCTTTTCTCGGGGTGCATCCTTCTTTAATCTTCGAGAGCAAGGGGCGGCGTGTATGCGTGACGGAGAATGGCAAGAGGCGTTCCTGGATCACTAAAACAAATCCGCTTGAGGAACTAAAGGTTATTCTGAAAAGGTATCGGCCGGTAGAGGTTGCCGGATTGCCGCGGTTTTCCGGTGGGGCGGTGGGGTATCTTGGTTATAATGTTGTGGGGTTCTTCGAAGAGATTCCCCGGACGAATCCGGATGATTTAGAATTGCCGGATTTGTATTTTATGATAACTGATACGATGATTATATTTGATCATCTGCAGCATATTATTAAGGTTATCAGTAACCTGCCGATTGAGGGTCAGCCAGAGAAGACCTATAAGCAGTCTATCGCTAAGATTGAGAGTTTGATTAATCGCATTAAACATAGCCGGCCGTTGCCGGTAGTGGAAATGCCGAAGAAGTTGCCGGCGCTGAAGGTCAAGTCTAACCTTAACAGGAGCCAGTTTAAAAAGATGGTCTCTAAAGCCAAGGAATATATCCGAAAAGGGGATATAATTCAGGTGGTTTTGTCTCAGCGCTTGCAGACGAGTATAAAATGTGACCCGTTTAATATTTATCGGGCCCTGCGTTCTGTTAATCCGTCACCGTATATGTTTTGCCTCAAGGGTAAGGGGTTTCAGATCATCGGTTCTTCGCCGGAACTGCTTGTGCGCTGTGAAGATGAACTGGTTGAAACAAGGCCAATTGCCGGTACGCGGCCCCGGGGGGTGTCTCCTGAAGATGATTTGCGGTTGGAAAAACAGTTGTTGGCTAATCCTAAGGAGCGGGCTGAACATATTATGCTGGTTGATCTGGGGCGTAACGATATCGGGCGTGTTTGTCGCCGGGGAACTGTGAAGGTTTCGGAATTGATGATTATTGAACGGTATTCACATGTGATGCATATTGTTAGTAATGTGATCGGTAAACTGAAGCGGAATAAGGATCAGTTTGATGTGTTGGCGGCTACGTTTCCGGCCGGAACGGTTAGCGGGGCGCCTAAAATAAGAGCGATGGAGATTATTGATGAATTAGAGAATCTTGATCGCGGGCCTTATGCCGGTGCTTTAGGGTACTTTAGTTTTTCCGGTAACCTGGATTCGGCAATAACGATTCGGACGGTTGTTGTTAAAGATAAAAAGGCGTATATTCAGGCCGGGGCGGGTATTGTAGCGGATTCTGTTCCGGAAAAGGAATATGAGGAGACACTGAATAAGGCCAGGGGGATGCTGAAGGCGATCCAACTGGCCGAGACGTTTTAGTTGATAGATGCGGGCGAAGCCCGTATTAAAAAGGTCTTTATGCTATTGGTTATTGATAACTACGATTCGTTTACCTATAATCTGGTGCAGTACCTGGGTGAGTTGGGGGCGCAGATTAAGGTCCTCCGTAATGATAAGGTTACTCTTAGTGATATCCAGCGGCTGCGGCCGGAGCGGATTGTTATTTCTCCCGGGCCGGGCCGGCCGGTGGATGCCGGTATTTCAAAAAAGGTGATTGAGCAGTTTATGTCACAGGTGCCGATTCTCGGTGTCTGTCTGGGGCATCAGTGTGTCGGTGAGGTTTTTGGCGCCCGGATTGTGCGGGCGGGGCGGTTGATGCATGGAAAGACTTCTCTTGTGTATCATAATGGTAAAGGTCTTTTTCGGGGAGTGGCAAGTCCGTTTGAGGCTACCAGGTATCATTCTCTGCTTGTCAGGCGGGATTCGGTGCCGCGTTGTTTAGAGATTATCGCTGATACTAAGAGGAAAGAGATAATGGGGCTGCGGCATAGAAAATATCCTGTTTGGGGTGTGCAGTTTCATCCGGAGTCTATTTTGACTAAGGAAGGGAAAAAACTGTTGGGTAATTTTTTAAAGATATGAAAAAAGCATTAATTACGGGTGTTGCGGGGTTTATTGGTTCGCATTTGGCGGAGAGTCTGCTGAAGGCCGGCTATGCGGTTATGGGAGTGGATAATTTGTCGACAGGCCGCAGGGAGAATATCGCTCAGCTGCAAAAAAATAAATCGTTCAGGTTTGTGGCCGGAGACGATAAGGATAGCCGGTTGATGGAAGAACTGGTGGCCGATTGCGATACTGTTTATCATCTGGCGGCGGTTGTCGGAGTGAAACTGGTAGTGGATAATCCGGTACGGGTGATTGAGGCGAATGTGGCGGGGTGTAGTAATGTTTTAAAATCAGCGGCTAAATATAAAAGGAAGATCTTTTTGGCTTCTTCTTCTGAGGTCTACGGCAAACTGGATCGGGCCTTTCTCCGGGAAGATGATGATCTTCGTCTTGGTCCGACTGCGGTTCTGCGCTGGAGTTATTGTTGTACTAAATTGATTATGGAGTATCTGGGGTTAGGCTATCATAAAACGGAAAAATTACCGGTAGTGATCGGCCGGTTTTTTAATGTTTGCGGGCCGCGGCAGACGGGTGCTTACGGGATGGTTGTGCCGCGGTTTGTTCGGGCGGCGTTTCTCGGTGAGCCGATTACGGTTTACGGTGACGGTCAACAGACAAGGAGTTTTACTTATGTCGACGATGCCGTTCGGGGAATAATCGGATTGATGAAAAAGAAAAAAGCGGTGGGGCAGGTGTTTAATATCGGGAATCCGCGCCACGTTACGATTAATGAATTGGCGGAGTTGGTTAAAGAAGTGACCAGAAGCAGTTCTCCGATTGTGCATGTGCCGTATAAAGATGTATTCGGCCCGGGTTTTGAGGATATGCCGTATCGGGTGCCGGATATTACAAAAATAACAAAGGTAGTTGGATTCCGGCCGCAGGTGGAGTTAAGGGAAATAATTGAAAAAATAGTTGCCGCTTATAAATTACGGGCGGTTTCCGCGGGAAAGTTATGAGAAAAAAATATTTTTTAATGGTAATCTTATGTTTCTTGCTGCCGGCGAATATAATTGCCGCCGATGAGTTGGCTGATGAATACTCGGCTCTTAGCAGTGATGCGGCGTCGCCGGTTGAATCCGCGGGAGCTGAATCAACTCTAGCGGAAGCCACAGAGAGCGAGACTGAACTGGCCGAGTCGGCAGCAGAGATAAAGAAGAAGAAACCGGAAATTCCCGTTAACTGTAATGCGGATAATGTTACCTATAATCGAGAAACTAACACAATTATTGGTAAAGGTAACGTGGATGTTACTTATAAAGACAATTATCTAAAGGCAGATGAGGTGGAGGTGCACCTGGCCACTAAGGAAGCGGAGGCGCGGGGTAATGTTATTCTCTCTGATGGAGAGAGTATTTTTACCGGGGACCGGGTTTTCTACAGCTTTGAAACGGGTGAGGCTAATATAGACGGGGTCGGCAGCCGGATGGATCCCTGGTTTGCTACGGGAGAGAAAGGTGAACGGATCTCTGAAAAGGTTTATTATGTAGAGAATGGTTATGTGAGTACCTGTGATTATGTTGTGCCGCATTATCGTGTCAGGGGCCGGCACATCCATATTTATCCTGAAGACAAAATTGTTATCAGAAGTATTACTGTTTATTGGGGAAAGGTGCCGGTGTTTTACTGGCCATACTATAGCAAGTCACTCAAAGATGATCAGTCGCCCTGGGTGTTTATTCCGGGGAAAAACAATAAGCTGGGATATTACCTTATTGTCGGTTATACGATGTGGTGGGATAAGGTCCTTGGCGGAAAACTAAGGGCAATGCCTCATGTCCATTGGTATCAGAAACGCGGAATCGGCTACGGGGTTAATCTTAAATACGGGATGCTAAATAGGATACGCAGTAAGTTTCGCAGTTTCTATATAGATGACCGGGCGATGGAGGAAAATGTTTACGATATTTTTGGAAACATTGTGTCAACGCTGAAAAAGCGGGCGAAAAGGTACCGCCTGGGCTGGGATTATGCGCAACAAATAGACAAGAAAACCCGTGCGCTTGCCAGTCTGACGTATTTGAGTGACAATACGGTGCTGTTTGATTATTATAAAGATGAATTCCAGCAGCTAATCCAGCCGAAAAATTACGCATATATTTCCCGTACGTCCAGAAATTATCAGCTGAGTTTGCAGGTAAGAAAGAGATTGAATGATTTTTATACTGTTTACGAGCAGTTGCCTCAGGCCACTTTTAGTGTTCCTAAATACAGGCTGGGTAAAACACGTTTTCTTTATACTGGTTATGTTTCGCCGGCGTATAGGACGTTGGTCTTCGCCAAAAACATTGCCCTGGATGATGTTTCGTCTGCGGTTTTTGATACTATACAGCAGTTGTCTTATCCGCGAAAGTATTTTGGCTGGTTGAATATTGTTCCCCGGATCGGGACCAGGCAGACGTATTTTAGTAAGAGCCTGGAGGTTGTGGATATAGAAACTATAGATCCGCTGACGGGAAATGTTATTGTTACGCAGAAACAGGTTGTTGTAGATAAACAAATATTGCGCAGTAATTATTTTACGGGTGCGGAGTTTAGCACTAAGGCCTCCAGGATTTTCTACGTGCAGAGTGATTTTTGGGATGTTAATCTGTTGCGCCATATAATTGAGCCGCGGCTTAATTATACGTTTCAGCCTGAACCTTCGGAGCCGCCGGAGCATGTGCTGGGTTTTACCACGGCAGAGGCGAAAAAGAATTATCTCGGGTTGGGGCTGCGCAATAAATTGCAAACAAAACGTGATGAGTCTACCTGGAATATTATTGATTTCAATTTGAGTACATATTTTTATCCGGAAAAGTATGAGGAAACGAAGACGATTATTGTACCGCCTCTTACCGGGGATCCCCTTGCCCTTCCGACGAGCCAGTTGGTGGTTCAGGAACGGTCATTTTCACATATTACAGGAAGGATGAGATTTAATCCGTTTGACTGGTTGTTGAGTGATACGGATTTTAACTGGGATCAGTATGACGGTCAGATTGACAGTTTTAATACTGAATTTGTTCTTTATCGGGGGGATAAAGTGAGTTTCGGTGTGGGGTACCGCTACTTGCGTGGTCTGCTCTGGGATAAGATGCTTTGGACTAGTGAGCTTAATTATGCGATAAGTTCAAATTGGTCTGTGCGGATGATGCACCGCTATGATTTTGATAAGGAGCAGATAGAGAAACAGGAGTATATTGTGTTTCGTGATCTGCATTGCTGGAAGGCGGCTCTTTGTTACCGGCGCTACCATGATATTGATGAAACAAATGTGTTTTTTGCCGTTTATCCCAAGGCCTATCCCAAGATGCCGTTTAGTTTTGGGACCACAATGATGGGATTTGGTGATGATAGTGATGATGGTACGACGGAGATTGATTTTGATGCTGGATAAGGGGAAGATATTGTAATAGTTGAGGATTGCAGGTGTTTCTGGATTCCTAACGGAAAAAGGATGTTTTAGTGTGAAGACGCTGTTTTTTTTGTGTTTATTGTTTGTTGTTTGCTCTTCAGCTCTGGCCGCACAGGATACTCTGCGCCTCAGTCGCGTGGATGATCTTTATGTTGTTTGGGAGCAATCCGACGGTAATGATACGGAAATATTTATTAGCCAGCGTAATGGCGGGCGTTGGTCGGAGCCGCAGCAGCTGACGGACAACGACCTGAATGATAGTTCCCCTTGCGTGGCGCTGGATAAAAATGACCGGCCCTGGGTGGTTTGGGTTGGGGCAGACGGGGTGAGTACGTCTATTTTTGCCAGCCATAAGAAGGACAGGTCTTGGAGCAGGGTTGAGCAGGTTGATAGTGTTGATATTTATGATGATACGATGCCTTGTGTTACTGTTGATGGAGAAAATAAGCCGTGGGTGGTCTGGTCGGGCAATGACGGCCGGGATGATGATATTTATCTTAGCGGTTGGAACGGGATTAACTGGCAGCCGGAAGTGATGGTGAATGAGGATGATTGGACCCCTGATCTGGCGCCGGCAGTGGCGTTGGATTCGGATAAAGAACTATTGATTACCTGGATGGGGTATAACGGGAGGAATTATCAGTTGTATTACAGCAGGTATTCTGACGGTAAAACCTATCCTGAGAAATCATTCGGTCTGCCGGCGGCGGATAGTTTTGGAGAATGTCCCAGTATGCTTAGTTCCAATATTGATAAAATTGAAGTTTTTTGGGCAGCTAGGAATAATTACTATAGCGTAGTGGGCAGTGATAATAAATGGGATTATCAAGGAGTAACTTCGGTTAGTTGTAGGGATGAATTTTTGGAAGGATTATTATTCGAGTTGCAGAAACCACTCTGGATTGCCTGGCCGGGTAGAGGGCAAAAGCAGAATTTCCGCTTAATGCCGATATTTTCAAACCAATATTTGGTGAAGACGGAAAAAAACGGTTTTGGTTTCTGGCGGGAGTTGTTCAGTGTGCTGGATCCGGTTGCGGAAGCGGCGGTTGAGCCCACGCTCTATATTGCTTTTGGAGACAGTATTACTAATGGCCGGGACTTGGCCGGGTATCCGCCAAAACTGGAATTAAAGTTGAG
>CAZIXI010000185.1:0-306 GCA_964543115.1 uncultured bacterium
TTTTACCACATAATCATCCGCGCCGGCGGCACGGGCCTTCTCCGCGTTAACCGCGTCAACTACTCCGGTAAACACAACAACCTTAATAGCGGCATCGGCGTCCTTAATCTGCCGGCAGACCTCATTGCCATCCATATCAGGCAATATTGTATCAACTAAAACCAGCTGTGGTTTTTCGCTCTTTGCTTTCGCAATACCATCTTTCCCTTCGGCCGCCTCCAGTACATCACATTCATATGATTTAAGTATATAATCAAGGCTCTTCCTTGACGCAAAATCATCATCAATTACTAGGACCTTCATTAT
>CAZIXI010000185.1:316-6865 GCA_964543115.1 uncultured bacterium
ACCAGTTTATTCTTTGGAGAAAACGAGAGTAAATGTACTACCCTTATCCAACTCTGATTCCAGACTAACCTCGCCGCCAATAAGCGTGATCAGATACTTCACCAAGGCCAGCCCCAGACCAACACCGGCAACATTCCCGGTAAAGAACTTCTCTACTTGATAAAACTGTTCGAACACATTCTCCTTCTCTTCCGGCGGCACACCGGGACCATTATCGGCCACGGTTACGACAAGCCCCCGCTCCTCCGGCTTAACAGCTAGATCCACCTTCACAACATCCTTATCGTTAAACTTAACGGCGTTTTCAATCAGGTTCTTCATTATCAGATTAAAAAATATCCTTTTTAACGGAAAAGAGAGCCCGGCCGGACAGGCAAGATTGATTTCCACCTTTTTCTTGCGATACTTTTTCCAGGAATCGATAATAGTTGTTAGCTGCTTTTTGATCTCTGTCTCCTCTGGCGTTACAAAGTAGCCTTCTTTACTTATATCAACAAAATCAAGCAGCTTTTCAATCAATTCCTTAAGCTGCTTAGATTTATCAAGAATATGGCTCAGTATTTCCCCTTGTTTTTCGTTAACCTCCCCGAGAGTTTTTTCACTTAACAGTTGAGCAGACTCATTAATAACAAATATCGGAGTACGCAACTTGTGTGAAATGAGGCCCAAAAAGCTCTGTTTGAGCATTTTTTCCAGCCGGCTGCGGGTTACATTGCCTATCTTTAAAATAACACTGGTTAATTCTCCCAGCTGGTTTCTAATTAGGTGGGAATTAACTTCCAGTATAAGCGCCTTACGCGTATCCGTTTCCGGACGGACAATGTCAAATACCAAATTTTTAGTTTTTAAATCACCGGCAATATCTTTACCGCTATAGCGGATGTCGAAATTGGCATTCAAGAAAGACTTATATAAATCACCAAACATTTTGCCTGTTACCTCTTCCGCGCCAAGAGAAAGCAGTTCTCTGGCCTGTGTATTAAGATGGGAAACCTTCAGCTTATTATCTAACACAATTATCCCGTCTTTAATGGTATTCACCACATCTTCAAACTTTTCTTTCTCATCCAGTGACGCACGGTAATAATTCAATTTCAAGAGGGCCCGGACCCGGGCCTGAACCTCCTGCTTGTCAAATGGTTTAGAAATGAAATCATCGCAACCGCTTTTTATCGCTTTCAGCCGGTCCTCCTTTTCGCGTAAAGCGGTAAGCATTATTATCGGGACCATCCGGCTATCTTCCTGGGCGCGCAGCGTCTCCAGCACCTTAAATCCGTTCATTCCCGGCATCATAATATCCAGGAGAATAAGATCCGGCAGGTTGGCGGCAACTGTCTCCAGGGCCTTTTCGCCGTTTTCGGCAAATTGCACCTCATAACCCTGAGGAGTCAATAAGGCCTCTAATAATTCCAGATTTTGTTCTTCATCATCAACTAATAGTATTTTCGGTTTCTTCTGATTCATTAACGCTCCCCTTCTCCAGAGGTAACACAAAGGTAAACGTGCACCCTTTACCCTTACCGTCTGATTCCACCCAGATATTCCCCCCGTGCAGTTTTAACAACCTGCGGGTAAGAGATAGCCCCAGGCCGGTACCCTTAAATTTTTTTGTATAACTGTCTTCTACTTGATAAAATTCATCAAAAACTTTTTCCACTTGATCTTTCTCCAGGCCAATCCCCGTATCCCACACTGAAACAACATAGAACTTTTCAGTTTTCTGGGCCCGGATACCAATCTTCCCATCATCCGGAGTAAACTTAGCGGCATTGGACAATAAATTATAAATTATCTGTTTCAGATTAGTCTCATCCGCCGTAACATTGCCAAGATCCGGAGCAAACTCGGTTACCAGCTCGATATTGTGTTTCATTGCCCGCTCTTTAATCAGCACCAAACTGTCCAGCAACAGTTGTTTCAACGGAAAAGAAGTAAGAGACAATTCCATTTTGCCGGATTCCGCTTTTGACAAGTCCAGGATATTATTAATTAAAGAAAGGAGATGATTACCGCTGCTGGCGATATTACTCACATATTTTTTTTGTTTCTCATTAAGCGGCCCAAATGTTTCGTCATCCAGCACATCCGCGAAACCAATAATAGAATTCATCGGTGTACGCAGTTCATGACTCATATTAGCGAGAAAATCACTTTTGGTCCGGCTGGCCGCCGCCGCCTCTTCTTCGGCTTTTCTACGTTCCACTATTTCTTCGCTAAGTTTTCCGATAGAAATAGTATTCTCTTTCAGGTTCTTCATCATCCGATTAAAGGCCCTGCCCAGCTGATTAATTTCATCTTTCGTTTGCACATTAACCCGGGCATTAAGGTTCCCCTTGCCCACTTCTGCCGCCGCTTGCGTAAGCTGCACTATCGGGCGGGAAATATGGTGGGAAATATACAGACTACACACAATCGCGAAGATTAAGGACAATACCGTAGCGGCAAACACGATCTGCGTCCCGTTTTTCACCAAAATCTGCGTTTGCCTCAAAGTATCATATAATATAGTATTGTATTTAAGCAGTGACTCATTAAAAGTTAATTGCTGGCGCTCAACATATACCTCAATCTTATCCAGTAATTGTGTTTTTTTCTCTTGATAGGCCTTATCTTCGATTATTCTAGCGGCAGCCGCCTTTTTGCCCGTATCCACAAGATAAATGCATTTCTTTTCCATATCCACGAGCGAATCATGAAAAACCTCTATCTCCTCCAGGAATGTTTTATCTTTTTCATTTGCTTTATCCATCGCCTCTTTGATAAGAGCATCCATCACGGACAAAACATTCTCAAATTGTTTTCTCCATTTTCTATTTTGCGTAAAAATATAATTCGCCGCTGCTTGACTAAGTATCGTTGAATTGTGCTGCAGCCTGCGGGATAAATCATCACGATAGGTAGATTCCGATAAGGCCCTAATACTGGCGGGAACTCTCTCCTTTACCGGCTCAGCAATCTTGTAGATACGCACGACAGAGACAAATCCGACAAGTAAGACAATCCCTACTATTGACGAAAACCCCAATATTAATTTAAATCTGATTTTCATTGATTTTAATTTTAGAGTTTTTTAACAATTACGTACCTAGATAGAGAGGAATCATATACGTATGGGAGAAAGAAAAATAAATATATATTATTGCCAAGATTTTAATGCTGTTTAGCGAATTTGTCAATAAAAAAGGAAGGTGGAACAACTCAACTAAACAGATTTGGACGCAGAGGCTTTCGGAAAGGAAGTTTTTATGAAAGGCGTTAACGGAAAAGCCCCTGTTCTACCAGGGCAATCATGATAGCGGCTATTTTGGAATCAAATTGCTTACCGGAATTCCTTTTAAGTTCCGCAAGCGCATTTTTCACAGTTAAGGCACTACGGTATGGTCTTTCAGAAACCATGGCATCATAGGCATCACAAACAGCTAATATCCTGGCTCCCAGGGGAATTTTTGTCCCTTTTAATCCATCTGGATACCCTTTACCATCAAAGCGCTCATGATGATGGCGGATAGCCCGAAGTGTTTTTTTAAGGGCGGCAATCGGCCTGAGTATCCTTTCGGAGATAAGCGGATGCCGTTTAACCCGGTCAAATTCTTCCGGCGTTAACCGGGAAGGCTTGGAAAGGATCTTATCGCTGATCCCGATCTTACCAATATCATGCAGTAAAGCGCTTAAAACCACCGTTTCAACCTCTTTGGGCTTCAAACGCAGCCGTTCAGCGATCATCCGGCTGCTATTAGCCATCCGCTTGGAATGGTCAACTGTATAACTGTCGCGGGCATCCAGCGCGGAAGAAAAAGATTTAACCATCTCCACAAACATCCGCTGGAGGTCTTCCTTAATCTTCCGGCGTTCAATCTCTTTAGCCACCAGGGCGGCAATTTCTACCAGGAATTCCTTCTCCGCCTTATTCAATAACCGTTTACGACCACAATAGCCGGAAACAACTCCACCGACGATTTCACCGTCTATCTTAAGGGGAACCGCAAAAGCCCCCTTTTGCTTTAACTGCTTCTCCGCCCCCGCAATAGTTTTCAGACCGCGAAATGTCTTGATACATTTGCGGTCTTTTTCATCACAAATCCAAACAATGAAATATGAATCAGGAAAATCCAGGGCATTGCAGGAGATATTGGCCACATCCTCGAACAAATCATCCAGATTGGTCATCCGGTCGATTTCCTGACTAACCTGATAAAGGGCGGAGAGTTCTTTTATCCGTTCCGCCAGGGCCTCTTCATCCTTTTTTACGCGGGTTATATCCCTGACAATACCGCAGAGAAAAATAACATGGCCATCATGATCAAAAATCGGATATTCGGTTATCTCGAAAAAAACATCTCCTTTTTTATGAAGAATCTTGCCTTCAAATTTTTCTGTTTTTCTTGTGCGTAACACTCTCTTATCCAGGGCCTCCAGCCTGCCGGCAATCAATCGGGGGAAAACCTGGGAGGATTTCTTACCGATAAAATCCCTCACCTTAGAACCAAAAATATTGGCGGCAACTCTGTTTATTATCTGATAACGGCCCCGGATATCCTTAAAAAAGACTCCGTCTCCGCGGCGCTGGATAAGCTCCTTATAGCTCCGCCTTAATCTTTGCACCTGTTTTTTGCTTTTGGTTACAGTCTTCATTATAAGATAGGAATTATATAATATTTTCCAATTATTTAAAAGTAAATATTTTCACTTGTCAACAAACCGGCCGGCAAGATATAATCCCGGCATTATGCCGGAATTACCAGAAGTAGAAACAGTTGTCAGGCAGTTGAGACCCAAAATCAGCGGGCAGCGAATAAAAAAAGTAATTATTATTGACCGCAAATTGGGTTCAGCTTCCCGCTACAGCACAATTACAAATAAAAAGATCCGGACTGTAGCACGCAGGGGAAAATATATCATCATTAGACTCAATGATGATGTTCGCCTCATTATCCACCTAAGAATGACCGGCCAGCTGCTCTGGCAAGGAAACAGCGCGCAAGCGGATAAATACACCCGGGTCATCCTTCGGCTTTCTCCGCGGGCATATCTGCTGCTTAACGATCTGCGCCGTTTTGCCACCTTTACGATCACAAAAACACCCCTGAATTTGGGTATAGAACCACTAACGGCCGCCTTTAACAGTAAACACCTCGGAAATATCCTGGCAGGCAGCAAAAGGGCCATTAAGGATTTTCTTTTGGACCAGAAAAAGATTGCCGGTATCGGCAACATCTACGCTTCAGAAATCCTTTTTGCCGGCAGGATCCATCCCCGGAGAATCTCTTCTTCTCTAAAACCGGCGGAAATGTTAAAATTAACAGCAGAAACAAAAAGGATCCTCAAACTGGCCATTAAGCATCAGGGTACGACCATATCTGACTTTGCCGACACCAATAAGAAGAAAGGAAATTTTCAAAGATTAATTAAGGTCTATGACAAAGAGGGCCAACCCTGCCCCTGCTGCCGGACAGAGATCCGCAAAATAAAGCAACAGGGACGAAGCACATATTTCTGCCCTCATTGCCAGCATTAAAGAGAGGAAAAATGAAAATCGAAGAAAAGGCCGGACAGCTTGTCGTCACCGATTTTAATGAACTGGAAGCATACAAGATCGCGATTAAAATCGAAAAAGACGGTATCAATTTCTATGAAAACCTGATTAATAAAGAAAAAAACGCGGCGGTAAAAAAGGAACTGGAATTTCTGCTGAGTGAAGAAAGGCAGCATCTAAAACTATTCCAGGAGCGTCTCTACGAACTAAGAGAAAAACTCGGGGACAACTTTGAAACAGACGACGTGTTAAATTACCTTGATTACGGGATTTTCCACCCCTATCAGGACATTAAACATTTAGAAAAAGCACTTAACAATATTAAAAAGACCCTCCGCCTGGGCATTATTATCGAAGAAAAATCCGTAAAATTCTACCAGGCCTGCCTGGAACATGTTTCTACCCCCCAGGCCAAAGATGCCTTAAAGAAAATCATCCAGGAAGAGACTAACCATCAAAATATTTTTGAAACAATGCTGGGCAAGGTATAGGAGGATTTATGAATAGGAGGATTTATGAATAAATATTTACTTATTTTATTATTTTTACTTATTAGCTCTCCCGTCCGGGCCGCGGAATTTTCCGCGGATCTGGTACAGCAAGGGTTTAGCGGCAACCAGGAAAGTAAGTTTTATATAAAGGGCAATAAATCCCGCACGGACACAGCGGACAATACAATAATCATAGATCCCAGCCGGGATAAGGCCTATATTCTGGATAAGGAAGAAAAGATATATTATGAAATGCCCCAGATGGCCGCCATGGCCCAGCTAGGAATGAACCAGGCCCAGCTGGATGAAGAAATCGCCAACATTGCCGACAAAAAACAAATCGGCACGGAAAAGGTAAATGGCTATGAATGTGAAAAATATGAAATCGTCTACCATGATACTAATCTTGGTAAGATGACCCAGTGGTACTCAAAAAAGCTGGATTACCCGATTTAAATGGTCT
This sequence comes from uncultured bacterium, assembly GCA_964543115.1. Lineage (GTDB taxonomy): Bacteria > Auribacterota > CAZIXI01 > CAZIXI01 > CAZIXI01 > CAZIXI01. The sequence continues at coordinate 6,804 of CAZIXI010000185.1, forward strand.
ATCAAAGTACGCTGGGAAAAATGACCCAAGAATACACAAATATTAAAACTGACGGGATTAGT
>CAZIXI010000186.1:0-6851 GCA_964543115.1 uncultured bacterium
ACTTAGAAACGGCGAGATGATAATTACCGGGAGCAACATTAAAGGTATAAGGATTACTGCTGGTTACCTCCAGGGCAGAGGAAGAATTCTTGCGGTAGATGGCCACTGTCGGACTGCTGATTAGTTGTCCGGTAACCGAATCATACACCCGCCCGGTTATCGGCGGATCACCGGCCACTGATTCAAAACAGCCCATATCATAGGCGCTTCCCTGCGGCCGCGAGGTACTATTAATATCCGCGGTAACTCCCTGAGTAGACAAGTTTATACCGGCATCCACGCAGGGAGAACCGGGATTGGTAATATTATAATCCGTTTTATACTGGGGTAACGCCCGGATACAGCTGTTACCGCCGGCCCCGTCACCGGGGTCCCAGCCCCAGGCCAGCATCTCCGCCAGACTACCGTCAACTCCGGCATTGGTCACTAAATTACTACCTGGAGGAACATAAAGATCACAATTCGTAAAACTAGGAGTATTAATACCATCAACTGAATTTACCACCATACCAGCTGTATAATGACTTATAATACAATTAATCATTACAGGATTAGAAGCACCTCCCAGAGAAATCGCCGTAGCCCCTGAACCGCCGCCTGAGGAATTATTATGAAAAGTGCAATTATAAATATTAGGTGAACTTATAGTATTAAGAGCTAATGCTCCGGCGTCGCCTGCGGTATTATCAAATAAAAGGCAGTTAACTAAATCTACCGCCGATTCATTAGCTAGAATCGCCCCCCCATCACCGGTTGACTGGTTATTATTAAAAGTACAACTATCTATAACGGCAGTCGCAATTGGAGTATTTGTATCAATGTTGCTTAAAGAAAGCGCTCCCCCATTAGCGGCGGTATTAGAACTAAAGGTTGCCCCGCTAATCCTGAAAAGACCTGCAGTATCCCAGGAAATCGCCCCGCCATCACCTACGGCAGTATTACTATTAAATGTGTTTGTTCCGGATAAATCAAGCTGGTTCCCGCCGGTAGCATTAACAGCGCCGTTAATAGCGCCTCCGTTACCGGAAAGCGTAGAATTATTACTGAATGTACTGGCATTATTTGAATAAGGAGTGGAACTCCATGTATATGCACTGGTTAATGGCGTATCACTCATATCTATCGCTCCGCCCTGGGTCCCGGAATTTCCGCTAAAAGTACAATCAACTATGGCCAGCGCGGAACCGGCATCCGGGGTTATTCTCACCGCGCCGCCGTTAGCTGTTGTCTGATTATTGGAAACCGTGCAGCCATCCAGGGAAAGACTGGCAGTATCAACAAAAATCGCCCCGCCGTCCGCCCCGCCGGAATTACCATTCTGAATGATTAAATTCGTCAACACAACCTGGGCGCTGCTGCCCAGCGTAAATATCTGGTTGGTATTCTCTCCATCAAAGGTAGCATCACCGGCATTCTCGGCAATAATACGCACCACCTCTCCGTTACTGATATCAATCGGAAACCCGGCCACGGCTCGAGGACTCAGCAGTTCCGTCGCCCGGGTAAAAGTCCCTCGTACATATATATCAACATCCGTTAATCCTCTTATTGCTACTTCATCTGTTGCCATTTTAACTGTCTGCCAGGCACTGGCCCAGGTATCGCCATGATTACCGTCACTGCCGTTCTGCGCGTCTACATAATAGGTGGTGGGAGTGGTGGGTGTGGGTGTGGGATCAGGGGTAGGCGCAGGTTCCGGCGGCGGCGTAACCTCATTCTCCTCTTGCTGCTGTTCCTCCTCTTCCAGGGTCGGGCCCTCTCCATCACCGATTACTTCTTCATCATGAACCTCACCGGTATCAATATCCGGCGAGGGTATACCGTCACCGCCCTCACCGTCTATCGGCGCCACTCCCTCTTCTTCAAGCGGGCTGGGATCTTCAATATCCACCTGGTTTTCTTCCAGTACTTCCTGATTGCTTTCCTCTTGCACACTTTCAATGGTCTTTTGTTCTTCGCTCTTGAGGTCCCCCTGCAGGGCATCAGCGGTCTGTTGATTCTTTTCCACCTCAGCAGCCGACATCTTGGCCACTTCACCCTTAAGATATTCACTGCCCCCAGCAACCGCCCTGCCCACCGAGATCAGGTCCCACTCTGTCTGATGTACCCGCCGCCTGTTGCGCAGCAGCATTACATTTACCCCGGGCTGTAACTGATCCCAGATCTGAAACCGAAACTCATAAGGCAGATAACATAAAATCACCTTTACCCCAACCCTTACCTTTACCGAATATTCATTAATGCGGTAGCTGAACTTACCTATCTTTATCTCTCCTCTTTCTACCTCTGAGAGCATTTCCCGGGGATAATCAAAACAATAGACCTCTCCTTCAATTACCTTAACGATAGTGGCAACATTTTGCTGGTCAGCGGCAAAGGTTACAGAGGAAAGTAACATCAGGACGGCAACCGATAAGGATAGAGTTTTTCTCACTAATGTCCCCCATTTAAATTATATAACTACTATTAAATTAAAATAAAAAATTATAGCTATTATATTGTTATATAGTATATAATTAGCGCTTATGAAATACAATAAAAATATAATAAATAAATATATGTCTAACAATCTGCCAGCTAGCGGAAACAAACCCGGGATACTCTCCCGGGCTATCCGTTATAGTGTGCTCAATGGCGGTAAACGTCTCCGCCCGCTATTGTGCCTGGCCGCCTTCCAGGCTGCCGGAGGCCGGGGAAAACTAATTTTACCCGTTGCCGGAGCGGTTGAGCTGATTCACGCCTTCAGCCTCGTTCATGACGACCTGCCGGCAATGGATAATGACGATTACCGCCGGGGAAAACTAACCGTTCACAAAAACTTTGGTGAAGATATAGCAATTCTCACCGGGGACGCCCTGCTTAACCTGGCCTTTGACTGGGTCAGCGCGGCACCGGGATTAACCGCCCAAAAGAAACTAAGCATTATCAAAGAATTGGTTCAGGCCACCGGCAGTCAAGGACTGATCGGCGGACAGGTACTGGATCTAAAGGCCTCCGCTAAAAAAACACCAGCGGCAAAAGTCAAAGACATTCATCTCCTGAAAACCACCGCCCTGATCACTGCCGCTGTGAGGACAGGCGCGATTACCGCCGGGACAACAAAATCACAGCTCAAGAAATTAACCACTTACGGAAACAACCTTGGCCTGGCCTTTCAGCTGACCGATGATCTTCTGGATTTGGAACAGGACAAGAAAAACAAACTGCAGATTAGCTACCCGCTGTTATTTGGCAGGAAAAAAACAATCGACTATGCCCGCAAACTTTACCGCCAGGCAACCAGACCGTTGAGTTCTTTCGGCAAAAAAGCCGCTTCGCTAACAGAAATCGCTGATCTCGTAATCCAACGCATACCAAAATAATTTAATTCTCCACGATTCCGTAGATCCGCACCGGTTCCCGGCGGCCCTTGACGGTTACTTCGCCTAACTGTTTTACCTTTACTTCCGCAGCCAGGTGTTTACGTACCGCTTCGGTGATGATTATTTCCACGTCATATTTCCGCGTCAATTCCTCCACGCGCCGGGCAATATTCACCTCGTCACCGATCGCGGTATAATCAAATATATATCTCGAACCCATGTTCCCCACCACCATCGGCCCGATATTAAGACCAATACCAATACCCAGCTCCGGCGCTTTTACCTTCCTTGTCCGGACAATTTCCCGGGCAATAGTGACTGCCCGCCGCACTTGCTCTGCCGCCGGCAGAGAAGCCGGCGCGCCGATTATCGCCATAATCGCATCCCCGATATACTTATCCAGCATACCGCCGTGACGCAGGATTATTTCCGTCATCCAGTCAAAACAATCATTAAGTATCCTGACCACTTCTTCCGGCGGCCGCCCTTCACAAAAAGTAGTGAAATTGCGCAAATCCAGAAATAATATCGTCGCCTCTCTTTTTTCTCCACCCAACTTCAATCTCTGCGGACTGGCCAGGATATCCTCAATCACTTCCTGTGAAACATAATGAGAAAAGGCCTTCTTGGTCCAGCGCCGCTGTTTTTCTTCCCAACCATAGCGGTAAACAGTAATTAACACAAACGGAAAGATCAAACCCAATAGCGGAACGGAAAGATTAATCAGCGCACTATTGCTAAAGGCCAGCAGATTCAGCCCCCAGTAAACAGTCAGCACAAGCAGGGTAACCAGCGCCGCTCTAAGCGGGCGGAGAGATATGTTTATTACCACACTGATAATAACCATAAGGAGAACCACGAAGAAATTGCCCCAGAAAGGCAGGACCAGCAGAAAATCTTCATTCAGAATGGTATTGAGCACATTTGCCTGAACGGCAATTAACGGTTCATTAGCGGCCAGAGGTGTGGCCCCATAATCAGCAGTGCCGGTGGCCGTCAGGCCAACCAGCATAAGTTGATCAGCAAAATCTTTTAACTGTTCCGGCCTCTGCCTCTGCCAGCTAAGCAGCTGAAAGAAACTATAAGAATTAAATCCCGCAAGACTATCGGCATAATTTATTAACAGCCTGTTTCGTTCATCCAGCGGGATGAAAATACTATCACCGGAAGATAACGGAATCCTGATTTCCTTTCCGGTCACAATACTAAGATCAGCAAAATCAATATCCAGAAAGGAACAAAGCACCTGCAGACTAAAAGAAGGATAGACCTTATCCTTTCCCTGCACCAATAAAGGCACTCTTCTGACTACCCCGTCCCGGTCAGCCGGGGCATTAATAAAACCCACCCTGGCCGCGTCACAAAGACCGCTGAAAGGCAGTACTGCCTGCTTATCCGCTTCGCGCACGTATCCCGCGTAGACAACATTACCCAAGAGGCGGGAATAATAAACAAGGGACTCATCATCAGCGGAAGGCTCAATAAACAAAACATCATAACCAATCACTTTGGGCGGAGCGGCGGCCAGGGCCTGCAATAAAGCCGCCTGATATTTCCGCGGCACCGGCCAGGTTCCCATCTTCTGGAGGCTGTAATCATCAATCGCCGCAATATTTATCTTTTCATGCGTCGGCTGCAGGCTGCGATAACGGAAACGGTAATCCAATAATTTCAGCTCCAGGACACGAAAAAAATTAAGGCTGGCAAACAAACCTACCAGCCCCAATGAGATAATGCCTAAAAGTAAACCAATCAAATAACGTTTACGCATAGAATTAGAGAACAATAATACTCTATCGATTTCGGATTGCGGCTTGCGGATTGCGGACGTTTCACGAAAAATCTAAAATCCGAAATCCGAAATCCGAAATTGTTACTTTTTCCAGCCCATCTTCTGCCTGATTTCTTTTACAATCTCTTTTGTCAACTGACTGTCTGCCTTAAGACTCTCCCGCAAGGCCTCCCGGCCCTGGGACAGGCGTCTTTCACCAAAAGAGAACCAGGCCCCTTTCTTGCTGATAATTCCGTGCTGCAGGCCCAGATCAATAATGCTTCCTTCTTTGGAAATACCCTCATTATAAAGAATATCAAATTCTGCTACGGTAAACGGCGGCGCTACTTTATTCTTGGCCACTTTAACCTTCACCCGGTTCCCGATAGCAACATTCTGATTATCTTTAATCGTACTGATCCGTCTGATATCCAGCCGGACAGAGGCGTAAAATTTCAGGGCCAATCCGCCGGGAGTAGTTTCAGGACTACCGAACATTACCCCGATTTTATGACGTATCTGGTTGATAAAAATGCAGCAGGTCTTGGATTTACTGATCGCGGAAGTCAATTTACGCAGTGCCTGACTCATTAACCGTGCCTGCAAACCCAGGTGCCGGTCACCGATGTCCCCTTCAATCTCCGCCCGGGGCACCAGGGCAGCCACGGAATCAACAACCACAACATCAACGGCATTACTGCGCACCAATACCTCCGCGATATTCAAGGCATCCTCTCCGCAGTCTGGTTGAGAGATTAACAGCTTATCCAGGTCTACCCCTAACCTTTTGGCATACGTAGGATCAACAGCGTGTTCGGCATCGAGATATGCCGCTGTGCCTCCGCCTTTCTGGGCATTGGCCACTACACTGAGGGCCAGAGTAGTTTTTCCGCTGGCCTCCGGGCCATATATCTCGATCACTTTGCCGCGGGGAAGCCCGCCCACACCAAGAGCCTTATCCAGCGTAATCGCTCCCGTAGAAATAGCCGGAATAGCGATTTTAGCGGAATCCCGGCCCAAACGCATAATCGCTCCCTGCCCGAATTGCTTTTCAATCTGTGAAACAGCCACATCTAACGCTTTTACCTTACCTTGATTCTGCTGCGTGGAAGATTTTTCCTTAACACTGCTTTCTGCCATAACACCCTCCTTTGTATTTTCGCACTTCGTATTTCAAAAATCTGCTTTATACAATACCTCGTAAATAGACCCTTTTGGGGTTAGTGTGCTTTTAAATAAAGATATACTATTTATTCTAATTTTACCAATAATTTTTTCTTTAAATCCGCCCATTTTCTCAATAAAAGCAGCCGGATCTTTGATATACTTTACCCTTCCCAAAGTAAGATGCGGCTTAAAGCTTCTTTTCTCTTCTGGAAAGCCTAATTTTGCTAATCCCTCTTCCAGAAAAGCACTTAATTGCTTTATCTCCTCACCGCCAGCGGTAATCCCCGCCCAAACAACCCGCGGCGCCCTGGCAGACGGGAAGGCACCCACTCCTTTAATAACCGCTTGAATGACACTGCCTTTTTTCGCTGCCTCAGCAATCAATGTCTTAACGGTGCTTAGATCAGCCTCCGGCACCTGACCCAGAAATTTCAAGGTAAGATGAATGTTCCGCTGAGCTATCCATTTAATCTTATCCTGCCCGCTGCCCAGCTCGTCTTGAACCACTCCCAGCGCCTGCTGTATTTCTGCCGGCACCTCCAGAGCAATAA
>CAZIXI010000187.1:0-6827 GCA_964543115.1 uncultured bacterium
GGATACCGGATCTAGATAACTGCTGAGCAATCTTACCCAGAAATTGATTCGGGATGTCCATTGCTTGGGCAATTTCCTTCCGCCTTACAACGATTTCCTTTTCCTGTGTGGACAAATAGAGAACACAGCGCACTGCATATTCACCAGCTCTTGTCAATCGCACAATTTCACCCCAGCCAACAGGATATTTAAGACCTTTTTAGTCCTATAAAGTGTCTCAAAATATATGTCAAGAATTTTTTGTGAAATCTGTAGCTCCGGCCCCTTTGTTTTCTCAATCCAAAACTCCCAATTCGCAATGACATGCGATGGAATTTTTCCGGTGATAATTTGACCAAAATGTAACTGCCTGTGAAACTTTCATAATTCCCTCCTTCTGTTAATAGGATTAATAAAACCGTTGAAAAGTACAACGGTTTCTAATAATATCGAATCCATATACTTTGTCAGTGATTCCAATACAGTGAATATACACATTATAGGTTGAACACGGACTAAAAACCATTTAAGCTTTTCCCGGCCGGTTAACCGAAAGACACATAAAATCATATTTTTTTATTCAAACTGCAAATGATAAAAGGAGGAATTCGAAATGAAGGTTATTGCGTTCAATGGAAGTGCTCGCAAAGGTGGAAACACTTCGATTTTAATCAACCTGGTATTGGATGAGCTACAAAAAGAAGGAATTGAAACAGAGCTTTTTCAATTTGCAGGCAAAAAAATTCGAGGGTGTGTCGCATGTATGAAGTGTTTTGAAAACAAAGATCAACGCTGTTCGAACAATAATGACGTTCTAAATGAGTGCCTTGAGAAGATGCTTGATGCAGACGGGATCATATTAGGGTCTCCCACCTATTTTTCGAATGTCAGCACTGAAATTAAGGCTTTAATTGATCGGGCCGGCCTTGTTGCCATTGCCAACGGCCACATGTTCAAGCGCAAGGTAGGCGCCGCGGTTGTCGCAGTACGAAGAGCAGGAAGTGTCTCTGTCTTTGATGCCATCAATTATTTTTTCTTTATCAATCAGTTAATCGTTCCAGGCTCTATCTATTGGAACATGGGGATTGGCTACGAAAAAGGAGATGTGGAAAAAGATGAAGAAGGTATTCAGACAATGAAAGTTCTGGGTGAAAACATGGCCTGGTTGTTAAAGAAATTGCACGGGTAAAATTGCTCAACTGCTGGCTGAAGGGCGATTGCAACTCGGCCATTTGAATTCATCCCGCGCTGCCCCGATCTGGCGGGATCTACGCTTCGCTTCGACCCCGATAGGCGGGATTTCCGCTTCGCTCCAACAAGCAGGGGGGAATTCAAATTTAAAATATAGCTTTTGTATTATTGTGACAAATGCAGATACCTGCTGAGGCGTTACACAATCAAACTACTGAATTTATGTGATATTCTCAATATATATAATTTTCATGAATTCACTTCGTGCTGAGGTATCAAGGTATATCCATAATGAAATTTTCGATTATATTACTAAGCGTTGCAATCATTTGGGGTGTTGCCGTTATCACACCCGGCCCCAACTTTTTTATAACAGTGAGGACAGCCATAGGGCAAACTAGGCGTTCTGCTCTTTTTGTTGCACTTGGGACCAGTACCGGCACTATACTTTGGGGACTGTCCGGATTTTTCGGGATAGCACTATTGTTTAAAACCGCACCTTGGATCTATTTGTCCTTAAAACTACTTGGTGGAACCTACCTTATCTATCTCGGATTACAGCTTATCATATCAAATACAAGGGCAGGGGCGAATCATGGAGTGTCATTTTCAACTAATATTACCCCTATCCAGGGTTACAAATTGGGATTTTTAACCAACCTGTCGAATCCCAAAACAGCCGCTTTTGTGACAAGCTTGTTTGCAGCGACAATGCCTTCCAATGCACCTTTTTTACTTGGTTTCACGAGTGTTGCCCTAATGTCATTCATATCGATTCTCTGGTATACATCGGTGGCATACGTTTTTTCCTTAGACCGTTTTAGGAGCCTGTATCTAAAAAGTAAAATTTTGATTGAACGATTCGCGGGAGTTATTTTTGTTGGTTTTGGTGTGAAGCTGGTTACCAGTGAATGACGCGTAAATCATTAACCGCTATTTAAATTCTCTAATCCCCGACTGCAAGGAGAAGGCGGAAAAACTGCATAGCCCCCTCAGCCATGACGTTTTGTGGTGACTTCAACGTATATATAGCAGGCCTCACTATTTTAAATTCACAACACAACGATTCATCTACAGGTTTTCAGCAGCGCGGCTTGGTGGAAAACCGAATTGACGCTTGAATTCCCGACTAAACTGAGATGTACTGTTGTAGCCGACTTCATGTGCCGCCTCACTGGCGTTATAGCCCTTGCCGACTATCATTAATCTCGCCTGGTGAAGCCGAATCTTTTTTAAGTATTGGATGGGTGATTGGCCAACAAATCTCTCGAAGACATGGTGGAGTGCTGATTTGCTCATGCCTGCATACCCGGCAATCGAAGTGATATTATGCTGTTTATAATAGCTCTTCTGCAAATAGCGGACAACTCTCATGATATTGTTAGATCCCCCGTTACGAAGAACAATTGAACGCAAAAATGACCCTTGCTCCCCTTTGAGCACGTGGTAAAGAATCTCCCATACCGCTCCAGGCCCTAGAATTCGCCGTGTCGCCGGGCTTTCCAGTGAACGTAACAACCGCGCAACCGCATTCAATAGGTCATTATTCATATTTGATGCATAAACGGAGGTTCCTGAGCGCTTATCTTCTTCAAATTGTTCTTCTTCTGACATTTCCAATAGCAATTTCCCAATCATAGACATGTCGATCTCAAGAGCCATCGCGAGAAATGGCCGCTTTGGACTTGCAATGACGACCTCCGCCTCAAGAGGCAGTGGAAGTGCAACAACAAGATAATGCAGCGGATCGTAGATGATCCGTTCATTGGCTGAATAAACATGTTTCCTGCCCTGTGCAACAACACAAATGGAAGGCGCGTAGACCAAAGGATACCTGGATACGGGTCTGTTAAATCTGCCTAAAATAAGGCCCGGATATTGAGTTTCGGTCACACCCTCTTCCACGGCGTGACGCTCGATTAGCGGGGCAAGTGATTCCCGTACGGAAACAGAGAATGGATTTGAATTTTCTGATGGTTCTGTATTCATAGTATTTACCTCTTTGTCAATTTATTAATAGGATTATAGCATAATTCTTATCTATTTAGTAATTTTATAATCAAATTGTGCAGTAATAGGCAAATTTTTAACAGTATCGTGTTAACACCCTGATTCAGAACCATGATATGGTGAATTGAATATCAGAATTAAAGGAGAGGACCTTATGTGAATGGGGTTAGTATTGCCACGATGTCGCGTTGCCCCAAATCACCGTGATCGAGAAGAAAGTTTTTAAATAATCTGATCGCTTAACCTAACATTTTTTAAGACACAATCAGTTTCATTGGAGGTTTTTATGAAAAAAGCATTATTAATCAACGCGCATCAATTTTATGAAGGTTTTTCCGAAGGCAAACTGAACAAAACTATGGTCGGTGTCATGAAAGAAGAACTAGAGGCTAAAGACTGTGAGGTGAAACTGACATATATTGAGAAAGGCTATGATATTAATAAAGAAGTGGAAAAGCACCTATGGGCGGATCTTATCATCACCCAATCCCCGGTTTATTGGTTCGGTACTCCATGGATTTATAAAAAATATATCGATGAAGTATTTACTACAGGTCTTGTTCAACAAAGCTTAATAATTGATGATGGAAGAACACGTAAAGACCCTGATAAGCAGTATGGAACCGGCGGAAAAATGCAAGGTAAAAAATACATGCTATCGTTAACCTGGAATGCGCCAGAAGAAGCCTTTGGAAATAAAGCTCAGAATCTGTTTGAAGGTAAAACTGTTAACGAAGTATTTATTGCCAATACATCTGTTTATAAATTTTGCGGAGCAGAAATTTTATCTTCTTTTTCCTGTTACGATGTGATGAAAAATGCAGACGTGGAAAATGATAAAAAAAGATTAAGACAATATTTCGATAGCGTTTTTAATACAAAAATCCCCTGACAATCGCATCAACTCGGACTGTCAAAAGCTGCGCTGATCTGACCTTTTGACAGCAGGTTATAAAAAGCATTATAATGGGAAAAGAAAGTCCGAGCCTGAACCGTACTCAGGATGTGAAACAAATGAGGTGTTTTGTAAGAATCGTTTTTTTCTGTTTAACAATCATCATGGCCTTTTCAATCCATGAAGGAGCTGAAGCCGAAATGAGTCCATATTCTCTTCCTGAATCGGTTGGCGCCTGGAGCAGACCTGAATACCCTAAGATAATCGATTCCACCAATATCTTCAAATATATGAACGGGGCCGGTGAACTCTATCTGGGATACCGTTTCGATCATCTTGAAGTATTCGATTACACGTCGGAAAATCAGGACAACATCCTCGTGGAATTGTATTTTATGGAAACATCCGACGATGCATTCGGTTTGCTTTCCCTGGATTGGCGCGGTGAACCCGTATCCTTTGAAGGCCTCCCTGTAAAATCACCGAACCGTGCTCTTTACGGTGCAGGCTTGCTGCGCATCTGGTCGAATAATCTCTATATTCGGGTTATGGCTTTCCGTGAAAGCCCTGCCTCAAGACAGGCCGTATTATCTTTAGGTAAGGCAATTACCGCCAACCGGAAGACTTCTCCGGAACCGGAATTATTGAAGTACCTTGCCCCTCATATTGATTCAGCCTGGAAATTGCGTAGAGACCGATTGAGTTTTTTCCGTTCCTACCTGGCATTAAATTCAATTTATTATCTCAGTCATGAAAATATACTGGATTTCGATCTCGCAACGGAAGCGGTAATGGCTCCCTATGAACACATTTCCAGAGCTGGTGACCGAACACGCAGCCAGTTTTTGCTGGTCAAATATGAAAATCTTGAACGTACCCGCAAAGCCCTGAATCATTTTCATGATGCCTATCTGCCGGAGTATAGAAAAGAAATTGCAGCAGACTCAGCCGCTAACAGCCCGAATCTTTTTAAGTTAGAGGATGGCTGGATGGCATATAAACTGCTCGGCAAATATATAGCTATCGTGTTTGAATGTCCTGATCAGGAATCTGCCAGAGTAATCATTCAGAAAAATGAAGCTAATTTGAGGAGGAATCATGAGTGATAAAAAGCCCGTATTAACCAGAAGAGATTTTATACGTGGAACAATCGGCGTGACCCTCAGTGCTTCGATTATGGGCTTGAATTGGCCTATGGCTGAAGCAAAAGCGGCTCGTTTGAGCTTGGTGACAGTCGTACGCGATAAAAATGCCCTGGATGCTTCAAGAAATGTAAACATCTCAATCCTGGAAAAAATGCTCGAGCAAACTTTGATCAAGGTTACCGGTCGGAAAAATACAAAAGAGGCCTGGCTAAGTCTTGTCAGGCCGGATGACATGATCGGACTGGTTCCCACCGAACATTTGAATCCAACCCATGATGAAGTGGTTGATGCTGTGAAAAACTCATTGGTTGATGCCGGAATTCCGAGAGATAGGATAATATTTGCCCAGGGGGGGCCGTGGAATCCAAAAAAATGTACCGCTTTGATTGCTCTTCCGGCTCTTAAGGCGCATTGGCTCACGGGAATCGGCACTGTGCTCAAAGATTATATCATGTTTTCGGGCAGTCCCGACAGTTACCACAAGGGAAACAGTGCCAAATTAGGCGAGATCTGGAATCTTCCTTTTGTAAAAGGAAAGACAAAACTTGTTCTGGTTGATTCGTTTTACCCTCTCTGTGACAAAGGGCCTCAGCCTGATCCGAGATACCAATGGGCTTATAACGGATTAGTCGCAGGCACAGATCCGGTTGCCGTGGAAACGGTCTGTTTAAAAATCATAACGGAAAAAAGGAAAGCCTTAAGAGGTGAGCCATGGCCGCTTTCTCCACCCCCCCTATGCGTGGAAGCCGCTGATAAAGTCTATGGATTGGGAACGAGCAAGCTGGAAGAGATAAAAATTGAGCCCTACGGATGGGAGAAGGAACTGCTGCTATGAAATTTGACAAGCCCATCACCCGTAGAGAGTCCATCCGAAGGCTTCTGAAATGGTCCGGATGCGTTACGCTTGCAGGAGCGGGCCAATGGCCCTTATTCACATCCTCCGATGCGTGGGCGGCGGAGACAAACAAACGGTTTATTGTCGAGGGCTTCGGCCAAACAGAGGGATTTTCCGTACGAGACTTGACCAGAAAGGTGTTTGAAGCCGCCGGGGGGATCCAACGGTTTGTCTCCCGGGGAGATGTGGTGGCGATCAAGCCGAACATATCCTGGGCCAGGCATCCACGGTTTGCAGCCACGACAAATCCTGAGGTTCTGTCAGCCGTCATCGAGCTGTGTCAGGAAGCCGGTGCCAGTCGGGTCCGAATCGCCGATAACACGATCCACGATGCCAGGAAATGTTTCGCTCTTACCGGGGCCGGAAAGGTTGCCAATGAAACCGGAGCAGACTTGGTTTACCCGCGATCGTCTTTAATGAGAAAAATGAAATTAAAGGGCAACCGGTTGGATGTGTGGCCGGTGTTCACGCCCCTGGTGGAAGCCGACAAGGTGATCAACCTCCCCGTGGCGAAGCACCACTCCCTAAGTTCCCTTACCCTGGGAATGAAAAACTGGATTGGGGGGGTAGGTGGGCGCCGGGGATCGCTTCATCAGGATATCCATCGGAGTATTGTCGATTTGGCACAGTTCTTTAAACCTGAAGTTACTCTGATCGACGCCATCAATATTATGACCCGAAACGGACCTTCCGGCGGCAGCACGGATTATGT
>CAZIXI010000188.1:0-6697 GCA_964543115.1 uncultured bacterium
TGATTGTCTGTTTGGTATCCGGCACCACACCCACAATATTTATCGTTACCTCATCCGCGGTCTTATGCACCACAAAACAGGCCTCGTTGGGCAGCAGAGTAACGGATTTATCCGTTATCTGCGTATCTCCCTGCCACCAGCCCTCACTGCCCGGTACATTAGAGAGCCAGATGGGTTCAGATAGGGCCTGGGTACTGTTGTCCCAGAGATAGATTTCATCAGCGGCGGTTCTACTGGTATCCGCGTGCAGAGAACCATTATGATCGCCAAAAATACCGCTTATTGTTTTTGCCTCATAGATATAGAAACGGTCATTAACGGCTACATTTGATGATAAGGCGGATGACAAGGTAAGCGTGTCCGCGGTATTAGAACTGATCCGGTAATAATACCCTTCTCCTGTCCCGGAACAAATAAGCAGCACATCATACTGGTAAGCATTTTCCGTCCAGCTCTTATTACTGTCGGTTAGGGTATTAGTGGTGAGAGAGGTTATTTGCCCCTGCGATCGCTGGAGTGTCTGCAGGGGCAGCGACACACAATTCCAGCCCTGCCTGATAGTAAGTTTATACAACCCTACCTGTGGATCAGCAAAGGCAAGTTGATATGAATAGAGAAAAATACCTATTGACAAAATTGTAATTATTGATTTTGTCTTCATATATAATTCTCCACCAATAAAAAGAGCAACTTTCATGCCAATAATTTACTTGTCTTTTTACAGTATCTTTACACAGATAATTAATTAATTGATAAACACATAGAAATAGATGGACTGAGGGACTATTTTGAGGCTAAAAAAATGTCTGGTTATTGGACCTTTCTGGGTGTAGTTTAATCGTACAAGGCTTGGGATGTAATTAAGCTGCGGTGTGGCAATTCATTACTGCATTGACAATGTCGGAAAGTTCATTTTTGATGGTAAGGAAATCTTTTGTTGCCAGCAGTTCTCGCCTAAAAATACTGGCGCCGCAGGCAACCGCGGAGGCACCGGCAGAGAAATACTCAGGAATATTTTCTTTTCGCACGCCGCCAACCGCCAGGAGTTGGATATTATTGAATGGTCCCTTGAGATAGGAGAAGTATTTTGGCCCAAAAACCGCGGAAGGAAAAACCTTGACCATGGTGGCGCCGGCATCCCAGGCAGTAAAAACCTCTCCCGGAGTTAAGGCGCCGGGAAACACCGGAATATCATCTCTGATACAATGCTCAACCACCTCTTTAACAAAACAAGGCATGACAATAAATTCCGCGCCGGCATCCCGGGCCTCAAATAAAAGGGCATTATTTGTTACCGTCCCGGCACCAATGTTCAGGCGGCCGGCAGCAGCTTTTTTTGCTCTTTTAATAATTTCCTTAACCCCCTTCGTATTCATGGCAAACTCTATCGTCTGCAGGCCGCTCTCGACAATACTCTCTATCAGCGGCTCAACAACATCAAGCTCTATACCGCGAATAATACCCAGCAGGGGTAATTCTTTAAATTCCGCAATTTTCATTATAACGTTAATCCAGATCGGCACCGGAAAGTTCTTCGTAAAAATCCCGGTAATCCTCTTTCTTTTCCGACTTGCGCAGGGCCATAGCGGTACGCGGATGTTCATTAAGCATACCGGTAATCGCGTAAGGCATAATATAGCCCCACTCTATTTTTTCCCGTAAGGGGATAAACTTTCCCGAGATTACATCCAGTATCGGCCTGATATCAAACTTAGGATTCTTAAGAAACCCGATCAACAGCTCCAGCGGACAATTTCCCGCGGCCCGCCCGATACCATAAATTGTTCCGTCAACATAATTGGCACCATGAATAATCGCCTCAATGGTATTACTAAAGGCCAGCTGCTGGTTGTTGTGGCAGTGCATGCCCACTTCTTTAGATTTCAGGATGCTTTTAAATTTCTTCACCAGAAATTCCGTGGTTTCCTGATATAGATTGCCAAAACTATCCACAATATTGATCACCTCCGAGCGGGACTCTTCTTCCAACTGCTGCAGTGCTTCTGTAAGTTCATTATCAAGCGCCCGGGATATGGCCATTATATTTATCGCGGTTTCATAACCTTTGTCATTGAAATGATTAGCCATATAAATCGCCTTATCAACATCCTTAACATAAGAAGCGACACGAATAAGACCCACGGGACTTTCCGCGCACGGTTTTACGTCATCGAGCTCCACGCGGCCCACATCAACCATTACCGATATTTTCGTTTTTGATTCAATGCCATCAATTATTCTATTAATAGCTTCATCATCACAGAACTTCCAGGGACCGAATTCCTTTGCTGAAAACAGCTTCTTGGAATTCTTATAACCGATCTCCATATAATCCACCCCGGCGGCGGAAATCGCCTTGTAGACCGCCCGGACGAGATCCTCGTCGAAATTATGGTCATTAATCAATCCACCGTCCCTAATCGTACAATCAAGCACCTTAATCTTATCCCGAAACATATACTACCTCCTTTTTTTAGCCACTTCTTAGCCAACAACAAGCACAATTATCCCAATCAGCCAGCAATAATAGCTGAAATAATAGAGTTTCCACTCCTTAATGATCTTTAACAACAATCCCAGCGACAAAAAGCCAACTACCATGGCCAAGATAAAGCCCGGCAGCATCAGCAGCCAATCGGTCTGTATTTCGGCGATCCCTTCCTTAAACTTAAATACTGTTGCCCCCAAGATTGCCGGGATAGCCAAGATAAAGGAAAATTTTGCCGCCAGTTCACGTTCCAGACGGCAAAACAAACCGGTTGAAATCGTAAAACCGGAACGGGAAATTCCCGGCATAACCGCCATCCCCTGGGCAATGCCGATCATAATCGCGTCGATGATTCTTACCTGGCCAACGTTCTTTATTCCGCTGCAAATATTTTTTTTATTTGTCAGAAACAACATGACTCCGGTAACCAGCAGCATTGCCCCGACGATTTTCACAGAAGAGAACAATGATTCAATCCACTCATTAAATAATATTCCGATAACCGCAGTCGGGACAGAGGCAATAACCAGCAAAATAAAAAGACGAAACTCCAGCGTTTTCGGCTTGAAAATATTAATAATAATCCGCCACAATTCCCGGCGGACGAAAAACACTACGGCAATCAATGTGGCCAAATGCAGCAGAATATCAAAAAATACCGGCGGGGTCTCAAAGCCAAACAGTGTCTGAAAAATAACCAGATGCCCGGAACTACTTACCGGAAGAAATTCCGTTAATCCCTGAATTATGCCCAGTATTGTATACTTCAATAACTGCATATAAATGTACCCATAATATAGAACGCAGATTCCCGCGAACACCAAAC
Source organism: uncultured bacterium (assembly GCA_964543115.1). GTDB lineage: Bacteria > Auribacterota > CAZIXI01 > CAZIXI01 > CAZIXI01 > CAZIXI01. The sequence continues at coordinate 3,315 of CAZIXI010000188.1, forward strand.
GCCGCATCCCTTTTATTAATTATTTAATTAGAAGGGACAACAAAAAGCCAGTCCGCGTTAATCTGCGTACTATTAAATAATCTTCCCCCGGATATTATTCCCCGGAAAAATAACCAATAATCGCGCCGGCAATCGCACCGGTTGCCGCGCCAATAATAGCGTATTTCGTTGTGCCGGCAGTTTTTTCTTCCTCGGTAGCATATCCATAGGCCGCGCCGGCAATACCGCCAACCGCTCCGCCCATGACTATGCCCTTTTGTGTAGAGGTACAACCTGTAAGCGTAACTAATAAAAGCAATACGAGTATAATAGATGCTATTCTCATACTCCTCCTCTCATTTGTTTGTGTCATTATAGGAAATATTTGTAAATATGTAAATAATTAAATGGCAATACCTCAGCAAGTGTTGTATAATGAAACAAATTATGTCTGATTTGGACCACTATTTATGTCTTATTTTTGGACCAGCAGATGTATTCTGTTGATTTTCAAGATGTTATAATTTTCTTTGTCTGCTGGCATAGTTATTGCTTCTTTAGCTGCTCTAAGGTAACAGCCTTAGAAAGGAGGTGATCGAGGTTTTAAAAGTCTGATCAGAATCCTCAATATGCTAACACTAGGATTTATCTGACAAATTGGAATAGTTTGATTTCTGATTGCGGATTGCAGATTTTTTTTCTGGAATTTGTACAATTCGTTAAAATATAAATCCGCAATCTAAAATCCGAAATCCGAAATCGGAAATCCAAAATCGAAAGGGGGCATTATGAAAAAGTGTTTTTTATTGTTTTTTATAGTTTTATCTTTGGCTTTTGCAGGCGCGTCGGCGCAGGCGGCAACCAGCTGGTACCTGCCGGAAGGATCCACCGATAATTTTGATCTCTGGATCCTGGTAACAAATCCTAATTCCACAGATGCCAGCATTACTTTTACATTCTATCGTTCCGGCCTAAGTGTGGTAACCGCCACAGCAACAGTAGAAGCTAACAATCGCTATTCATTAAACGTAAATAGTGTCGCCGGAATCGGCAGCTCGGCCATATCCACTAAAGTAGAATGCACCAACGGCCTGCAGATCTATGCCGAGCGGGCAATGTACTGGGATACGGCTACCTTCACCACCTGGGCCGGGGGACATACCGCCCGTGGAATTGCCGCTGATGAGGGATGTTACTACGACTTGACTTCCGGTTTAGTCTCTACCGGCCTGACCATCAGCAGACCGGGAACCTATGTATTAACGGAAGACCTGGAATTTTCCACACAGGATACTGCCGCAATTACAATTTCCTCCGATGATGTGACTATTGACTTGAATGGCTTTACGTTAACCGGCCCCGGTCAGGCCGTTGGCACATCGGGAGACGGAATTTACGCGGATAACGTAAAAAATATTACGGTTAAAAACGGCGTCGTCAGAGATTTTCGCGGCGACGGAATAGATTTGCTCGGGGTAACCGCCTGTCAATCAACAAATGTCTTGAATGTTACGGCATATAACAACGGGGGATTTGGCATAATTTGCGGCATTGGCGGAACAATATCCGGCTGTACCGCGGATAACAATGCCGGCGGCGGACTCAATTTTTACCAGGGAGGCGTTGTTAGAGATAACACCTGTTACAATAATACCCACTACGGCATTTTCGTCAACACAAACAACCTTGTTACGAACAACTCGGTGTTTTATACCCTGGCCGCAGCCGGCGAAACTGATTCCGCGGGAATAAGAATGAGATACAGTAACAGCATCGTTGACAATCTTGTTGGCGCCAGCCAATACGGCACAGTCGTAATTTACGGCATCTACACAGATCAGGATTTCAATTTGATTAAGGGAAACAATATTGCTGACTGCGGGTATCAGGACATACTTTTGGCCAGCGGCGCCATTGAAAACTATGTTCTGGACAATCACATGGCGGGCTCGGATACAAACGCGAGCTTGGTTATTACTGAAGCCGGCGGTGATAATTTTTACGCTAATAACATTTTCGACCGGACAATATCCGCGGCTGGGGGCAACTGGACCGGCAGTACCAGGACATTGGCCAATGTCAACTCGAATAATGGAAATGCCGAATAATTAAAAAAAGCAGTAAACCAACACGTCACACACCGGGAGTAACACAATCACACTCCCGGTGTGTGATTTTTTTTATTCTCCAATAAACTGCAATACCACCCTTCTCTGCCGCGGGCGGCTATCGAATTCCAGAAAAATTATCTGCTGCCAGGTGCCCAGCAAAAGTTCTCCTTTGCTAAAGGGCACGGTTAAGGAAGGCCCCTGCAGAGACGCGCGCAGATGGGAAAAGCCGTTGGCATCTCCCCAGGTCAGGTCATGGGCGTAGGATTTTTTTCGGGGAATGATTTTCTCATAGAACTCCGGCAGGTCCTTAATCAGCCCTGATTCGTATTCCACAGTGGTCAACGCGCCGGTAGAACCGATAACGAAAACAGTAACGATCCCGCTTGCTAAACCGGCCCGATCCAGCTCCTCCTGTACCCGGCCGGTCAGGTCCTTAATATCATCCGCGCCGCTGGTGCGGAAAGTAATCTCTTTTGTTATTACCTTACTCACGGCTCTCTCTTACCAGAATATGATCATCTCCCGGGCGTTTCGTTCCCCGATCGCCAATACTACAGATAGCTCCCCCGCTTGCACTGCCGGCATCATATTTACCGCCATTGGGACAGATTAATGATTGCTGAAGATATCCGTTATCGATCAGCACATCCAGGGATACTTGATCGCCGGCAGGAAGATTATTGTCGATAGTATACTCCTTCGTGGCATAGGCTATCATCTTAAGATTATTCTGACAAACTTTACTCTGCGCCGCTTCCCGGGCCGTAACAAAACTGGGGATAGCGATTGCCGCCATCAGACCAAGGAAAACAATCATACAGGGAACGAGCAGCATAACCACAATCGCGGCAACGGCGCAGCCCGGCCGGGAGGGAAACACCAGGGTGCCGGCATTGATTTTATCAGCCGTCTGGTAGGCGTCAATAATCCCGTAGATCCAGGGAATAATCAGCCAACTGGTGAAAAATATAAGCAATCCCTTACCCGCCTGGCCATTATAGATCTGGCCCAGGCCGGCAATAAAAAAACTCATAAAAGCGGCCAGCACCGGTGATTTCGCCTGTTTGACTTTGGCCTCAACTTTTCCGGCAATACATTTCTTACAGTATAACTCACCGCCGCTTTCTACTTTACATTCATTACAAATTGCTTTTCCGCAGGCAATACAAATTCCCGTACTAGCAACGTTTGGATGATTAACACAACTCATGTTTACTCTCCTTTGGCTGTTAACCGAAACAAGTCATACCCTTCATCCAGCCGGGCCAAAAATTTCAGACTGAATGTCCGGAA
>CAZIXI010000189.1:0-6693 GCA_964543115.1 uncultured bacterium
TGGTTAGTTTATTATTGTATTTTCCTGTATATAATGCATAGTCGCAATATGTAGTGTTGGTGCGGATCACGATGATGTTTCCCTGTTTGTCATCTTTTACATAAACCCAGGCGGCGATGGTGTATTCATCTGGCGCGATTAGATGCCCTGGTGTCGGAGATATTTGCAGGTAGGATTTTTTGCTGGAATCAAAATTTGCTGCCTGGTCCAATCCGGACATGCCGGGGATGGCATTAACGGCGTTAATGTTTTCGAAATGGTTCCAGTTTTGGCTGTCATAGCCTAGATTTAATGCGTTGTTAAAATTTAAATGAAAGAATAATCCTTCTTCGAGAGTGCTCACTTCGCTTCCGCATCCCGAGGTGTTAGTAACCATTAAGTTGTCAGGCAGGTCCACCGGGGCAAAATATGATAATGCAGGTGTATTTTTTGTGAGTAATTCTTCTAACTTTGATTTTGTGATTGTTTCAGTGTCCATTAATAGCAGGCAATTCTCATTGTTACCGCTAAGCGGGATAAGATTGCCGGAAGAAAAATTAAAGCCGAAAAAGGCAGGATTAAAAGTGGTTGCTGGGGTAATGTCAGCAGATGTATAATTGCCCCAGTATGTGCCTAAGATTATTTCAGGAGTGTCATCGCCAGTTGTTTCGATGACGCATGGAGCTGTAATATAGGCAAAATAGCCGGCCCCGATTCCTGTATCAATTTTAACCGTTCCGTTACTTTCCAGAACTAGTAGTCTGGCTTCTCCTCCGTCAATATAGGAGATTAAGATTTCTTCTGTTGTATCGTTATCTATGTCCGCCGTTACCGGATCAGATATATGTTCAAGATTGATGCCTACCAGAGAATAGGGAAAACCTGTAATATTGTTGCCGTCAAGGTCAAAGGCCTGGACTCTGTAGTTTTCTTTGTCGGTAATAATTATTTGTCCATTGCTGATAACAGGGATGGAAAGATCACTGCTTTCCAGGTTTACTGGTTCCGAAATAACCTCCAGAGAGATTAAGGCGCTCAGCGCGATCAAAATGGTTGTAGTAAATAATACTCCTGGTTTAAAAATAGCCTTCATTTTCATCTGGGTAGCCTCCTTTTTTTGTAGATAAAAAAATGTATTTGTTTCTAGAACGCAATTATTATGCCAAAAAAGTTCCTGGAGGCAAAAAAGGCTTAATGTTCATGTCTATGCAAGAGAGGGCATTACGTGGCAAGACTAAAGAGGTAGTTTTTCATATATATATAATATAAAAATAATATGAGGATTAAGTCATAAATATATGAGTTTTTCATCACATTCAGCAGTCTATACCCATTCCAATAATAGCAGTCCCGCGAAGCGGGGTAGTTTTTGTTTATTTAGGCGAAAATGCAATTATCCTTAGCTGAAGAATTTGATATATGACTGATCTTGATTAACCTGAGATGAAATATTTTCCTATTTTTAGGAAAATTTTATCCTAATTTTGTCAAGGATGGTTGTGGGCATGTTTTCATATGTGTTTGCAAGCCATTGTTATAGCGTAAAGAATGGTGTTGGCATGAGAGTTGCACTATGTAAAGCTGGAAAAACAAAAATTCTCAGTGGCATTTACTAGGAGGAAGAGATGATCAAGATGGTTTGTCCGGAATGTTATCAACATAATTATACGTCCAGCCCGCAGGAGAAGAATCAATGCTGCCATTGCAATTGTTCTTTTTCAATTGATGATGTTTTGAAGAAGATGGATGGTGTTGCTGGTCAATCAAAAGATTTTGGGGCCTGGATTTCAAATTGCGCTGATTAGTGCCGGATTCATATATAGTGAATCAGGGGACAGGGGAATTCCAGATATTTCTCTTTTGTATATTAAGCCGAATTGTCAGGGTTTGACAATTCGGCTTTTTCTTTAACCGGCTAAATGAAATACTTGAAAATATACACAGAATACGCTAAAATCCGTAAGTTATTTACCAAATCCAACTAAGGGAGGTATGGATATGAGTAAGGGATTAATGGTGTTCATTATTGTTGCTGTGTTTTTATTTGTATCTGGTATAGCTTCTGCCCAAAAGGGTATGTATATCGAATATATTTTAGATTCGTCTAATAGCATGAATGAGCCACTGCCTGGAGGTGAGACAAAGATAGTTGCCGCTAAACGGGTGTTGTGTGGGCTTGTTGACAATCTGGCGGTTGAAGTCCAGGATGTTAATGTTGGGTTAAGGATCTACGGGGCGAATTTTAAGCCAAGTGATACAAAAAAGATAGCCTGTATGGATTCTATTCTGGTAGTGCCGATCTCTAAGATAAATGCCAGCGTGATAAAAGAGAAGGTCATGGCGACAAATGCCGCCGGCTATACGCCGATTGCTTATTCTCTGGAATTAGCCAGTAAGGATTTTGTTAAAGGAGAAGGCAATTCCAATATGATAGTGCTGGTTAGTGATGGTCAGGAGACATGCGGCGGTGATCCGGTGGCGGTAGCGAAAAAGTTAGCGGAGCAGGGATTCGCCATTAAGATTTATACTATTGGGTTCGCGGTTGATGAGGAAACGAGAAAGCAGCTGGAAGGCGTTGCCCAGGCTACCGGCGGTAAATATTTCGATGCCAAAGATGCCGACCAGTTACAGAAATCCCTGGAAGAGATTAAGGATCGTTCTTTAGAGGGATATGAAGCCGCCGGGAAAGCGGTAGATCCATCTTTATGGGTTGCGGATGCGCCGGAAATTGAGCCCGGTGAATATAAGGGCACTCTGGCAATGCATGAACTGAAGTTTTATAAGGTTAAAGTTCAAAAGGGGCAAAAGGTAAAAGCAACCCTGGTTGTTAAGAAAACACATTTTGATGCTCGAGATTATCTGGGAACACCGGAAATATTCCAAACATTTTATATAGACCTGTTTGATAATAATTTAGCGGATGTGGCTTCTGTCGCTAAATTGATTGAAGGTAATCCTGAACAGCCGATAACCTTTAAGGCGGAATGGGCCGCAGATAAATCTGGTTGGGTTTATATCGCTGTAGCTGCATCCAGAAATCAGGATGCGGGCGGCAAGCCAACTTCCCTGGATCCCCTACCGGCGCCTTCACAATATACATTAAAGGTAAAGGTGAAGGGTGAGGCAGCCGAAGAAGCGGCGCCTGAGGTTTTTGCCGGGTATACGGCCAAGGAAACAAATGGCGGTGCCGGGTTTGAAAAAGCAGAAACGATAAAGCTTAGAGAAGCGACCAGGGGTGACATTTATATGAAAGAAACAAAGTTCTTTAAAATGCCCGTGGAAGGGAAAAAGAATTTGAAAGTGGCTGCGGTGGTGCAAAAACCCTACTATGTGGCAAGGAATCACCTGAGTATTTATGAGATTAATATGACCTATACCTTGACTGTTTATGATGAAGATTGGGCGGAGATTGCCCATGAAGATGTAACACTTGGTTTGAATCCGGCCGCTGCTAGATGTTTGAATGTAGCGCTTAATTCCGGCGATAATGATGAAATATATATATCATTAACGGCAAGTGAAAATCACGTGAATGGCGATCCGCGAAAACCGCTTGGTGCTGCCGGAAAGGATTATCAGGCGAGGCCGACAAAATTTTCAATTTTAGTAACCAGTGCAAAATAGAGTGATACTGATTGTTTTTTAGTCTTTTAACCGAGGAAAGTGGTGATGGCAAATTTACTGACAAGAAAAATCGGTTTTGATAACGAGAAGTATTTACAGGAACAGACAAGCGCTATTCTGGAGAGAGTAAATCGGTTTAATGATAAACTGTATTTAGAGTTTGGCGGGAAATTATTGTTTGATTATCATGCCGCCAGGGTCCTGCCCGGGTTTGATCCAAACGTTAAAATGCGGCTGTTGCAGAATCTTAAAGACAAAGTTGACGTAATTCTCTGTATCTATGCCGGGGATATTGAAAGAAAAAAGATACGAGCAGATTTTGGTATTACCTATGATACGGATGCCCTTAAAACTATTGATGATTTTAAGGAATGGGGAATTGAAATCACTGCGGTGGTTATTACCCGCTATGACAATCAACCGTCGGCAAAAGTTTTTAAGAATAAACTGGAACGCCGCGGTGTCAGGGTGTACACGCATAAATTTACAAAAGGTTATCCGACGGATATTGACCGGGTAGTAAGTGATGAGGGTTATGGCGCGAATGAGGCGGTAAAGACAACTAAGCCCATTGTAGTTGTTACCGGTCCGGGTCCGGGCAGCGGAAAACTGGCAACCTGTCTTTGCCATTTATATCATGAGTACAAAAGAGGGATCAAAGCCGGGTTTGCCAAGTTTGAAACCTTTCCGATTTGGAATCTGCCGTTAAGGCATAAGGTAAATGTGGCCTATGAAGCGGCCACTGTTGATTTAAAGGATTTTAATATGATCGATCATCATCACCTGGAAGCATATAATCAAAAAGTCATTAATTATAACCGTGACGTAGAAGCGTTTCCTCTGCTTAAAAGAATTATTGAAAAGATCACCGGAGAAGAATCGTTTTATAAGTCTCCCACGGATATGGGTGTAAACCGCGCGGGGTTTGGTATAGTTGATGATGCTGTTGTCCAGGAAGCCTCTCATCAGGAAATTATCAGGCGGTATTTCAGGTGTGCCTGTGAATACGCCATGGGTGTTGTTGATAAAGATACCTTAAATCGCTCAGAGCTGATTATGGATAATATTGGAGCTAACGTCCGTGACAGAAAGGTGGTCGGTCCTGCCAGGCAGGCAGCTGAAAAAGCAAAACAGCAGGGAAAAGGGAATGATGGTATTTATTGCGGGGCGGCAATTGAGCTGGAGGACGGGGCAATTGTGGATGGTGAAAATTCATCATTGATGCATGCTTCTTCCAGTCTTATTTTAAATGCCACAAAGCATTTGGCCTCCCTTCCGGACAGTATGGATTTATTGCCGCTGAATATTATCGATTCAATCAGTGTCCTGAAAAAAGAAATCCTAAACGGAAAAATGGTAAGTCTGGATTTGGAAGAGACGCTGATTGCCCTGAGTATAAGCGCTATCTCTAATCCCGCGGCGCAGATGGCCGTGCAGAATCTAAAGAAGTTAAAAGGCTGCGAAGTACACCTGACCCATATACCCACACCGGGTGATGAAGCTGGATTACGCAAGTTGGGAGTCAACCTGACTTGCGATCCGGAATTCTCGACGAAAAGCCTCTTTATTGCTTAGTGTAGCAGAATGTTAGAATAAATGGGATCCCATGTGATGAAGCTATTGATTTATTTTCTTCTCTTAGTTGCTCTTGTAAGTATTGATATATATGCGGCAGAGGGATTAGAGGTTGAGGTGTTTCAGGTGATCTCTGCTGATCCGGAATCCCTGCAATCCATAGTCAGGCAGTTGTTGACTGAGAATGGAAAAGTTTCATATGACGCGAGAACGAATAGCATAATTGTAATTGACACACGAAAGAACATAAATAAAATAGCAGCGGTGATTGAGAAGGTGGATGCAAGGCCGAAACAAGTTAGAATAGAAGTCATTATTACTGATCTAGCAGAAAGTTTTGCTCAGCAAATAGGGTTAACAGGCCCACGTGTAAGGCTTCCGGGTGGTGCAGAGGCAATTGTAGGCTTAATCGAAAAGCGAGAAGATTCAAGTATACGCTCAAAATCTTCAGTGACGACCTTGAGTAATAATCCAGCACGTTTTCAAGTTACATCAGACGTAATGTTAGGTGCCGAACTGATCGTGTATTCCGGCGAAAGTTTTGTTGTGATTCCAGCAAGAGAGCCTATAGGGAATATATTGGAAGTATTACCCCGGGTAAACAATAATGATACTATTACTCTATATATCCAGCCAACGCTCACTACTCTTGAACAATGTGCCAATATACCTTTTAAGCGGACCCTTGCTACACAGGTGGTTGTAAATAGCGGAGAAACTATCGTTCTAGGCGGCCTGGACACCAGAAAAACCATGCGCAGCCAGACATCTGCTGCCGGTACTCCTGACAGAGGAAGTTCAATTGAAAAGTCAGGAAAAATTGTAATATTCTTGACAGCCACAATCCTAGAATAATCTTTACATATCAGACTATTTCTACTAAAATAAATGAAATTAAAATACCGGATACGTTTCACGAGATACGAGATTGCCGGAGTGGCAGTCCCATAAAATTCCTATAATGGGCAGTCACTCCGGGTAAAGGTTTTCGATTGTGTAGTAATTTTACTGCCGGAGTGGCAGTCTATAAATTTCCTATAATGGCAGTCACTCCGGGCAAGGATTTACTAGTTAAGCACAGCTTATACTGCCGGAGTGGCGGAATTGCCCCATAAACCGTGGGTTGATATAATTTATTTTGTTTAATGCATAAAAATAACAGTACTAATATTTATTACTACAGCAGATAAAACGGTTTATGGGACTATAGTAAGATTGATGTTTATCGTTGGTGTAGAAATATGTAGGTGGTGTTGCTTTAACGCCGGAGTGGCGGAATTGGCAGACGCACAGGACTTAAAATCCTGCGGTTGTTTACAACTGTACCGGTTCGACCCCGGTCTCCGGCATTATTTTGAGAGTAATATTTTTGTCAATACATTGCTTGACGCATCCCGATGAAAATCGGGATGGTTGTTTACAACTGTATCCCGATTGGACATCGGGATCTCCGGCATGTCTTCCAGGAGGATGATGAAAGTTAATTTTTGGACATGGAAGAGTTGTTTGGTTGCC
>CAZIXI010000190.1:0-6678 GCA_964543115.1 uncultured bacterium
GTGTCTGGTCCGGATTCATTTGTTTTCCTGGGCCATGCGCAGGATGATCGCGGAGATCTCCACGATATCGGTTACGCTGCAGCCGCGGGAGAGGTCACTGATTGGTTTGTTCAGGCCCTGGATCAGGGGGCCGTAGGCCTTGGCTTTGGCCAGGCGTTCGACAAGTTTGTAGGCGATATTGCCGGAATTAAGGTCAGGGAATATAAGTACGTTGGCTTTGCCGGCAACGCTGCTGTCCGGGGCTTTGCGTTTTCCGATTGCGGGGACCAGGGCGGCGTCGGGTTGTAGTTCTCCGTCAATAACGATATCTGGATTGTTTTCTTTAACTATTTTTGCGGCTTCGATCACTTTGTCGGCCAGCCAGTGTTTGGCGCTGCCTTTGGTGGAAAAGGAAAGCATGGCTACCCGTGGTTGTTCTCCGATCAGTAATTGGAATGTTCTGGCGGTGGAGATGGCAATGTCGGCGAGTTGACGGGGATTGGGGTCGGGAATTACGCCGGAATCGGCAAAAGCGAGGATGCCGTTTTCTCCGTAATCACAATTAGGTACGATCATGATGAATGAACCGGATACGACTTTGATGCCGGGGGCGGTGCCGATAATGTGAATCGCTGCCCGTAATACGTTGGCGGTGGTGTTTATGGCGCCGGCTACCATGGAATCGGCGTCACCTTCCCGGACCATGAACGTTCCGTAGGAGAGGGGGTTTTCAACTATTTTTATGGCGCTCTGGAATGAGACTTTTTTTCCTTTACGCAGCTGGAAATAACTTTCGGCGTAGGCGGCCTTTTTTTCTGATTTGAGGTGATCAATGATCTCTATTCCGTCTAGAGAGGCTGCGCAGGATTTGGCTTTTTCCTGAATCTCTTTTTCGCTGCCCAAAAGGATGACTTTTTTGGCAAAGCCTTCGCTGACGATCTGGGCGGCGGCTTTCAGGGTGCGTGTGTCTTTAGCTTCCGGGAGGACGAGTGTTTTCGGATCCTGTTTTACCAGGTCTTTAACTTTCTCTATCAGATTCATTTATTTTCTCCCGGAAAATATTCGGGTAAATGTAATCTGGCCTGGGTCAGCATTTCCTCATTTGAAATGGCGGTGGTGCGTTTCTCCGCGTATTGTGTCTGTACCCATTGGCCGATTTTGGCGATGCCGGGATGGTGTTTGTCGATTTTCTTTTTCTCGCCCAGCTGCAGGTCGATCCAGAGGGCGATTCCGGCTAGGCCGGATTTGTCTGTTATGGCGACGCTCAAGGGGCGGTTGAGGAGTTTGCCGGTATCAAAAATATTGTATACTTCCTCGTTTTTCATGACGCCGTCGGCGTGTATTCCGGCCCGGGTGACGTTGAATTGGCGGCCGATAAAGGGGTAGTTGTCGGGGATGTGGTAATTGATTTCTTTTCTGAAATAATCGGCTATTTCGGTGATTACGCTGGTGTCCACTCCGTTTGCTTCTCCTTTGAGGCTGATGTATTCTATTATTAATCCTTCCAGTGAAGGGTTGCCGGTGCGTTCGCCTATTCCCAGTAGTGAACCGTTGGCGGCACAGCAGCCGTAAAGCCAGGCGGAAACGGCATTGGCTACTACCAGATGAAAATCGTTATGGCCGTGCCATTCGATGCTCTCAGAAGGAAAGCCGCCGTCCTGTATCATTCCCTGGATCAGTTTTGGAATGCTGCGCGGCAGGCTGACGCCGGGAAAAGGGATGCCGTAGCCCATGGTGTCGCAAAGGCGGATTTTTATCGGGGTTTCGAGTGAACTTTGCTCTCTGAGTTTTCCCAGTTCCTGGGCAAAGGGGATGACAAATCCGTAAAAGTCCGCCCGGGTTATGTCTTCGAGGTGACAACGTACCCGGATATTGTTGCTCAGCGCTTCCCGGACGATGTCTAGATAGGCGTCCATGGCATGGCGCCTGGTTTTACCGAGTTTCAGGAAGATATGATAGTCGGAACAGGAGGTGAGGACGCCGGTTTCTTTCAGGCCCATTTGTTTTACCAGCTGGAAATCTTTTTTTACTGCCCGGATCCAGCCGGTTACTTCGGGGAACTGATGTCCTTTTTCTAAACATTTAATTACGGCTTCTTTGTCTTTATCGCTGTAAAGGAAGAATTCGGTTTGACGGATAATGCCGTTAGGGCCGCCGAGGCGGTGCAGCATGCCGTAAAGGTCAACGATCTGTTTGGTTGTATAAGGCGGTCTTGCCTGTTGGCCGTCCCGGAAGGTGGTGCAGGTGATCCAGAAGTCTTTCGGCAGGTTTAAGGGAACGGTTTTCTTGTCGAAAACTGTTTTGGGGATTCCCGTGTAAGGAAACTGGTCCCGGAGCAGGTTTGCTTCTGTTATGTCTTGTAAGGGATATTTTTTCATGGTCACCTCGATTTTTTAAAAGTATATTGTTATTTTAATAATTCCAGGAATTTTTCTATTCGGTTAAAACCTTCTTCGATTTCTTTCAGGGAATTAGCGAAGGTCATGCGGATGTGGCCTTCGGCGCCAAAGGCGCTTCCCGGGACGACGGCTACTTTTAGTTCTTCAAGTAATTGTTCGCTGAACTCAAGAGAATTTGAAATTGGTTTTCCCTTCAGTTTCCGGCCGAAGGTGCAGGAAATATTAGGAAAAATATAAAACGCGCCCTGCGGTTCTGCCAGGCTGACGCCGGGTAGTTGCCGGCAGCGTTCTTTAATGTAGTCTCTTCTTTTGGCAAATTCTACTACCATTTGCCGGACTTTTTCCTGGCTGCCGCATAGCGCGGAGACGGCGGCTTTTTGGGAGATCGAGGTGGGATTGGATGTGCTGTGGCTCTGAAGTTTGCCCATGGTGGAGATTATTTCTTTTGGGCCGGCGGCATAGCCGATTCGCCAGCCGGTCATGGCATAGGTTTTGGAAACGGCATTGACGACAATTGTCTGGGCCTTTGTTTTCTCGCTGTGGGTGGCTATTGAAAAATGTTTGTTGCTGCCGTAAATGAGGTTTTCGTATACTTCATCTGCAATAATGAATATCTCTTTTCCCTCTACAAGAGCGGCTATTTCCCGAAGCGCGGTTTCGGTGTATACGGCTCCGGTGGGGTTGTTGGGGCTGTTGATTATGATGGCTTTTGTTCGGTTTGTGACGGCGGCGGCGATCTTTTGTGTCTGGGGCGCGAAGCCGTCGTCTTCCCGGGTTTCTACCAGTACGGGTTTTGCTTCCGCTAGTTTGATCATCTCGGTGTAACTTACCCAATAAGGAGTGAGCAGGATAACTTCATCTCCGGGATTGCAGATGACCTGGAAGATGTTGTAGAGGATATGTTTCGCGCCGCAGCCGATAATGATCTGGCTTGTTTCATAGCTGAGTTTGTTGTCACGCTGTAATTTTTCCGTTACGGCTTCCTTTAATTCTATTGTTCCGGAGGCGGGTGTGTACTTGGTGAATCCGTTTTCGATTGATTTAATGGCGGTTTCTTTTATTTCTGAGGGTGTGTCAAAATCCGGTTCGCCGGCGCCGAACCCAATGACGTTGATGCCCGCTTTTTTCATGCTTTTGGCTTTGGCGCTGATGGCTAGGGTGGGAGAAGCGGTGATTGCTGATGCTTTTTCTGATAATTTAATCATTATTATCCTCCTTGGTTTGGAATAAATAAGTATAAGTTATGTTACAAGAGGAATATCTTACCATTTGGATTCTTGTCTTGGCAAGTGAAAATGTCTGTTCAGGATTGGCGGTGAATTGTCAAGCGTTGACAGGCAGGGTTGATTAATGATATAGTCTAGTAAATAATTTTTCTGTCTTTATATATTTATTCAAAAATTATGATGAAAATTAAAATTGCTTATCTGATTGCTCTGTTGTGTTTTGCTCTTCCGCTTGTTTTTCCGCCGGTTTCTTTTTCCCAGGAAACTAAGGTTCGAGCTACGCTCGTGCCGCCGGTAGCGCCGGGGACCAGACTGGGTGATGCCGGGTTCGGTCAGTCATATACTGCCAGTATGTTCGTTTCTCTTTTTTATAAGATCTATCCCAATACTGAGTTGGCCAGGGCGTTAATGAACCTGGAAGAGAACTTGCGGCCGATCTTTCCTGATATTACATTGTGTTTTGATAAAGATAGGGCGGTGCTTTATCTGATCAGGCAAGAGAAAGAGGGGCAATTTATTGTCTATTGTTTTTGGCCGGATAAAGAGCTGTCAAGGGATAGGGATCCGGTGTTTGTTGATGCCGTTAGTCTGCCGCTCTCTGAGGACAATGATCAGGTGGTTAGGGATATTATGGGGTTTATAATTAAAAAGTATCAGGTTAATAGTGAGGTGCGCGGAAGGATGCTGGAATTGATGTTCGAAAATAATCTGCCGGTAAGGGTGGTTAGTGAATGGACTGATGTTAAAGTGCCGGAAGGGAAGACGAGAGAAGAAATTAATTTGGTTGAATTGGAAAAAGATATGCGAAGGATTAAGGGTGCGTTTACTCTCTCTGGTTACCGTAATTGTAAGGTGGATAAAGGAGATTCTGAATTTGTTTATTGGCGGGAGGATGTTTTTAGTCATGAAATTTTCAGCTGGAAAATGCCCGCAGGGATAAGGGGACAGGTGCGTGATCTCCGGTATTTGGTTAGCGGTCGTGTGTTCTGTCTGGTTTCGGAGGATCGCGGGGAAGCAGCGGGTGAAGAGAAACGTTATCGGCAGTCGTTAATTGTTTGGGATATTGCCAGTGCTACTTATCACATGTTGCATTTCAATGTTTCTCAGGAGGCGCCGATGGTGGTTTTGCCCGACGGGCGTGTTCTCCTCTCCTGCGATGGTCAGATCTATGCGATTGTTCCCGATCAGGGAAAAATAGCGGATATTAGTATTTCTGTGACAATGCGCGGAGATGAGAGGGAAATATATCTGGTTAATGATATGATTCAGGAAAGTAAGGATCCGCAAAAAGTTTTGTTATCTTCAAAGGTTAGTGGTGAAACAGAAAATTACCTGTTGCGGCTTGATTTTAACGCTAAGAACGAAGAGGATAACGTTTCCGGATTCCTTGTGCCGGTGGCTGTTTCTTCTCTCTATTATGCTGATTCTCGCCGGATCCTGTTAAAGGCGGGTAAAAGTGTGGGGATTCTGGCAACGTTGGAGGCGGCGCTCTATCTGGTTAGTCAGCGCCAGGGACGATTGTTGATGCAGACAGAGTTTTGCGCTGCCTGGGGCCGGGCAGAAGAGGTGTTTGCGGTTTCCCGGATGAACCGGGGATTGTTGTTGCAGCGGTATCATTTTAGAAGAGAGTTGCCTGAACGGTTGACTATCAGGATGTTTGCTAAAAATTTTATTGCTTCCAGCGCGGCAGCTGTTTGTCTTACCAGGAAAGGAATGATTGTTGCCGGCGGGAAAACAGTTGGGCCAAAAACTGCCTCAAAGGTGGAACAGGAGCAGATTGTTGAAATGGATCCGCAATTGTCGATCGAGCGAATTATCCGGTTAAGGGATGAGCGGCCAAACAGGTCGTTTTCTAAAATCAGTGAAAATGACAGGGTCATTGTTGCGGCACTTAATGATAATACTATATATATTATTGATATAGATAATGAAAGGATCAAACAGTATTATGATAGGGCTAAAATGTCTGCGTTGGCGGATCTTGTGAAAAGTACCGATATCTGGCGGCAGTTGAGGACAAAACTGCTGGATTCGTTTTTTATGATGCAGGAAATCCGTGAGCGGAAGGGGCAATAGTGTTCCCTGGGATTTTTCCCAGGCTTCGCCTGGGACTGCCATTATTGGAATGGGTATAGACTGTCCTGTTTCCCGGTGTTGACAGAAAGAGTGTATAAGTAGTAGAATAGTATTCTTACGAAAGAATATAATATTTCAGATTACGAAAAATCCGCAAGCTGTACGTTGCACGAGAGATTAAAAAGGAGGGTTTATGCCTAAAAAGAAAAAGGCGGTTACGGAGAAAGATTTGCCAAGAAGGTATGAGCGGCTGCAGGAATTTGCTCAGAAGGCCAGGCTGGAGGTTGAAAGGATTCTCAAGATTGTCCTTAAAGAAGGAGATTTGAGTTCAAAGTTATTAAAGAGAAAGATGGATCTTATTGGGCTGGATACTAAGGTAGAAAAGAAGTATATGGAGCTGGGTAAGGAAACGTATAATTTGATCGAGGCCGGTAAGATATCAGAGTCAAAATTAGTCACTTTGGTTAAAGAGATAGATAAACTTTATGACAGTATTGAAAAGAACAAGAAGGATGTAGATGGTCTTAAAAAGCTGATTAAAAAGACTGTGGCAAAAAAGTAGTGATATTTGAGGGTGGTTGTATCAGAACCGGCTTTCTGTAATCTATAAGGAAGCCGGTTTTTTTCGTGCTGCGCGTGCTTCGCACGCTTCGCACGACGCGGAACCGACGCGGATCCCTTCGCTGACGCTCAGGACGCAGATCTAACGCGGATCTTTTAAGCAGATTTCTTGCGCAGAGCTCCGCCTCGATCTGCGTTGGATCTGCGTTGAAGATCCGCGTTAGATCCGCGTCATCAGGGAGAATAAATGAGGAAGATGCCGATGGTTTGGCTGGCGGTTGCTTATGCCGCGGGGATTGTGCTCGGGCGTGTGTGGTTCTTTTCTTGGGAAATAACGGTTGTTTTAGCGGCGGCTTCAGGGGTGTTTTATTTTCTTAATAAGGAGTGGGGGAAAAATATTGCCTTTTATGTCCTGGTTGTCTGTCTTGGGTATGGGT
>CAZIXI010000191.1:0-6677 GCA_964543115.1 uncultured bacterium
CATTGATACTTTTACGGCAACACAATTTGAATTTGACCGGGTTAAACCTGATCAGACGATGGACGATGTAGATTTTGAACTTTCCGGAGATACCATCCTGCGTAATTCCCAGGAACTGGCGGATAATGTTTCCAGTCTGGCTTTTGCCTATTTGGATGCTGATGGTAATACCACCGCTACCCAGGCGGATATCCGGATGGTGCAGATTACACTCACGGTGACGGTTGGTGAGGTTAGTGTTACTTTACAGTCCTTGGCGAGGTTCAGGAACATTGACTGGTATACATAGACTATGAAAAAATCACGGGCTTTTTCCATTATTGTGGCGATAGTGGTTATTTTTATTCTGGCCACACTAGGTGTTGCCGGGCTGAGCCTCTTGGTAACGGAGGCGCAGATTGCCGCTGATATTATGCTTTCCAGCAAGGCCTTTTTCATCGCCGAAGGCGGGCTGGAATATTACACAACGCAGTTAAATAACCAGACTACTACCTGGACAACCCCGCCCGCGGTTCCTTCCAATAAGGCGCTGGGAGGTGGCGCTTTCTGGATCACCACCGCTAATGTTACGGCAAATGAGATGGATGTTATTTCCGAAGGGCGGATTACCGGCCCGGATGGGGAAACTGTAGTGCGGGCGGTGCGCGCGCATGTAACGCGCCTGTCCGGTGCCTGGAACGTGCCGGAGGCCTTTTATTATGCCTGTTATGTACAGAATCATATTAATTTTGGTAATGACGCCACAGCTACATCCACAATTAGCGGTGATCTGAAGGCCAAGATGAATATCTCTATCGGCAGCGGCTGGACCCATACCGGTAGTTCCTATCCAAGCAGTACCCTGGAATTTCCCTGGTGTGATTTTGATGCCTATGAAACCTGGGTGGAAGATAATTACGGCAGCGGCCATGTAAAATCCGGTAATTATACTTTTACCACTGCGGGCTCGCCCTATAGCGGTGTGTATTTTGTGGGAGGTAATGCTAGTATTGATCCCAATGTAACAATAAACGGCGGGATTGTGACCACGGGCGGGATAAATATGAATTCTGCACACGGTTCGGCGATAAATGCCATTAGCGGAGAACCGGCATTAGTGGCCGAACAGGCAATAAATATTCAGAATTCCGCTAATGTTCAGGTTACCGGTGAGGGCCTGATCTACGCGGAAGCGGGAATCAGTATCCGCAATGTAAGCGGCGGTTCCACTTTTAACGGCACGTTTATCGCGGATAATAATTTTACGGTTTCCGGCGGCAGTACGGAAAATATCCATATTAATTATACTTCTGATTTGGTTGTAAATCCGCCGCCGTTTTTTACCACAGAAGATACTGTTGGCATCAATTGGCTGGAAACTTATTCTGGCGGCTATTAAAAAAATATCCAGCTTGAAAAAAAGTGTAATTTATTGTAATATATATACCTAATGAGAAAACCTAAACAAATTCTTGCTGTTGATATTGGTAAGAGTGCACTTAAATTGGCCGCAGTTGACCTTTCCGGATCACGGGCAACCTTGTTGCATGCCGAGTGTAAAGAGGCTGCTCCGTCCAAACCCATCGATAAGGAATTTATCAGGTCCGCCCTGGCAGAATTTATCACCCGGCCCCAGGTCCCCAAACAGGTGCAACTGGTTCTTTCCCCGCCCCTGGTTCAGCTGGAGAGAGTGGAACTGCCCCACATGCCGGCCAAGGAAGTAACGGAAGCTATCCGCTGGAAGATTAAGGACCGGCTTCGCGTACCCCTGGCGGATTCATTGTTAGACTTTTATATTGCCGATGAATATACCGCAGATGATGAATCCAAGCATATGGTTGTTACGGTGGCGGTTGTGCCCAAGGTAGAAGTGGATAATTTGGTAGCGGTTATGCAGGAGTTGCATTTAAACGTTGTCGGAATCAGCGTTTCACCCGGCAGTCTGGGGAGTTTACTAAAATATACTAAAAGCAGCAAACCAGAAGAAACTGTGGCCTGGGTAGAACTGGGTGCCGAGCATGCCCAGGTTTCTATTTATAAAAATTATAAATTGCTGTTTGCCCGCCGGCTGCCGATTTCTTCCAATAAACTGACTGATGCCATGTGCGGGGTACTGGTAAGTGATAAAGGGAAAATCGAATTATCCCGTGAAGATGCCGAGGCGATTAAGCGTAAGCATGGTCTTCCCCTGGGGCAGAAAGAGATGCTTGATGATAAGGTGCCGGCCACGCAGATTGTGGCAATGGTGCGGCCGATCCTTGAACAGCTGGCCACGGAGATTAAGCGGACATGTAATTTTTACCTTACAGAGCTTAAAGGGGAACTGCCCGTTCGGGTATATCTAAGCGGCGGCGGCTCCCGCTTGAAGAATTTGGAACTGTTTCTACAGGAAGATACGGGTCTGCAATTTAAATCACTGGATTTATTGGCGCAATTGGATAATCGGACAAAAGAAGATAATGTTTCTTTGCGTTCATTTTATGGGATATTCGGGGCGATTTTACCGGCCAGCGGTAAAGAAATAAACCTTATTCCCCCGGAACTGGCGGCCAAGAAACTGGAGACCATTGAAAAAATTTCCATCCGCATGCTGGAACTGGCGGTCATAGCCGTACTGGTTGTCTTATTTATCGGGGTTAAGATGAGAGTAGGCGGATTTGAGAACCGTTTGAAGAGCGCTAAATCACATTTACGCTCCCTGCGTGAGATTAAGGAGCTCTTTGATGAGTTTACCCACTTTAAGAATGCCCTGATTACTATTCAGGAGAATAGTCTACCGGGAGAGCTTTTGTTAAAGGAAATAAGTAATCTGGTTCCCACAAATATTGTGCTTTATGAGCTGGATATCGGCGGAAACGCCAGAGACGCGAATTTTAAGGGTATACTTTATCACCGTTCAGCCATCGTTGAAGATGAGTTGACTTCTTTTATGGAATTGCTGGAGGGATCGGGTTTTTTCAGTAATGCCTATCTGGTTAGTGTACAGAAAGAGGAGATTGACGATAAGACAGTCGCTGATTTTGAGATCCGCTGTGGTTTAAGCGAGGCTCTCGGCAATGTTAGAGTTGGCCAGGGCTGGGATGTGGAAAGAAGCCCGCAGATAAAAGAAAGTGTGGAAATGATTAAAGAACAATGGGAAAAAATTAATGAATAAAGGATTATTACAGCAGAAAAGTGTAATGTTGCTTACCGGGGCGATTGTCGTCGCAATCGTTGTTTTCTGGTTTGCCGCCTATAAACCTAAACAGAAGTTAATGCAGTCTTTAAAAACGGAATTATCAGCGGCTCAGCGCGAGATAAATACCGTGCAGGAATTAATCGCCTTTAAGGGTGATATAAATCAGGCAGTTAATTATTTTAATAAGAGAATAAGGGAGCTGGAAGACAAACTTCCGGATCAGGAAGAAACCACACTGCGCGAGTTGGCCCGTAAGGCGGTAAAGATGGATCTGGAAGTCATTTCCGTTAATCCTCAGGAGCCGGTAAAAACGGAACTACCCGTTGATGTGCCCGGCTGTGTCTGTGAAGAGCTGGTTATCAATATGGTTATCAGGGGCCATTATAAAGATGTCGGTGACTATATCGGTTTATTAGAGGGGGAGTTTCAATCATTGATCACGCTGCAGAAAATAGAGTTGACAAAGATAGAGGCCAAAACGGACAAAAAAGATAAAAAGGAAGAAGATACCAGGCTGATCGTAACAATGCAGATTGTATTGTATCTATTAATGCCCGCATAGCGACAAGAGGATTAAATGGGAAGACAAGAACTGGAAAAAAAAGCGATAGTTGTTCTGGTTGTAATATTTGTTGTGTTGCTGGTCTGGACTATTCTGGGAAGGAAGAAGAAGAAACGGAAACAGGCTCCTCCTAAAGATAAACCGGCAGAAACAGTGCGCATAAGAAGGGCGACGCAGGAGAAGAAAGAGATTATCAGTCTAAAAGACATACCCTGGGGCCGGGATCCTTTTATTAAGGTACCCCAAAAGGCTGTAGTGGGTAAAGGCCCGCGGTTCACGTTGACCGCGATAATCTGGGATGAAAGTAAGCCGGCCGCGATAATTAATGATGAGGTTGTTGTTGTCGGTCAGGAGATTCAGGAATATAAGGTTTTGGAGATTAGCGAAAGTACCGCTGTTATCCAGAAGGGAGATGATATCCTGATTCTGGAGATGTACCAATAAACTCGATTTCGGATTTCGGATTGCAGATTTTGGATTTCGAATTTATTTTTTTGTTTCTACGTGCTGTTTTGATTGAGGATATTGTTATAGCTAGAAGTTCGTTGGCTTCCTTGTGTAGAAGTTTAATTTTATGATTTTCAGATACCTTGCTTTCAGATAATAATTCTAACCAATAGATTGTTTCATCTGCTTCTTCTTCGACAATGCCCATTTTAGCAATAAAATCAGCCATTGATCTTGCTCTGCAAGCAGCACGATAGTTAGCTCCGATAGACGTTCCTGACTTTAATATTTGCCTGCCAATAACATTTGTTGTTCGATTCTTCGGGAATAACTCTACTAGTTTTATTATCTCAAGAGCAAACCTTTTTGTTCTTTTCTTTAGTATTTCTTTATTCATTATTACGCGCTCCAAAATTAATAAATCCGCAATCCGCAATCAGAAATCCGAAATTGTTACGTAACAATTCGATGGGTGATGGGCATGCGTCTGTCTTTGCCGAAGGACTTGGGGGTGATCTTAATACCCGGAGGGGCCTGGCGGCGCTTGTATTCGTTACGGTCGATTAACCGGATCATTTCCCGGGCGGTTTTTGCCGGTATTCCCGCTTTGATTATTTCTGCCAGACTCTTGTTCTGTTCTACGTAAGCATCGATGATTTTATCCAGCAGGGGGTAGGGGGGCAGGGAGTCCTGGTCTTTTTGTCCTTCCCGCAATTCCGCTGTCGGCGGCCGGGTGAAGATCTTTTTAGGCACCAATATGCCGCGGGCCTGCTTATCACGGTACCGGGCCAGTTTATAGACCAGGCCTTTAGGCACGTCTTTTAGGACATTGAAACCGCCGGCCATATCTCCGTAGAGGGTACAGTAACCGACAGAGTTTTCACTTTTATTACCGGTAGTCAGCACCAGGTAACCGAATTTGTTGGAAAAAGCCATCAGGATGTTGCCGCGGATGCGGGCCTGGATATTCTCTTCTGTTACGTCCCAGCCTTTACCCTTAAAAAAAGGTTTTAGCACCTGCAGATATTTTTCGAAAATATCGGTTATGGGCACGGTAATCAGTTTAATGCCCAGGTTGTGCGCAAGTTTTTTCTTGTCGGTTAGTGTTTGCCGTGAAGTGAAATGAGAGGGCAGGGAGAGTGTGATAACGTTGTCCCGGCCCAGGCTGTCCGCGGCGATAAGAGCGGTTAAGGTAGAATCAATGCCGCCGCTGAGGCCAAAGATTACTTTCTGGAACTTATTCTTTAATACATAGTCGCGCAGGCCCAGGGTGAGGGCAGAGTATATTTCTGCCAGCGGGGCCAGGGGGGTGCTGATTTCTGTTTGCTTGATTTTTTTCCGCGGTGCCTGCGAAAGTTTCAAATTAAAATGTTTTTTGGCGATATTATTTTTCTTTTTGCTTTTGGGTATGGTTAAATCAGCAATGACCAGATCTTCGGCAAACTGTTTACCCCGGGCCAATATTTTCCCCCGGGGAGAGACAATTACGCTGGCGCCGTCGAAAACAAGTTCATCCTGGCCGCCCACCATGTTACAGTAGACAATAGTAGTCTGGAAACTGCGGGCCTTTGTTTTCAGGATCCGTTCCCGTTCCAGTTGTTTTTTCCGGTGATAAGGTGAAGCAGAGATATTGAGAATCAGGTCGAGCCCGGTGTATTTAAGTTTTTTTGACCAGATATCTTCACAGATATTTACTGTCCAGCTGAGCTCATTTTCCCTGAAAATAATGCCTTCCCTGCCCGGGATGAAGTAGCGTTTTTCGTCAAATACGCCGTAGTTGGGAAGTTCCATTTTGTGATAGGAGTGAATTAGTTTTTTCTTGTGCAGGATAGCGGCGGCGTTATATGCCTGTCCCTTAACAAGGTCAGCAAAGCCAACCACAGCGGTAATGTTTTTACAATGGAGGGCGATTTTTTTTAATTGTTCTTTGTTTTTGCGCACAAAGTAGGGTTTATGTATCAAGTCTTCAGGCGGGTAGCCGCAGACGGCCAGTTCGGGAAAGACAACCAGCTGGCTGCCGGCAGCCCGGGCCTGTTGGATGTAGCTAATGATCTTAGCGGTGTTTCCCGCCAGGTCACCGACAATAGGATTAATCTGTGCTAAGGCAATACGGATCGTTTTCATTCGTGTTGCTTAATATATCATACTTAGTGGTTTCTGTCAGCAGATTACAATTTTCTCGCTTTCAGGCCGGATTTAATGAAGTAATAGAAGATCATGGTGCCCAGAAGGCTGAGCAATCCGGCAGTAAAGAAGACCCAATCCAGGCCGAAGAGGTCCATGACAACTCCCGAAACCAGCGGAGCGGTCATCATGCCGGCGCTCATAGCGGTATCAAACATACCCATTGATGTACCCATGCCCACTCCCTGTCCGACTCTAACGATGATGGCGGTGGCCGCGGGGATGGAGATGGCACTGCCCAGGCCCACTAATGAGCAGACTATGAATAATTGCCAGAAGTTTTTTGTTGAGGGAATAAGCAGCAGGGCAATTACCGTTAAAAAGGAG
>CAZIXI010000192.1:0-6613 GCA_964543115.1 uncultured bacterium
CAGAAACGGAAAAACCATCACGCTCAATAATTTCAATTGTGTTCCCAAACTCCGGCAATAAATGCATTCCTGTTACATAAAGCATTAATTCTAAATCCGGATTAGCAATAATCCTTTTTAAAACAGGGAAATATAACCCGTAATCACACCTGCCAGTAGTAACAACACCAATTTTTCTCATATCAACATATCCCGAGACAAAAGTTCACCTTTCGGGATATCAACCTTAGCCTTACGGCTAATAATTGAGGATATCATAGAAGGTGCAAATCCTGTCCCTGGTCTCTTGATTGCTATCAAATCTTTACTCAACACTGTCCCAGCTTTAATTTCAGAGGCGGCAACTAGACTCTTACGCACCACAGCCGCAGTACTAACTTCAGACTTAGCCGGCAGCTTAACCCCATCTCCTAAAGCAGCCTCTACTTTACGTATACTCTGCACCAGATCCCTCAGCTTATCCGGTTCAAGGGAACTGCTGTGGTCAGGACCAGCTAAATTAGAATCCAGCGTAAAATGTTTCTCAATAACACATGCACCCATAGCTGCGGCAGCCACCGCAATATCAATCCCCAAAGTGTGATCAGAATACCCTACAGGCACCTTAAAAACACCTGCCATTGTCTGCATAGCACGCAAATTAACTTCTTCTGGCTGGGCTGGATAGTTACTCACACAGTGCAACAAAACAATATCTTCAGCACCGGCATTACGAATTTGGCTTATTGCTGTTTCAACCTCGGCCAAAGTTGACATTCCCGTTGAAACAATCATTGGTTTATTCTTCCGTGCAATATGAGTCAGAAATGAAAGATTAGTGATATCGCCTGAAGAAACTTTAAAGACCCCAACTCCCATCTCTTCTAAAAAATCAGCACTATCTTCATCAAAGGGTGTAGCCATAAAAATAATCCCTTTCTTATGGCAATAATCATATAACCTCTGGTAATCATATCT
Source organism: uncultured bacterium (assembly GCA_964543115.1). Classification (GTDB taxonomy): domain Bacteria; phylum Auribacterota; class CAZIXI01; order CAZIXI01; family CAZIXI01; genus CAZIXI01. Next base: position 958 of record CAZIXI010000192.1, read on the forward strand.
TGAAAGTTCCAGCTTTCGTAACATGTCAAACTGCGATTCTGATCTATCTGTTGTTTCTATCTGATAAGCCGCCTTCGGCGCATCAGCCGTCACCAGACATTCAGCAGAAAAAATCTGAAATTTCACAGCGTCAGCTCCTGCACAAACCGCTGCATCAACAAGTTGTCTGGCTATAGCCAGAGTGCCGTTATGATTTATCCCTGCTTCAGCAACTATAAAAACATGTTCAGGATCAATGATTTTTTCCCATAAATTTCCTACCATGCCGTCCAACCTCCATCAACCACAAGGTTATGCCCGGTCACATAGCTGGAAACGTCGCTTGCCAAATAGGCAACCGCCCCTTTTATATCTTCTTCACTTGCCATACGTTTTAGGGGTGTACGATTCACAAATCGTGAAAGAAAAGGTTCCTTATGATCTCGAAATACGCCGCCTATCGCAATTGCATTCACCCGTATATCTGGAGCAAGCACGGTTGCCAGCCAACGAGTAAATTGAATCAAACCACCTTTACTTGCGGCATATGCGGCAGGATTTCCTAAATCGGTACCTTCATACAAACCCATATAAGGCCCCACCATTCCATACATAGAACTAATATTAATCACTGCACCGTGCCCGGAAATACTCAATAAATTTCTGCATGCCTGTACCAATATAAATACAGATGTTAAATTAATTTCTAAAGCCTTACGCCACGTATCGGAGTTTTGTTTCTCAAACGGCACACTCCATCCTTTCAGTTCAGATGTGCCTACCAGGGCAGCACAATTAACAAGGATATCTAAACGGCCAAACCTCTTTAGGATACGCCCCGGAACTTTACGCACCATATCTTCCCTGCCCAGGTCAGTTTCAAGAGATAATGTTTCTACCTTATATTGTTCCCGAATACGTTGAGCTTTTTCATCGCATTGCGATTTATTAATATCAAGCAATACTACACACGCACCCAGTTCCGCCAGGGCTTCAGCCAGAGCAAAACCTATATGCCCGGCCCCACCCGTAATTAGCGCAACTCTATCTTTCAGATTTGCCAGTTCGCGCAAAGACTTCATTATTCTTCCCTCTTTTGGCCAGAAGAAACTCTGCCATTTCAAAATCTATCATTGAATCAATATCCAAAGCTCTTTCCTGCGGCACCACTATTGCTTTCACCTTCCCCTCCAGCAGCGACGAAGCGTTGAGTATATATGAAGTACGCGCAGCGTAAGCCACAGTAGTCATATCATATACTGCTGGCACATTCTGACGATGAGTGAGAGCTCTTGGGGATGGCATAAGTAATTTTGCGTCGCCGTTTTCAGCAACCGTAAGCATATTAAAATATGGATTACGTTCAGCTTCTTTTACAGTAACTACAATATCGGCATCACCTTCAAGCAACGTCAACAAACAACGCTCAACATCTTCTACGCTACGCAAGGGTGATGTCGTTGGGATAGACACCAACACATCAATCATCTGCCCGGATTGCTCCTGGATTGCCTTAAGCGCATGCTGCCAAGAAAGCAGTTCCGGAGAATCATCGGCCGCCAATGCTGCCGGACGTACAAAGGGCACCTCTGCGCCATACTTGCGGGCAAGAGCGGCAATCTCTTCATCATCAGTTGAAACAATGAGTCTATCAATTAACGAAACACCACTTCCGGCTTCAATCGCATAGGCTATAAGCGGCTTGCCTGCTAAGGCTCTAATATTTTTACCCGGAACTCCCTTGGAACCGCCACGGGCAAAAATCGCACCAAGCACATATGGTTTCATAATGAAATTGTTTCTCCTGTTTCCGCCGACCGTTTTGCTGCCGACACAATCTCAACAACACGCCTGCCATCTTCTATCGATATTAACGGCATTTTACTATCAGCAATACACTCAAAAAAATGCCTCAACTCAGCTCTAAACTTTTCATTTCCATCAGTCACTGACGTTTTATACATCTCTGTCCATCCACCAGTCTCCTCAGAATACAAGCTAACACTATTATCATCATCTGAATGCCATATCACCGTCCCTTTTGTCCCAACTACACGGCAAGAACGATTTGCGGCATGATCAACCATATCAAGATGTATATTCCCCAACGCGCCGGATTCAAACCTTAAACAAATATCGGCTATATCTTCAACATCAACTTCCAAATTGCTTACCTTCCCTGTCAAAGCACTCACCTCTTTTACTTCGCCAGCAAACCATCTTACGTAATCCAGCTCATGGCTTAACTCAAGTAAAACTCCGCCACCCAGATCCTTACGCGCAGAAACTGTATCCTGATATCTTTTTCCAGATCGCCAATTCAACAAATTCTGCCCGACAGATGTCCTAATCGACAACACACGCCCTATGCGTCCTTGCTCAATAATATCTTTTATAAGTTTAATCGGCGGGGAAAAGCGCAATACATATCCTATCATCGCCACAAGATTACGACTTTTACACTCCACAGCTAATTCATCCAAACCATCACTATCAACACTCAAAGGTTTTTCAATAAACAAATGGCTATCTTGTTTTGCAAATATTAATGCCGTTTCCCGATGCATTGTAGCAGGATTTGTCACAAACGTAACATCAGGCTCCCACTTTTGCGCATCCTCCTGGCAAAGGAATACATTGTCCACTGAAGATTCCAATTCGCCCAATTCAGTTTCTTTGGAATTTTGCCTCCAGATCGATATCCGCATATTTGCATCTATATCTTTTATGTTTTTGATATGTCGGGATCCTATACTGCCTAACCCAACAACTAATGTTTTCATACTATCACCATCTCACAGTTGCACAGCCACAACCTCATCAGGAGCAGCTGAAGGGATTTGGTCGCTTTTAAACAGCTGTAATTTCTCTATTGTTTTTTTGTATTCTTCCCATTGGCCAATATCTATATAATCACTTTCGTTTACAGGATACATAGCTACCTTCTCATTGTTTCTAATTAGATTTCTTATTAAATCAGTCATATCAAAGGGTAATTCTTCCGGCATAAACCGCAGGGAGTCCTTACTTACGACATAAACGCCTGCATTTATAGGAAAAGTATATTCTGGCTTTTCTTGAATATTTGTAACTCCTCCACCTTCCTTAAAATTTATAACTCCATAGGGAATCTTATAGTGCTGAATAGCTGACAGGATTGTTAATGACGCATTTTGTTCTTTATGAAAATTCACTACTTCCTCAAAATTCGCTTTTACAATAACATCGCAATTAGAGATGATAAAGGTATCGTTAATTTCATTTTCCACAAGCTTTAGGCTGCCGGCTGTTCCTAAAAAACTATCTTCTGTGATATATTTTATCTTATAATCTCTCTTAACATTTTCAAAATAGGCCTTTATCATTCCGCCTTTATGGTTTAATGTCAGGTAATATTCGCTGATTCCCCATTTCCTAAAACCTTCTATAATTATTTCGACAATAGGTTTGTCCCCTATCGGAATCAATGGTTTTGGAAGAATCCTGGTGAATGGATCTAATCTAAATCCTTTTCCTCCGGCCATAATAACTACAGGTATATCTAGTTTACCTGCCTGAAGCGTTTCTATTTTATCCTTAGAAAACGCCTGGTCCCATATTACTAAATCCATTACTTTATGCTCTTCATCCAGTACAGGAATTAATTCTATTCTATTGTCAAGCAACGCCTTCTTGGCAAGTTCTATTGAAAAATCGCTTTTTTTAAAATAAATAGGCTCCTTATTATAAACTTCTCTAATATCGTTTTCTAAACTTTTACCTCTCAATATATACCGCCTGATATCCCCATCCGTAATCGTGCCCAACAATTTCTTCTCTTTATCTATTACTAATAATACTTTTTCTGAGCTGATACACAATTTCTTTAAAGCGTCTTTTACAGATTCTGTTTCAGAAATCAGGATATCTTTTTTTAACATAGTTATCTCCCCTAAAATTTAGATTAATTCTTTCAGGATTTTACATATACTATATGCATCAGCATTAGAATTAAGGGTAGAACCTGGCAAACAGAGGCCTCTTACATAAATATAATAAGAGTTTTCGTAATCATTTTGTTTATATCTCTTATAGGGAGGAAATTCAACAACAGGCACATAATTTCGCCTTACAGGAACCCCTTTCTCTCTTAATTCTTTTTGCAAAGCAGATATATGGACGTCTTTTTCAAAAATGATACAAGATAACCAGCAGGAACTTTCGGCACCTTTATATTCTTCCTGAAAACGTATAAATTTTATCCCTTTTAATTCTTCCCTAAATATCCTATTAAATTCCCTCTTCTTCCTCATAAACTCAACCAATCTTTCCATTTGGGCAATACCCAGGGCAGCTTCAATATTTGTCATTCTATAATTAAATCCTACCTCCGGATGATAGTACCCCTGTGACTCATCACGTGCCTGATTCACCAAAAATTTTATATGATCCATTTTCCCGTCATCACCGCCAACAACCATACCACCGCCCCCGGTGGTAATAATCTTATTCCCGTTAAAGCTAAAACAACCTAAGTCACCAAATGTCCCTGTGTGTCTATCTTTATATTTAGCCCCTAAACTTTGTGATGCATCTTCTATGACATAAAGCTTATATTTTCTGGCAATCTTCATAATCTCATCCATATTACAAGGATTCCCATAAAGATGAACAGGAAGTATTGCTTTTGTTCTACTGGATATCCTCTTTTCAATTTCCTTCGGAGAAATATTCCACGTCATAAGATCAACATCTACGAAAACAGGTGTTGCTCCAACATACAAAACAGGGTTAACCGTTGCCACAAACGTTAATGCCGGGACAATAACCTCATCACCCGTTTTAATTCCAAGTTCGTACAGTGCAATATGGAGCGCCGCAGTACCACTCTGGATAGCAACTGCTCTTTTTATGTTTATATATCTAGCAAATTCTTCTTCAAACCTTGGCACAAAAGGGCCAAAAGTAGACACAAACCCTGTGTCAATACATCTAGATAGATATTCTTTTTCTTTATTCGAGATATTAGGGGCATCTAACTCAATACATTTATCCATTTACTCTCCTCCAAAGTCAGGGGAAGTATTGTAATAACAGCTATTATAAGGATCTTTGACACGCTGATCCTTTAATAATTCAAGCACCTCTCTTATACCTTTTTCAACTGTAAATGTATTTCTGATATTCAAAAATCTTTGAATTTTAGAAAAATCCACCTTATAATCTCTTAAATCCGTTCCTTTTTTAACAATTTCAATTTTCAATTCTGGCACATATTTCTTGACAATCTCAGCAATATTTATTTTCTGATAATTCTCACCATTGAATCCTACATTGAAAATATTGTTTTTAACCTTCTCAAACCTTGCAAGCATTTCTATAATTACTCTGGCTACATCACGGACATGGATATATGGACGATAGGTAAAAGGCAAAAAGACATCTAAATACTTCTCCATATAGGCATTCATTGTAAAATCGTTAACTGTCAGATCAAATCTCATCCTGGGAGATACTCCATACACGGTTGACAACCTGCATATAATCCAATCCAAGTTTGTAACTTTGTCCATCAAATATCTTTCTACATCAACCTTTGTTTCAGCATATAAAGATAAAGGCTTCAACGGCGCCTTTTCATCAGCTGCATCCCCTGAAGTCCCATAGTTTGAGCAAGTCGAAAGAAATATTAAGCCTT
>CAZIXI010000193.1:0-6576 GCA_964543115.1 uncultured bacterium
GCTCCCGGTGATAAATAACTCCTAAAATCCCCATTCCTGCCACCGCATGGATCCCTCCCTTTGATCTTTCCGTATAAGCATCCAGCATGCTTAAATAAAGACCTGACAGGGAACTGCGAACATAATGATCTTTTGGCGACAAACTTACAGCTTTTTCCGCAAGCGGGATAGCCTTATTAAACATTTTTATATCATTATAAATATAGGCCAGGTTGAGGTACCAGCCCACAGTGTCCGGGTCTAATCTAATTAAAATACTGGATTCCTTTTCCAGCTGTGCAAGCAGCTTCTGCTCCTCCGGTGTTAAATTAACGTAGGGCAGAAAAACAACTCCTCCGTTAGCAAGCTGAGCTGTTTCTCTGGGCTTTTTGGATAATTTCTCACGAAATTCTTTCATTAATCGTTCGACCTTGGGCCATTGCTCTTCCACGGTAATTTTGCCTATATCTATGCCTGCTGCTGCCAGTTCTGCTTTTTTTGTTTCAGGTTCAGAGATTTCCTCGGTCTGTTGCACCAATTGGTTTACTGCCTCTCTGGTTGCTTCACCGATGAGTGTTTTTACAAAACCTTCACTAGTGAAATCAATTCGTTTTAATTCTGTTTTCTTGATTTCAGCACTACTCCGGGCAAGCACTTCTTTTACTAATAGCGTTTTTCCGCTACGTCCGCTGATAAGATGTGCCTCCACACCCACTAAAAAATAATCTTTGTTCCGGCCAGCCTTCTCCAAGCCGAAATTAATTATCCTGCCGGTAATGATAATATCCGCGTGCAGTATTTCCCCCACCGCCATAGCTGTTTTAGCGGTAATTAATCCGGTAACCACCAGCTGATCCGCGCCTTCCAATGCCTGCAGTTCTTTTTCTCCGCCAGCAGTTACCGTTTTATTGCCCAAAATCTGTTCAAAAAGTATGCGGTTGAGTTTCTCTCGTTCAATCACTGTAAATTGCCCGGATTTAATCAGGGCGGTTACCAGCATATCGGTAATTGCCGGGCCCACATCCGCGCTGATCGCCGGACTGGCACTGGAAAAATTGATTGCCGCAATTGTTTTTTTCTGTGTATCCTTAGTTTTGCTTGCTGTTGTCTGCCGGGCCTGCTCGTCCACTGCCGCATTTATCTTATTTGCCAAGTGGAAAATACCTTCCCGTACTGCCAGGTCCAGATTAGCGCCGGCAGCCTTTCCCTCTGCTGTTTCTGCTAAAATAACCTGTCCATTAACTACATCTATTAATCGGGCATCTAAAACCACCCGGCTGCTCACCTTGCCGTTTTTTTTAATAAATCCCGCTTCTGTAACACCGCCGGTAAGAATATATTCCGCTCCCAGTAGCCGGCCCAGCTTGATAGCCGCTTCCCGGGGCACGCGGCCGGAATGGGAGAATTCCTGTTCGCGCAAAATATGCTCTATTCTATCCCTTTCCACCAGAATAAAGCGGTTTCCCTCCCAAAGGGCAGTGGTCATCATGTCTAAGGCACCGGTACCCAGATCCGCATAAGTGGTCCTGTTTTCAAAATCAATTATGGCCAGATTGTTTTTCAGGTTATTATTTTTGCACCAGGCGGGCAGGGCAGGAAAGAAAACAATTAACAAGATTAATAGATTACAGATTAAAAATAGTCTTTTCATAATTATTAATTATACCATAAAAAGCATATTATGATAAAATTAAACTTAAAGGGAGGAGCAGATGATGAATAGATATTTTTACCTAGCTACAATTACCAGTTTGTTTATGGTTTCATTCGTATTAGCACCAGCCAATTGTTCCGCTTCGGTCTGGATCGGTGGTCACGACTGCAAGGGTGTAAGCTCTCCCGCCACTACCTGGTACCTCGCGGAAGGCAACACGGCGATATTTGATGAATACATCCTGATCCAAAATCCTAACTCTAGTTCAGTCACGGTCACACTAACCTACATGTTGCCTTTGGACAGCTCCGGTAACCCTCAAGATCCCATCAGTCAAAATATCACTATTGGCGCCAATAGCAGGGAAACTATTCATGTAAATGACGTCGCTGGATTGACCAACACTGATGTCTCTACCAAGGTAGAATGCACCAGCGGTCACAACATCATCGCTGAACGAACCATGTACTGGTACGATCCGAGCAATACATATTGGCAGGGAGGCCATGACTGTATTGGTGTAACCGTTCCGGCCACCACCTGGTACCTGGCCGAAGGAAATACCACGATATTCGAAGAATATATTCTGCTGCAAAATCCCAATGATACAACAGCTACGGTGACCATGACCTATATGCTTCCACTTGATGATAGCGGCAATCCCCAGGATCCCATCACCCAGCAGATCACTGTGGCAGCCAATAGCAGAGAGACTATTCATCTAGATGCCGTAGCCGGTCTGGAGAGCACCGATGTCTCTACCAAGGCACAATGTATAAGTGGCCAGGGGATTATTGCCGAGCGAACCATGTACTGGTATGATCCAAGCGGATTATATTGGCAAGGCGGACATGTCTGTATCGGGGTAACTGCCCCCGCCACTACCTGGTATTTAGCCGAAGGAAATACAACGATGTTTCAAGAATATGTGCTTCTGCAAAATCCCAACACCACTACAGCCACATTGACCATGACCTATATGCTGCCGCATGACAGTTCCGGCAATCCCCAGGATCCCGTTACTCAAGAACTAACGGTCAGCGCCAACAGCAGAGAGACCATTCTCCTAAACAACATAGCTGAGTTAAGCAGCACCGATGTTTCCACCAAGGCGGAATGCACCAGCGGCGAAAGCATCATCGTTGAACGGGCCATGTACTGGTATGACGCAACCGGTTCCTATTGGCAGGGGGGGCATGACTGTATCGGGGTAACCGCTCCCGCAACCACCTGGTATCTAGCGGAAGGAAACACAAATGTATTTGACGAATATGTCCTGGTGCAAAATCCTAATACCACTACGGCCACGGTTACGATGACCTATATGCTGCCGCTGGACAGTGAAGGTAATCCTCAGGATCCCATCACTCACCAAATCAATATCAGCCCCAACAGCAGGGAGACTATCCATGTTAACCAAATAGCAGGCTTAGAAAGCACCGATGTTTCCACAAAAGCGCAATGTACCAGCGGGGAGGGCATTATTACTGAACGGTCCATGTATTGGTCCAATACATCTTTATACCCCGATCCCATGTCTGCTTATTCTTTCCTGCGCTCAGATTATTACCGCGACGGCACGCTGAAAATATGCCCAGCTGTTTCCGCTTCTTCCGAAACGGTAGACAGCATTACCTTCATTTTAAAAAAACTGGATCACACTGATGACTCCATTTCTTTTAACAGCACCGAATACGTTGTTTACAGCGCGGTGCCGGACTATATGACCATCAGCCAGGCGTATCAAACCAATTTTGACGGCGCGGTATCAACCCTGTCAACTGCCGCCAGCGGGCTTTCCAGTTCTCCTGTGCTGATCGCCAATAACAACCATGAAAGCGCCAAGTACTATATTCCCAATTTTCCGAATGGCACCAATGACCATACAGGTTTGACCGAAAACATTATCTGGAGCATCGACGAGTATGACGGCCTGCCGTCAACTATCTCCACCAAAGTTGCCCAGGCACACATGGTTCAATACGGCTGGGCCTTCGATCCCACCAAAAAAATAGCGGCAATCTCCTGGCAGCATCTGGCGGCTGACGGCGGCAGCGTCACCACCGCGCCCAGCACTATTTTACTGATTGTCACTAATCATGTCCTGCAGATCTTTACTCATGACTATATTGTTGACACTATTACCGGACTGATTGGTGGTGATTATCCTTTCCCTGATCCCGCCAAACACTGGCTGCAGCAGGGAGCTTTTATGTGTTATCAGCCGGGACCCGGTTTTCAATCCAATCTCTTACGGCGTTACACACCCTGGGGCGCCTGGAATTTATTGAACAATACAAGCGGGCTATTTGTTAAAGCGGATGGTACCGTCGAAATACCGGCAGCCAATACGTCAACTCCTTACCCCCTGGTCACCCAAACTTGGGACGAAAATCAGCGTTTTTGCATTATTAATAATCTGGATAAGACCGTCTATGGAGTAAACGATCTATATCCGGGTGACGAAAATTATCTAATCGGCAATTCCTATCTACCGGAAAAAGCAGGCCTAATTACCGCCTGGAAGTATTATCCGCGCATGTATTACCCACAGGACACTACCCGGGTGGATGAACGTGATTCTGACGGTTGGTTGGGCCTAAGGGGTGATCCGCCTGAATATACCATGGCCTGGAACGACGCTGATAATACAGAGCCCGGCGGACAGGCCAGAAAACCCTATATGATGGGTGCAGGCATTAAACATGGAAGCAACGGAGATCAATATATATTCAGATTTGAACACAGTAACAGTTTCCTGGTGGCCAGAGGTCCTGATCCCAGTAGCGAAGAAAATAAACTTTATAAGGCCACGATTTATGTTGATCAAGGGGCCGGGGCCGGTTACCAGTCCCTGGGTAGTATTACTTATGAATGGCAGAACTGGAACGTGTCAACAACCGGCACACCATTGTGGGAGGCAGGCAGCGGTAGCGGCTATTGGGTGCCGCAGCAGGTTAGTCTTAGCAGCACGATAACTGACGTATCTGTGATTTGTAACCGGGCAAGCGCCTGGGATTCTACCAACGTGATTACCTGGGAAACCACAACTTTCAGCAGCCAGCAAAACGCCCTCGGCGGCAATGTCTACCGTTTCCGGGTAGAAGGTGATACCACTAATGCAAACATGAAGTTTTTGGTGGTATTGGAAGATCTGTCATGAACAGGGGAGAGGTGAATGGGGTGTACCCATTTATTTTTCCTATATACTAGTGCCTGGATCCTCGGCGGCTGTTGGAGTACTGCTGCGCACAAAGTGTGGGCTGTGTAATGCCGCTGTTCTAAAAGTCCCCGCACGGTCAGCGCGTCGGAAAAGATCGTCAAAATTTTTGGCGGCTATATCTATGATTGACGCAATGGTTGTTGGAGATAGATCAATTTCCTCTGCAATTGCGCTAGGTGTCAGATCTTGGACATGGTGCATTAGTGTAATTTTCCTCTGTCTTTCAGAGAGTCCTGCAAAAGCCGCGGTCAGCTTACGACTTAATTCCAGTCTCGTGGCCTGTTGTGCTGGCGTTTCAGCTTTTGCAAGAATATGGCTTAGCCGAGAAGGGGGCAGGAGAATAACAGTTCCCATTCTTTTTGCCAGGATAACTAGTGTTGCCATATTTGCTTGGGGTAGCTGCCGTTCTAATGTGCTTATTTCTGGAGAAAATCTATCTGTTATCGGTTGGTTAAAGAGCTGTATTCTTAAAAGGTCCTGATCAGTTAACTTGAAATAATGCCGGAATTTTCTGAGGCCCTTAGCAATTAATTGACTGGCCCTCTCTCTGGTAATACTGTATATCTTGGCAATATCTCCAACGTCCTCATCTTCAATAATATTCAAAAGCATTAATTTTCTTTCTCGTTCTGTAAGCATTTGCAGGACGATTTCGAACCTTCTATTCAGATCCAGCCTGAGTACATGCTGTTCCGGAGTGGCCTCTTCTGACAATGATTGATCTTCAAGCGCTTGATCTTGGGCAATGATGATGCCTGCTTCCCTGGTTAATTCTACTATTTCCTCACTGGTTAAATCATTCAACTCTTCTGCCGGAAGCTCCATCTCCGCCGTAGATGGTTCGTCTGCCAGTGGATTCATTAAAGCTAGACCAGCCTTCGCCCGAGCGATAAGGTTTGGCGAAACATGATCTACGACGAGCAGTTTTCCCATAGAGGCGACGATTTCTCGAAAATATCTATAAATGCTTTTATAGCCATCTTTAAAGTGTCTCGTTACAATGGCGTTAATAATTCTTTTTCTTAAACCATTTGACATCTCGCGGGTATAATACTTTTCATTAGTGCTTTTACCGGTAATGATATTTTCCAATACTTCCATGGCGGTTTCGTATAAAAAAAGAGGCAGCTCTTCCCGTAGTTCAGCATAAATGGATTTAGCACATTCTAATTCCAGTAGATCCTCTACTAGAAACTTAAAATAGAAAATTTCTCTATCCATAATTTTTCCGGCGCTCTTCGCGTATCCCGCATACATCGCGTGAACTACTTCTCTCTTCTCAGCCGCCATTTCTCCCGGCCCGGAAAAGATCTTCTTTAACAGAGGGATAATCGTTAGTTTGTTTGTCGGGCCGTCAGACTCTCTGTATTCTTTTCTTATTTCTTGCGTTACTCTTTCCAGCAGATCGCTACGGGATATACCTTCAAGAATGCTTGTGGCAGCTAAATGTTGTTTTAAAAAAGATCGCTCTTGTCTCTGCCCAAATAGCTGGGTCCAGGCACAATTAGTGACTATGATAGTTATAAGCAATAAAAGATTGATTTTTATTAGAAAGGATTTAATTATTCTCATACGTTTAATAGGTAGATGCAACTTTTGTGCCAACAAGAATAATGCTATAAGTCTCAGTGTATTATAATGTTATGTTTTAACCGGAAGGGAATAGAAGTAGAGAAAATGAATTTCTTTACAATTATATTGATTTTATTTTCTCTTGACT
>CAZIXI010000194.1:0-6510 GCA_964543115.1 uncultured bacterium
TGTGCGGCAGCCAGGGAATGTTATCTATCCTGACGGCAATGATATTATTGCCGGAATAATCAACCAGGTCCGTTACATCAAAGCAAAATTGTGTATAACCGCCCTCATGGTAACCAACCCAGGACCCGTTCAGCCAGACATCCGTTACGTAATTAGCGCCAGCAAACACAAGCTTAATGAATTTACCTTTACTATCTTCCGGTACAACAAATGTTCGGCGATAAAGAACTCCGTCTTGATAACGGTCCGGCGGCAGATTTTCCGGTCCGGGAATGTTGTGGCCAATCCACCTGTCATCATCGAAATCAGTTTTCTGAAAGCCCCCGGCCTCTAGTTCCAGGGCCTTAATAACGGCCGGTGTACGCTCCGCTAACGACAGTGCATGATCAACTAAAAGGCGTTTCTTCTTCCAGGCACCGCCAAGATCGATCCGCGGGCGGTTCTGCGGCTCAAAAGCTGGTAAGGGAATATTATTCTGAAAGGGAATAGTGCGCCCATTAACGACTTTCAGCTCCAAGGTCGGAGAAAGCAATGAAGATTCCTTTTCCGCTGCCGTTGCGGCAGGAGAGTAAAGAAGAATGGCCCCAGCGAAAAAAAGACAAACTATTCTTATAATTGTCTGCATATTCATACTTATTAAAAAAACAGGGACAGTCCTTATTTTGTTATTATAAACTAAAATTAAGGTACTGTCCCTATTTTTTTATGAGCTTGCCGCGGCTTCGGCAATAACCCGGCCGTCTACAGTAAGCTTATTCTCCAGACCATCATGACAGCCATCGTAACATCCGGCAATATAAGTGCCCGAAGAACTGTTATCATTAAGACCGGCCACATACCAATAATCAGGAGCGCTGACCACCCCCGCGTAATCATGCACCGGGCAGTCAAACACCTGCGCGTCATCGATATAATCGGAATAAAGGCGCTCTCCCCAGGGTTCCTCCGGAAAATTGCCGTTATTACCCAGAGCGTATAAATGAAAAGCCACCCCGAGCTGATGCAGGTTATTGGCGCATTGCGTGCGCCGGGAAATCCGGCGGATCTTTCCCAGAGCCGGTGATAACAATCCTATTAAGATAACAATTATAGCAAGAACTGCCAATATTTCAACTATTGTAAATCCGGCCCTGCTCTTTCTCATCACATTCACAACCAATCACCCCACTCTTAAATTTCAGCTTGCGAACCCGCTACTACACCAACCCTTCATTTCTTCGCTGACTGTGCCTGGCCATTTTATTGTTTCCTGTAGTACGACTGCGGAGGGCTAAAGCAACGCCCTGCTTTATTTTCTTCCAACCTTCATTGGCCAGGCGGCGGAAATTGAAACGGCCAAGTTTTGTACGCATATTATTGAGCCACTGACTGAACTGTTCCGCCCAGGATTGTTCCGGCTGGGGCTTTCTTGTTTCTTTGGCCTCGCGCAGCCTCTCAGGCGTTACCTTCTTAAATACAACATTAGTTATTCCCGGATTATCATACTCAGCCGCCTCAACTTTTTCTTTAAACTGTTCCTGCGGCGGAGCGGCAGATAATTTCTCCCTTGACCCAACACCACTGCTTGCCGGCTGGGAATGACCCTTACCCAAGTAAACGCGATAAGGAGAATACGGTTCCGGATCATTACCTTTGAGCAGCATTCTTTTCTTTTTCTGCACCACATTAACTTTCTGCGCGCCGCCGTCTCCGGCTTTTTCCAGTATATAAACCGTCCCGTACCCGTAATGATAAGGAGAGCCGGCTTCAGATTCACCGGCATCTACCACCAGATCGGGAATAACAATAGTATCCTCCAGCACATTCTGTTCCTGTTCGTCATCTTCCTCATCCTGGTTATTATCTTCTCCGTCATCATTATTGTCTTCTTCATCATCATTATTATCTTCATCATCCTGTTCATCATCCTGTTCATCATCTTGCTCTTCGTCCAGCTCGTCATCCTGCTCGTCTTCTTCCTCATCTATATCTTCATTATCCTCTTCGTCTATTTCTTCTTCTTCGTCCTGTTGATCTTCCTGCTGCTGATTATCTTCCTCGTCCTCTAACGGTTCCGGCGCATCCTGCTGATGATTCTGCTCTTCAAACGGATCACCCTCTCCTTCATCCTGCTCTTCCTGCTCCTGCTCACCTTCCGTTGCCAGCAGCAAGGCATGACCGTCGGCAGCAAGTGTCTGCTCAATGGTGCCGTCGCAGTTTCCTTCTACTAACTGATCTGTAAGCAAATCCGTAACATCCTTATCAATAAGTAAAGAAGTGGTTACTTGCACGGTTTCAGTGGAATCCGGACTGTAATTCTTGAAGCTGAGTAAAATGCTGCCGGCATCAGCCGTGGCCCGGTAATCAACTAGCACCAGTGAGCTGCCGCTAATCTGCAGGGACGGCGTTAACCCAAACCCGTAACTGCTACTGGTAAAAATAAGCTCCAACCACTCGTAACGATTCTGCCAGGTCCAGTCACTGGCCCCGTCACCGGCATTATCAATCGGCCTGTTGGCGCCCAAGCTGAACATTGAAATTGCCGTGTCATATTCCACTCCGCCAATATAGTCGTTTACAATCAGGGCCGGTGGACCCTGAATACCGTCAAATCGCGCCAGGACAGTCCCGGTGCCCGCAACTATCTCATCCCGATACTTCCACATATTTATCGTATCTTCATAACTAATAACTGAACAGTAAAGTGCCTGGGCTTCATAATCAACTCCGAAAGAACTGGTTTCATAATACCCGTAACTATAGTCCTCATCTTCCAAATCGGTATCGATATTCAAATTACTGGCCACGGAATCAATGCCAAAAAGATCCTCTAACTGCTGCTGCCAGAGAGCATCATTGTTTCTAGCCTGCCCATATTCATCCATAATTCCCGGCAAATCGGTATTAACATGTATCTTCACCCCGGCCAGGGCAACCGCCGGCAGGAGATCAAGAACGTCACTATACATCTTCTGGTTACGAGCAAGAACAATTGCCGCCAGATTAACATAATCACCAGCCAGCATTTCCTCCCGGTTAATAAATGTAAGTTCAAATCCCAGCCGCTCCAGAGCGCCAAATAGGTTATGCATTTCCGCCTGATACCTGTTAACGATACTATCCACCGCGTCATCCCAGAGCAGGCCGATGTCCGGCTCTGGATCAATAAATTCCGGCAATAATTCATTCAGGCCGCTGTCTTCGATTGCCTGGAATGCTTCCTGAACGGCGGTATAAACCGGTTTGGCATCCCCGTCTTCATCAACAAGACCAAAACCAACTTCTCTTGTGGTCAGATACTGCGGGTCCCGATCGCTCCAGTGGAAGACACACACACCCACTGCCCCATTTTCCAGCACCTCCCAAACAGCATTTCTGACCAATAACGCCTGCCGATTTTCATCTACACCCGGATACATTGTTTCCGTACTGGTAAAACCGGTTTCTGTAACCATCACCGGCAGACCGCTGCTATCTTTGGCCCGAACAACTCCCCATTTGCCTGTCATCAATTCATCATTTTCCAGACCCCAGGGGTAATTATTTATACTCCAGAAATCCAAGGGCACACCGCTGTCCGCGCAAGCTTGCACGATCTTCGCGGCATCTTCCGTATGGTAGCGCCAATCCTCCTCACCCCACTGCATCCCCACCGCCGCGTAGGTAATCAAATGATCATTATCCGCATCTCTAACCGCGCCGGCGGCCTGGGCAATATAACCGGCAATACTCTCCTCCCGCCATTGAGTAAGATCAAACCAACTGGCCTTGTCCCGGGCCAGATACTCTCCGGCATTATCTCCCTCCCAGCCAAACGGAACAGGCATATCTACTTCGGCAAAACTGCCGTAGGGATGGCCGGGCAGGTAGCCGGGATCAGCAACATTATCATTTGCCCATTGATCATTAAGAGTGGTAATATCCTGATTGTACGTTTCTTCCAGCCATTGCCGGAAGGCCGCCTGGCAGGCGGCATCGTAACCGTCATATTCAACACTCCACAGGCCCAGATAGCCGTATTCATTACCCAGTATCCAGCCGGCAATGGTATCCGCCAGGTCTTCCCGTTCGCCACCGATACTGTAACGCCCAGCCACAGCCTGGAGAAATTCCGCTAATTCCGCCCGCACATCAGGATGTTCGTAACTGAGAATATCTGACTGCCAGGGTCCGTCAGGGCAGCCCTCACAGCGGGGGTGCATGGTGTACCAGTCCTCGGGAAACCAGCCCGGCGGCCATTGATAACCAACAACCGGAAATACCTTAAGCTCTCTTGCCTGGGCCTCTTCGAGTAAAAGATCATAATTATCCCAGCTAAAAACATCATCTGTCTGTTCAATATGTTTCCAAACAAAATCCACCCGCAGGGCATTGGCACCAACCGTCACCATCCCATCCAGATCATTACGTATCTCCGCCGGACTCTGCCATTGTCCCAGATCCTGCACCCAGGTCTGGTAGGCAATCCCATGCGGAATCCAGTAGTCCCCGGCCCCGTCATTTAACTGCGGATTCCAGAAATAGCCGTTTTCTATCCTGATTAAATCGTCGGCGCTGTAAACTTCGTCAATAAAATCATCCGGGCCGTAATTGGGATCAGAATAAACTCCGATTTCCCCAACTGTTACGCTATTGCCGTTACCGTCAAAGACAATAGTAATAGTAACAACATCTTCTATGGCAGCAAAAATTACCTCCATCAGGTCATTGTCTATCTCAAACTCCACTTCTGACACAACACCCTGGGCGTCAGTAATAAAGATCGTTCCACTGTCCGCGCCGGTAACATCTTCAATAGTTACCTTATTAATCTCTTCCAGCGGATCGTTCTCGTCCCAGCTGTATTGCAGCCAAGGTGAAACTTCCGCAGCGGATTCCCATAAACTAGCCGGATCACCATCATTAATATTGTACTTTGACAATTCCCCGCTGGATACTTCTACGTCTGCGCTCAAGGCATAATTTTCCAACTCCGCGCAGGGCTCACCAGCGAGGAACAGGATATCATCCAAGCGGCCGCTGCCCTGAACATAAAAAGCGTTAACATCCACTATCTCGTTATTTGGATAGGCATCCTGCAGATCCGCGACCAGTGACCGGCTGACCGTATGCCATTGCCCGTCACGCAAATCACCAAGTCCGTGATGAATAATCGTTCCACTCTCATCCGCATCCGCCAGCATATCCCCCTCTGTCGGGGTATAATAAAGGTAACGGCGGCCCTCCAGGGTGTCAATACTCACATAAACAGCAAAACCCAGATGATAACACAGTGAAAATTGCAATTGGGTATTTGTACTATTTAAATAACTGCCATCCGCATCATTATAAACAAAACAATTATTTAACCCCGCCCCGTCAACTTCCACTACCCGGCTGCCCCGGTTCCAATCATAAACACAACTCACCGTTGCTTCCGCCGGCTCGTCGTCAAAGATATCCCATTGATCAATTATATAATCTGCCTGCCAGCCGCTGCTCTGCCGGTTATCAAAAGCGGAAATTCCCCAGCGGACGGCTTCCGCCGAATAACTGCCGCTAAAATCAAGCAGATACATTTCACCGGCAGCAGTACCCAATAATATTTCCAGCAACCCATCCCCTTCCTGATCCCAGAGCGCTCCGGCAGCACTAAGGGCATTATCCTCTGAAACCAGATAAGGATAACCAGTTAGCAGCTGGCCGTCAACATCCCAGGCATAAAGATAGCCGGCAGCGGAAGTGGCTACGAGCTCCTGATCGCTGTCTTCATCAATGTTAGCGATCAGAACCTGATTAATAACAATATCATCTACATAATTTATATCTATTTCTAGCAATACACTGCCGTTGAGATCAAAGGCCATTACTTTTTTATTTTCTGAACCACTGACTATTTCCGGAACACCGTCACCGTCAAGATCCCCAAGACTTAGATAGTTACCGTTAGTATTTTCGATGATCGCGCTATCCAGGGGAAAACCGCTTAAGGCCGTCAGCGTCTCCGCCTCACTGTCATAACGGTAGCCATAGATAGCGCCGCCGCCGCTATCTCCGGCAAAGAATATTTCCAGTAAACCGTCATCATCAACATCCCCGATCACCGGGTTACTTATTGCCGTAAACGTAAAACTCTCAGCAGCCATTACCGTCCCGTCGCCCTCCTCCAGACTAAGTTCCTGCAGAGACAAGGAGACTATTTCTTTCTTACCGTCAAAATCCAGATCGGCCAGGGCCAGTTGATATTCTTCGTCCCGAACAACAACTTCTTCTTCAAAGCCGTCTGTCGTATCCCCGCACACCGGCGCGCCGGGCAGATAATTTAGTTCCTGCGGATAGCCGCTAACGTCACTGCCGTCAATGTGCCAGGCATAGATCCAGCCGCCTACTTCCGGCTGAAGCTTTGCCGCGGTAACGACAATCTCCAGGCTGCCGTCCCCATCCAGATCCGCTACCGCCGGGTTACCTACCACTGTTACCCCAGAGAGTTCCTGCGGCCAGCCGGACTGCATAACACCATATTGAGACCAGAGGCAAACAACGCTACCATCG
>CAZIXI010000195.1:0-6447 GCA_964543115.1 uncultured bacterium
AGGGGAAGAAATTCATCCAATTAGTTTTGCGGGAACTAGCCAGTTTAAGGGATAAACCGGTCCGGGATGCCGAACTAAAACGAGCCAAAGAGTTTTATCAGGGTCAGTTGGCGTTGGGTTTTGAAAAAACAACCAGCAGGATGCTCTGGCTGGGAGAAAATCTATTAACTACCGGCAAGGTGCCGACGATAGAAGAGGTTTATGAACGGGTCGGGCAGGTGAGCCCGGATGATATCAGGCGACTGGCAAAGAAAATATTTGTCAGCAATAATCTTAACTGCGCGATTGTGGGCGCGTTAGATGAAGAGATTAAAATCGAATTATGAAGAAGACACTTATTGCTCCTTCAATCTTAGCGGGGGATTTCGGTAAACTGGCCAGGGAAGCAAAACGGGCGGAACGTGCCGGTGCGGATTGGCTGCATGTAGATGTAATGGACGGTCATTTTGTCCCCAATGTTACCTTTGGCCCTAAGGTTGTTGCCGCGCTCAGGCAAGCGGTAAAGCTGCCCTTGGATGTTCATCTGATGATAAAACATCCGCAAAACTACATCGAACAGTTTGCCGGGGCCGGATCGGACTATCTCACTATTCATGTCGAAGCCGATACTAATATTGGTAAAACGTTAAACCGGATACGCGAGTTAGGGGTAAGGCCGGGGATAGTGCTTAATCCCGATACCCCTGCTTCCCGCGTGCGTCCTTACCTGGAGCGGATTGAGCTTATACTGGTTATGAGTGTCTGGCCCGGGTTTGGCAACCAGCGTTTTATTCCTGCGGTACTGCCGAAGCTAAAGAAGATCAGGCAGTATATTAAGGACAGCGGCAGGAAGATAGATCTGGAAATAGACGGTGGGATTAATCCCCAGACCGCTAAGTTGGCCGTTCAGGCGGGAGCCAACGTGCTCGTCGCCGGCTCGGCAATTTACGGTAAAAAGAATATCGGAAAGGCGATTAAAGTTATAAAAAATAGCATATTAAAATAGAGTAATACAGAAACTTATTTTCAACGCAGAGGCCGCCAAGGCCGCAGAGATTATGTTCTTTTATCTTAATATACTCTGCGTGCTCTGCGCTCTCAGCGTTTAAATGCCATTTCAATGAATTTATCTCATATTCGCAATTTTTCTATTATCGCCCATATTGACCACGGTAAATCTACCTTAGCCGACAGGCTGCTGGAATTTACCAATACCATCGATCCCCGTCAATACCGGGATCAGATACTTGATTCCATGGATCTGGAACGGGAGCATGGGATTACGATTAAGAGTCATCCGGTAACAATGAATTATCAGGCGGATGATGGAAAGCAATATGTGATAAATCTTATCGATACCCCCGGTCATGTGGATTTCAATTATGAAGTTGCCCGGAGCCTCTCTGCTTGTGAAGGCGCCTTATTGATAGTTGATGCCAGCCAGGGAGTAGAGGCCCAGACAGTGGCCAATCTGCATCTGGCAAAGGAACAGAAACTGGTTATTGTTCCCGTGCTCAACAAAATAGATCTACCGAATGCCGATCCGGAAGAGGCCGCCCGTCAGTTAGAGGATGTTCTTGGTGTTGATCATCATGGAGTGATTAAGGTGAGCGCTAAACAGGGTATTGGCACCAAAGAGGTGCTGGAAGCGGTTGTTACCCGTGTGCCTCCGCCGCAGGGAGACAAAAAAGCGCCGCTGCAGGCCTTAATTTTTGATTCCGTACATGACGTTTATCGGGGGGTGCGGATATATGTTCGTGTTTTTCAGGGAGAATTGAAGACAAATACAAAAATAATTACGATGAGCAACAACAAAGCATACGAGGCCCAGGAGGTGGGTATTTTCCGGCCGGAAGCGGTGGCGGTGGAGAAACTTTCTGCCGGTGAAGTAGGGTATGTGATTGCTAATATCAAGATAGCGGCAGAGGTTAAGATCGGGGATACACTGACCAATGCCAAGAAACCGGCAGAAAAGGCCCTGCCCGGATTTAAGGAAGCGCAGCCGATGGTTTTTAATAGTATATATCCAATAAATATTACGGACTTTGACAGCCTGAAAGACGCGATGGAAAAACTCCGGCTTAACGACGCTTCGTTTGTGTTTGAACCGGATTCTTCAGCCGCCCTGGGATACGGGTTTCGCTGCGGGTTTCTTGGTCTGCTGCATTCAGAAATAATCCAGGAGAGATTGGAACGGGAATTTGATCTGGGGATTATCGCTACCGCTCCCAGTGTAGTTTACCAGCTCATGAAGGGAGACGGATCGATCATGCAGGTAGATAATCCCATTCATTTTCCCAATCCCGCGGAGATTGGCTTCATTGAAGAACCGTTTATTAATGCTTTTATTATCTGTCCCAACGAGTATATTGGTGCCCTAATGCAATTGGCGCAGGAACGGCGGGGCAGCTGCAAGCGCACAGAGACACTGGACAAGCACCGGGTAATGCTTACCTTTGAACTGCCGCTTAACGAGATTGTAATTGATTTTCATGACCGGATAAAATCCGCTACCCGCGGTTATGGTTCGATGGACTATGAATATACTGGTTATCGTGCCTCTGATATCGTTAAACTCGATATTATGTTAAATGGCGAACCGGTAGATGCCTTCAGTTCACTCGTTCACTGTTCGCGTGCCGAGCAGCGGGGACGGGAAATAGCGCTGAAACTAAAGGATTTACTGCCCAGGCATATGTTTCAGATAGCGGTGCAGGCATCAGTGGGCAATAAGATCATTGCTCGTGAAACCGTGAAGGCCATGCGTAAGGATGTAACGGCGAAATGTTACGGGGGAGATATTACGAGGAAACGCAAGTTGTGGGAAAAACAGAAGGCCGGCAAGAAAAAGATGAAACAGATCGGCAAGGTCCAGATCCCGCAGAAGGTGTTCTTGGATGTGTTGAAGTGAGTGATAGTATTTTTAGCCACGGATTTCACTGATTATTACTGATTAAAAATTATAAAAAACTCAGTGTAAATCAGTGAAAATCCGCGAGCAAAGCTCGATCAGTGGCCAAAGGGAGTTTTAATCTATGAAAACTGAGATCATTATTTTAGGTTCCGGGACGGGAGTGCCCTCGATCAGGCGCGGCGCGCCGGGGTTTGCGCTGAAATTAGGAAAAGAAACATTTCTTTTTGACAGTGGTTCCGGCACGCTGAATAGGCTTTTGCGCGCCGGCATAGATTATCGCGAGATTGATTACATTTTTTATTCGCATTTTCATCCCGATCACGTAGCCGAGTTAGTGCCGTTTATGTTTGCCTGTAAATATCATACCCAGCCGAGGACAAAAAAACTCAAGCTTTTCGGCCCGCCGGGCCTGAAACGTTATTACGGTAATATACACAAATTATATAAACGCTGGATCCGGCCGGAGACTTACCGGATACAAATAAATGAATTAAAAGGTAATCCCCGCAAGTCCAGGGAGTGGACAGTATCTACCAGGCGCCTGCAACATTCCAAGGCCTCTATCGGTTACCGGGTACGCTTAACCAACGGGAAAACAATAGTCTACAGCGGTGACACGAACTTCAGTAAAAGTCTGATTGATTTGTCCCGGGATGCCGATTTATTAATTTTGGAATGCTCTTTTCCTGACCGCCTCTCTTGTCCGGGACACCTAACACCTCGTCTGGCCGGTAAGGTAGCCGCAGCGGCTGGCTGCCGGCACCTTGTCTTAACCCATTTCTATCCCGTTTGCGACAAATATGACATTCGCTCAGCCTGCCGCAAGGAATATAAGGGTAAGTTAACCCTGGCAAGGGACAACTTGCGAATAAAGTTATAATAAAATGGATTTAGAACAACAAGTTGATCAGTTGTTGATGTTCGGCCTGAGCGGGAAAACAATACCGCGGGCGGGCAGCGTTATTCTTTTTGCCAAAGATATTAAAACGCTGCCGCAATTACGTAAATTAACAAAGAGGATCCATCAATCAACTGAAATCCCGCCGCTGATCAGCATTGATCAGGAAGGGGGCCGGGTAAATAGGATTACCACTGGAGTAACTGTTCTGCCTAGTCTTGCTGTTTTAGGGAAAATAAATTCTGCTGAAGCGGCTTACCATTGCGGCCGGATACTGGCTGAAGAGTTAAGGTCCTTAGGCATTGATTTTGATTTAGCGCCGGTTGTCGACGTAAATACGGAAGATAAAAACCCGATTATTGGTGAGCGTTCTTTTGGCGATGATTCCCGGCGGGTAGCGGAATTGGGGAAATCGATGATCAGCGGATTGCAGAGCCATGGTTTATTGGCCTGCGCCAAGCATTTTCCCGGCCATGGCGCGGCCAAATCCGACAGTCATCAGTATTTACCGCTGATTGAAGTTTCCGGAAGAAAATGGGAGAAAATTCATTTGCCGCCATTTCGGCAGGCGGTTAAGGCGGGAGTGCAGGCGGTAATGGTCGGGCATTTATTGTGTCCGGCGCTGGACAAAAAGTATCCGGCCAGTCTTTCTCGGAAGATAGTAACGGGGATATTAAAAGAAAGGTGGGGTTACCGGGGATTGATTGTTACCGATGACCTGGCCATGGGCGCAATAACCAAGCATTACCGGATTGGTGAGGCAGCTGTGCTGTCAGTTTCTGCCGGTGCGGACATGATAATTGTTGGTAAAGGGTTGCGTAACCAGCAGGCTGTACGTGCGGCTTTGCTTAAAGCCTTTAAAAGCGGCCGGCTCTCGCAGAAAAGGCTTGCTGAATCAGTGTCTAAGATATTAAAATTAAAGAAGAAACATTTCAAGATACTTGCGTAGGATGGTTGGAAAATAGAAAGCTATAATAAACCACTGAGGACACGGAGATCACAGAGTAATAGAAAGACAGATCAAAATGTAATTCAAAATATTTTTACAGTGTCCTTTAAATGTTGATTTTTATATTATAAAAAATCTCTGTGTACTCTGTGTACTCTGTGTCCTCTGTGGTTTAGAAAATCTTTTGCTGGTAAATCACAATTATGAAAAAAATATCTTTGTTCTATGCTTTTTTGCTATTATTAGCCGGTGGCTGCGGGGCGCCGGATGACGGCCGGGTGAAGATCACCTACCAGACAATGGAAACACTGCCGGAACAGCGTAAGGCCCTGGCCGAGTTGGTAGCGGAATTCGAAAAAGCCCATCCCGAAGTAGACGTGGAAGTTCTGACCTCAACAACCAGTTTCCAGAAATTGATGATCCAGATAGCCGGCGGTAACGCCCCGGATGTGTTTTATTATGTGACCGACCGTTTACCGGCCCTGGCCGAAAAAGGGGTGGTTAAGGATCTTACCCCGTTAATTAAAAGCGATCCGGAGTTAGCTATGACTGCGTATTTCCCGGAGGCCGATGATTCGTGCCGGATTAATGGGAACTATTATCTTTTTCCGTTTCATTACAGCACGGATGTCCTGTTTTACAATAAAGATCTTTTTAATGCTGCCGGAGTAGAGTATCCTGATGCCGGTTGGACCTGGGATGATTTTCTTAGTGCCGCAGTTAAACTGACCAAACGCGAAAACGGTAAAATAATCCAATATGGCACCCTGCAGCCAAGGCCGTTATTAATGATTAAATCTTTTGGCGGCAGGTGCTTTAATAAAAAACTAACTCAATGCGCGATTGATAGTCCCCAGACAAGAAAGGCCTTAGAGTTTTTAATCGATCTGGACCAGCGCTATCATTGCGCGCCGGGAATGATGTCCATTAAAGATATGGAACGGATGGATGGCATCGACATGTTTTCTACCGGCCGGGTAGCGATGTTTATGGGTAGGACCTTTATGCTGGCGGAATTCCGGAAGCTGAAAAGCTTTGATTGGGATATTGCCCCGGTGCCCAGAGGGGAACGTGAATATTCCCGGCTGGCGGTAGGCGGTAATTGTATTGCTGAGAGTTGTAAGCATCCCGAAGAGGCCTGGAAGTTCGTGAAATTTTATTCCGGAAAGAAAGGCTCTTATATCTGCGGGACCAGCGGCAATTGTGTGCCGGCCCTGAAAGAGGTTGCCTATTCACAGGCCTTTTTACGGCCGCCGCCGGAAAATGCCCGTTTGTTTGTTGATAGCATTAAATACGCTGAAAGCGATAATCCCGGGCTTATTATGTGGGAAGAATTCTATCAGCGGATACTGCAGGAAAATATTGACAAAATACTTTGCGGCGTTGTTTCCCTTGATGAAGGCCTCAAGCGGATTGTTAAGGAAACCAATAAATTATTGGAAAAAGACTAGGAGTGAGAGAATGAATATTGCCATGATGCACTGGGGCTTTCCGCCGATCATCGGCGGTGTGGAAACACACCTGTCTATTCTCGGACCGGAACTGATTAAACGCGGACACAATGTTTCTTTGCTTACCTCTAATGCCGAGAAGGCGAAGAAGAAGGATCTTTGGCAGGGGATGAAGATCAAGCGCACACCGTTAATGGATCTTAACTGGCTTTATGAACGGGGGGTAATTGATCTTGGTGAGGACATTCAGCATAAG
>CAZIXI010000196.1:0-6444 GCA_964543115.1 uncultured bacterium
AGAGGTGGTTGATCCCCAGATAGGCCTTGGCCTCCAACTCCCCGCTTTCCCTGCATACCAGCTTGACGTGGGAGAGGATTCGCACGAAGAAGCTCCTGTATAAAGGGTACAGATGGTCGGCCATTCGCGCCAGGGGCGGGGGGCACGCATCCATATCGATCGAACGATATCCTGGATACGCCAGGAGACCGTTTCGCTTGGCCGGAAGGCAGACCCCCTCTTCTAAAAGAAAGTCCAGAAACGGATACCAGAGGGGTTCCCGTGAGGGATCCCTGCGATAGGAGAATTTACACTCGATACCGATTTTCCCGGATATATCCGCCCCCACGTCCACATGAAGGTAGAGCATATCAAAAAAGGGGGAGATCTTCTTGAGTATGTCATCCAGAGGGGAAAAATCACCGGGCCAGCCCAGGTGAGACAGAATCCGTTTTACGGCCTCGCCGTCCGGGGCCAGAATACACATCCGGAGGGTATCGGAATCAGAGCGCGCGATCATGAGCCCCACCTGGAACAGGTTAGGTAACCGGGGAAGGATCTCCAGGCACTTTTTCCAGTTCAAGGCCGCCGAAGGCCCCGGGTTTCGGCCTTTCAGGCAGAAGAAGATGGTTTCCAGGAGCCGCAATCCTTCATCGGGATCAGGGATCTTTCCATGGCGATGCTCCCTGGTGTGAAAGGGGGCGAAAAAGAGGCTTGGCGCCTTTACCCGCTGCGCGGAGGGGTTCGAGACATCGAACTCCAGCCACACATCGTCGATTCCGGCGTAAAGTGGATCGGGCGGATCGGCCCACTGTTCACCGAAACACCTTACCTGGTTCCACTGGGGAATGGAGAACAGAGCCGCGTCAAAATCATGTTCCGGTAGTTGCGATGAGAGGATTTCCGGCCCTGAATTTGTTTTCTGCAGGGAAAACAGAAAATCGGCTTCAGCCCCGTCGACCCCCAAGGGACACTCAAACCCGAAAGGGGAAAAGGCAAGGGCCCCGGGAACCTGCGAGGCCACTTTTCTTATCTTTGAAAAGGAGGCGTCTGATATCAGTTCATCGGGAAGATCGGCTTTGAGCAGATCAAGATAGTGTGAAAAGGGTGTAACGATCATTTGGACATCGATAAAAGGATATGGGTTGAGCACCCGTCTGCAAAGAACCGCCGGGAACCCGTTTTCGCTTCATTAGCTAAAAGCTGAATGCTCAAAGCGTTTCCGGCTACATCCTTTGATCCTTCGGCTTTCTTTTGTCAATTCCATATTCTCCGTTCTGACGACCGTGGCACGCACCATGTCGCAAATTCTACATGATCCCCCGCTTTTGCGTTACCACCATGTTGCTATACGAGTTCTTACGATCGTCACATGTGACTCTTTGAAGCGCATTTTCTGCAGTCAGGCGTCCATTTGTCGCCTCCCGCGACACTGGCCAGTTCATCATCGCTTAGGACATGTGTCTGCGCATCCAGTTCCTCCTTTGTAAAATCAAATCCTGCCCCTTTGACATACTCCATGCGTTCTTCCGCTGTGGCGATTTTCTGTACGTTCTTCCTGAAATCCTCGTCGTTTTTGACTTTTTCCAAAAATGCTTTTGCGTTTTCGATTGACATGTGTTTTCTCCTTTCTTGATTTTACAGGTTCATTATGGGCTCATGCCCCGTCGCGATAATTTTTATTAGATGGTATTTCTGTCACAAAAGTCAAGTAAATTTGTGCGCGAGTCCATTTGGGTTGCGGGTACAGCCTGCCTTGAATTATTCCATCCTGAAATTAAGCAAGAAGCGTACCATGTTTTACGACGTCAACAAAATGACAGTAACCCGTGGATATCAGTGTTTGTAAAATTTTCTTCTCAAAAAACCTCTTTCGATAAAACCACCTCCATAAACCGTTTTCTCCCGACGGCACATGGTTACACGACCTCCGAATTCTCCGTTCTGACGACCGTGGCACGCACCATGTCGCAAATTCTACATGATCCCCCGCTTTTGCGTTACCACCATGTTGCTATACGAGTTCTTACGATCGTCACATGTGACTCTTTGAAGCGCATTTTCTGCAGTCAGGCGTCCATTTGTCGCCTCCCGCGACACTGGCCAGTTCATCATCGCTTAGGACATGTGTCTGCGCATCCAGTTCCTCCTTTGTAAAATCAAATCCTGCCCCTTTGACATACTCCATGCGTTCTTCCGCTGTGGCGATTTTCTGTACGTTCTTCCTGAAATCCTCGTCGTTTTTGACTTTTTCCAAAAATGCTTTTGCGTTTTCGATTGACATGTGTTTTCTCCTTTCTTGATTTTACAGGTTCATTATGGGCTCATGCCCCGTCCGCTTGCGGCGGGGTTGCCGATTAAAAACGGGTCCAGGGCTTGCCCTGGGGTTTAATACCTTTTATTTTATGGTTATTTTTTGTTGACACCCAAGCCTCTTCCTAAACACTATCAGATAGCCAACGCTATGTTAAAATTGCCTCCACCCATATCAATACTGCATTTTTTATACCAACAGAGATGGCTACGCTATCCATTTGAAATAATAAGCATATCATAATGGGTAGTATCCTGAAGAGGAAAACTGTGGTCCGAATTCTATGGCATTACCACCCCAATTAGGGCACAAGTGCCATAGTTGTCAAAATAGGAGCGGGACCGCCCATGCCAAAAAGACTTACCAAGTCTGTCAGAGAACGCACTCTTGATACCGTTGCAAATTAATTCAAAGTAGCTACCTGAAGATGTTCTTGAAGTCAAGAAAGAAATAAGAAATATTACAATCTACCTGATTTAGAAGTGGACGAGTATGACTAACAGGCAACTTGGTGACATGTTTGGAGGCCTGAGCTATTCAGCTGTTTCTAAAGCTAATGAGAGATTTTCAGAGAAAGTAAAGAAAAGTAGAGCCTTGAAGAATAATGTTAATAGAATTGCCAACAAAAGGATGCGCCGATCCAGGAAAAAGACGGGTAGGCCTTGTTGGCGTGCATGGCGCAGTACAGATCGTAGACGCGTCCCTGTTCCTGCCTGAGTATTCGTTTCAAACGGCTGTTGAGCATCGGGGCGACCAGGTGAAACATCACCTCCAGCATCTTCTGCCCCCGGGCGGATGACGCGGTCTGCTTCAGGCGCATCTCCTCCAGAACGACGCTTCTTTCTCTCGGAATCTGTTCAGGAGAAAGGCTGAGGCCGCAGGCGACATCCGAGAAAATCCTGAGTCCGAGAACCTCCGAGTTCTCCCGGGCATGGGCAAAGGAAAGGGCGAATATGATTTCAGCCGGCTCGGTCCAGGCATTGATGTCTTTGCCGATCTCCATGACGAGGGATTCCAGGTGGGAGAGCAGTGAATTATCCGGAAAGTGCCGACTTCCGGAAAAGGCCAAATGTTCCAGGAAATGGGCCATTTCGTATTCCCCGTCTCGCTCGTTCAGAAACCCGCATGAGATCAGGAGTCGCAGTTCGAGATTTTTTGAGTGGTTTCCTGAGCCGGCCGAAGCCAGCAGGTGAGCCCGTTTGAAGCCCGGTAAATTAACAGATGGGGATCCGGAGAAAGCTTTTCAGAAGGGGAGGGGCTTTCCATTCGGGTGTCGGCACTTTCAGTCTTCATAATTTCAAAAGAAAATATAGCAGGTGTAAGGAGAATTGCCGTACAGGGAAAAGGTGCTACATTACGAGGAAAAAATAACAGAAGATTGCATACGGTTACGGTATACTATACGCTTGTTCTGAAAAATCGTAAATGAATACTTATCATTTTCTAAAGGGATCATCGATGAGTTTTTTTACCTGGGCCATCGTTTCACAAAGAAGCCTCATTCCGTGTTCCGATGCTATTTCTTCAATGGTCAGACGGGTCAATGTAAACAGTGCCAGGGCTTTCCCATCGGCGTTATAGAGCCGATGCCCATACCGTTCGTCAAACCGTTCCAGGTTTACCGACGCTCTTTGCGCGAGAATCTGCAGTATTCTGAAGGAGCCGTTCGAGAGCGGTGGATTGCCCCTATAATTTTCAAGCCTGCCCCCCTGCCGATAGTGAGGGGCATTTTCCAGTCCCATAAAGCGCAGAAACCAGTCCGACTTGAAGCATCCCGCAGCCGCGACAATTCCCATGTAATCGGCGATGAGTTCGTCCAGGAGCCGATTCTGCATGGAATGAAGAACATGCCGGGTCACGTAGTGGGTGCATTCGTGTTCCCGGCGTATGGCCAGCGACCCCACTTTCCATTCCGGTTCTGAAAGGCCCATTTCGTTGGCTGCCACCCCGCTGTAGGGCCCATCGCTGAGAATGATAAATTTGTCCTGATAGAGGGATTTTTGTGAAATGATGTCCTGGAATTTTGCAGCCCATCCGATGCCGCCGAAATCGTCCGGGTGATCGGCTTCCCAGATTTTTCTGAGTGTGCGGATGCGGTCCCAGTTGTTGTAGCCGCTGACGATCATGGCCCCCGTTGCCTCGGGAACGTCTTGGGGTTCGTTGCGCATGGTCAATGCACGTAATACCGCGACGAAATCGTCCCTGTGATCTGTGATCAAAATTGGAATTCGGCCGGCCGGGGTGACATGCATGTGGAAACGGAACCCATCGGGGCGCTTGAGGATGAGACCCGTGGCCTCCGGTATTTTTTCCGGCTCAACCCCCTTTCGCGTTGCAGAGCGGTAGGCGTCTGTTTGGCTGATGCCCTTTTCTATGGGGAATGACAGCTGCACCAGCCGACCTTTCAGGGTTTCAAAGGCGCTGCCCGTCTCAGATTCCTTTTTATAGGCTGCCCAGACGGATACGAAGGGCTCATCGGGCAGAGGAAGCACGGACGCCGCCTCCCCTAGGCTGGAATGATCGAACCGGTTTTCATTATATGCCAGCAGCGCTTCCTTTTCCGCTGCGGACGCCCCCAAAGCCTCAAGGACCTTTGTTCTAATTCTGTCCCGGTTCATGCCTCGTCCCTCAGTTTTCCGGCTCCCCGTCCCTTGACCCCTGCTCTCCGCCCTCTGACTTCCGTCCTCCGCCTTCCAACGATATGATTATGTGTGTCCACATAAATCAATTCTCTTGATTCTATGGCATAGGGCATCATAGCGCTATTCTTCTTTCTTTTTAAATAGTTATGGAATATAATGGCGTATAAGTAGGAAGCTCGGGCTAGCCTGAGCTTTGCGGGTTATTTTTTTGTAACCCCAACCTGTTCAGCCGACCCGAAGGTCCTATCTTCCATTTGTGAGGATATCATTGAGTATTTTTTTAAAGCTTCAATGCAGAATGCCGTTGTCAACTCTTGCGAGCCGTAATATGCAGGTCCAAAATCTTGGAAAAATGCTCCGATCGGCCAACCCCCATTTTCCTGTTGTCTTCCTAGTATATTCCTGATCGCCCTTTGTAAATCCTTACTTCTGCAACCAGCATTTAGTAATGATATCGTCGCAAGAGCACTCTCAATCTCATTCCCCCAGCTTCCGTCCTTCTCTTGTCGTTCGATAAGATGTCTTATGATCCAATGCATTGAGGTCTTCAATCCTGTTACGTTCGCATCACAATATGCTCTTGTAATAAGGTAGATAACAGGATAATCAGACATCGCATACATACTAAAGTCTTGATATTCTTCATTTAGAACCTTCTCGTTAAAATACATGATTAAATCCTGTTGGGCATTTCCACATAGGCCGGAGTAAAATAGTATGTTTGCATTTACGGCACCATCTGTTTTGCGGCTCGCCATCCTATTCATTTTTTCATCGATCCACGTATGATATAACCCAGAGTGTGATTTGAAGCGGGAGAGCAAGTCAAATATGTTGTCCGAAATTGTCATTCCGTTGTCTTTTAGTGCCGCCAACACACAGCAAGTATCATCAAAATCTGGAGGGGGGTCTTTGATTGTCTTGCCATGAAATCTCCAAATGTTATCTTCTTCTCGTTGATCTAATAGAAATGAAATGCCCTTTCGAATCATTTCATCCACGAAAGGTATTGTTTTAACGAACCCTAAAGAATGAATTACATATGTTGGTATGTAAACCGAAGGCACTACCCTAGGTTTATTCATTTGGATAGTTGGTGAGGCCAATGTAACAAACTCACCAGATTCTAACTGATTCCCTTTCATGAACGAGATCCCTTTTTCGATCGCGTTGTAACTTCTGATCATAAGAGGCCTCCCTCGCGTGAGTCTTTTTTTTACCACCAGCAAAGCGCGGTCATCCTTCACCGACCTGGATATTCTTCGTGAATGCCGGATAACATCAAGATCTGACACCATTCCCTCAGAAAGATGCATGTTTCCGGCAAAAGAGCATACTTTTATCCAAAATCAAGAGGACAGGGCTTGGGCGGTACAATATCCTCTTCCTGCAAAAAAGCCCGGTCAGCTTCATCCAGTCTAACGCTCAAGTAGGCGCTAAGCTCAAACTCCCGGTAATGCAAGCGGCACATTTCCTCAGGGGGCTTAAATACAGAACCGGTGCTTGCTG
>CAZIXI010000197.1:0-6420 GCA_964543115.1 uncultured bacterium
GAATGTCGCTCCCAGGATACCGATGCCGCCCACAAGCCACATTCCCATGTTTCCTCCGGGGACTTTGTACGCGCGTCCTATCTGTGGCTGAGAATAACGCAGCCGGATTGCTGCGGCGAATAACAAAACGTACATAATCAAATAAAGCAAGATACAGAGCGCGGAAAGGATCCAATAGGAACTGTTTACCGTGGGCATGAGTAAGAATATGAAAGAGATAAATGTTACAATGATTCCCTGAACGATCAGGATACGTGTTGGAACACCGCGGTTATTCAGATGCGCCAGGAAGGGCGGCAGGTTGCCGTGTTGGGCTGTTGAGTACAATCCTTTACTCGGGCCGATTATCCAGGCGCATAATTCTCCCATTGAGCCGGCGGCGATTAATACGGCCATAAAAGGCAGTGCCCAGCTGATTTTAAAGGTTTTCAGTATATGTTCAAAGGCCTGCAGTACACCGGCAATAAGGCTGAGATTTTTTTGCGGAACCACGATGGCAATAGCCAGTGAACCCAGGATTAAAATAATGACTGTAATCAGTGCTGAAAGAAAGATGGCTCGGGGATAGGTATGTTTCGGGTCTTTGACGCTTTCCGAGTGTACCGCTGATATTTCCATCCCGGAAAAGATCAGAAAGGCCCCGGCCAGGAACACAATATTGTCTATATTCGTGAAATCCGGAATTAATGAATGTGCTGAAAAGGTTATTTGGCATACTCCTCCTGTAAGCAGCCATAGTATGCTCAGCAAAATGATTAACGCGCCCGGGAAAATAACGCCGGCCAGGACACAAACGGTGCTGAATCTGCCGGAGGTTTTCATTCCCCGGAGATTTATTACTGTTCCCCCCCAGTAGGCGAGAAGAATTATATGGATCAGATAGAGTTTATTTTCTGCCAGTGCGGGATTAATGATATAGGCCAGGGCACCGGCAATAAAGGAGAGCACCGTCGGAAACCAGATTACATTCTGTATCCACTGCAGCCAGATAGCCAAAAATCCCCAACCGCTCCCAAACGCTTCATTAACCCAGATATATACTCCCCCGGGTCCGCGCGGCGGCCAGCCGGTGGCTAACTCTGCTGTGATGAGTGAAACAGGGATGAGGAATATAAGCGCGGCAACTAAATAGTAAAATACCAGTGAGAAACCTTCCTCGGCCATCATCGGTAACCCGCGCAGGGTACAGATAAC
This sequence comes from uncultured bacterium, assembly GCA_964543115.1. Lineage (GTDB taxonomy): Bacteria > Auribacterota > CAZIXI01 > CAZIXI01 > CAZIXI01 > CAZIXI01. The sequence continues at coordinate 1,195 of CAZIXI010000197.1, forward strand.
AGCCACGTTCAGCATGGCCAGGATAAATACGTTTATAGTTGGTTTTCGTTTAGTGGGATTCTTGTCCATATTTTACCCCAAGCTTCGCTTGGGACTGCCCCCGACGCGTCGGGGGCTACCATTATTGGAATGTATATAGACTGCCAATGGTTATTCATTATATATTATTTCCTCAGTATTTTATCTCAATTATAATTCGATTACAAGGAAAGAAACGATCTTTATCGCCGATAATGCCTTGTTTATTTAGTTCCGCCAGTGTATAATATATTAGTTCTTAAGCCGTTTGTCTAGCTGCTGATTAAAGGTGGTAATTAATAACAGCTGGATTGTGGAAAGGTAGCCTTTATGTCACCTGATCTGACGTTAATGGAGAAAGAGGCTAAAGAGTCTCCCCTTATTGTCGCAGAGCAAATCAAAAAAAACCGTGATGTTCTTAGGGCTCTGACTGACCGGATTAAAAAATCCCCGCCGCCGTTTGCCCTGACCATTGCCAGAGGCAGTTCCGATCATGCCTCGACATTCGCTAAGTATCTTCTGGAAACCAGGCTGGGACTGGTGACATCTTCTGCTGCGCCTTCCGTGCTGACTTTATATAAAGCAAACCTGCAGCTTAAAAACGCGCTGGCCATAGGAGTTTCCCAGTCAGGTGAAAGTCCGGATATCTGCAGTGTAATGGCAGCGGCAAGAAAAGCCGGCGCGGTTACTGTTTCGTTTGTTAATCATCCTGAATCACATCTGGCGAAGGAAAGCGAATATGTTGTGCCGTTATACGCGGGAGAAGAAAAGGCGGTTGCGGCAACTAAAAGCTATATCGCAACGCTTTCCGCGATGCTGCAGCTGGTGGGGATATATTCAAACGATAAAGATTTAATTGATAAGCTTGAACATTTGCCCGGTTATCTGGAAAATGCTATTTCTATGGATTGGTCGGCGGCTATTGATATACTTAAAAATATACAGGATACATTGGTTATCGCCAGAGGATATTGTTATCCGATCGCGCAGGAAGCCGCCTTGAAATTCAAGGAGACATGTTCTATTCATGCCGAGGCGTTTAGCGGGGCGGAAGTGCTGCACGGGCCCTTTGCTTTGATCAGGAAAGATTATCCCGTGCTCCTCTTCGCGGAAGATGACAGTTCATTTAAGGGTATAATAAACCTTGCCCGAAAAATCAAGCAATTAGGCGCCCACATACTGCTGTCCTGTCCTAAAAATAAAATAGCGAAAGAGATGCTTGCCGAAATAGCGGATTTGACTTTGCCTTTGCCGGAGGGCGTTCATAAGCTTTGTGACCCGCTGATGATTATTCAGTCCTTTTATCTTATGATCGCGCGGCTTTCCGTAAAGCGGGGTTTTAACCCCGATTCCCCCCAAAACCTAAAAAAAATAACGGAAACGTTTTAACTTCCTGTTTGGCCGTAAATTAAGCGGCAGAAGGGCCGGGCTCTCTTGCGGTGCACTTTTGTCTGAATCTTATGATTTTCTTAAAAGGAGGAGAAGATGGGTAGAAGATTATTTGTTGTGTTTGTCATTTTTATAAGTGTGATGGCAATGTGGTTACAATTGGGTTTTGGGCAAAAAAATAATATTGTCAGTGCCAAAGGCAAACATGAGGATATGCTTAGTGCTAACTATGCCATTAATCTTATAATTGAAACGCCTAAAATAAAGAAAAATATTTCGTTGGTTGTGGCCAGCAAAGATTTTGCTTTTGGGCAGTATTTTCTAAACGCGTTTATAGGTTTTGAGGGGAAGCTTGAAGTGGAGGGGGGCAATGTTTTATTGTTGGATTACCAATTAGGATTGAGGGAGAAAGCGGCCGGAGAAGATGCCTCAACAAAAACTAACGAAAACCAATGGGTGGAAAACGGCTGTCAGGGGAGTTTGATTGTTGAAGAGAATAAGGAAATAATATTTTTTCAAGCCGCTGACCGTTCATATGCGGTGAATATCAGCAGGTTTGCCGGTGAAAAAAGGGGAGGTGGCCAATGACAGTTGATATATTGCGCGGAATGCTGGGATGGTGCGCTGTAATTAATGTGGGGGTATTGCTGTTCTGGTTTTTAATCTTGGCGTTTGCCCATGATTTTGTTTATCGCGTGCATAGCAGGTGGTTTAAGATGCCGGTGGAAACGTTCAATGCCATTCATTACGCGGGCATAGCTTTTTTTAAAACAGCAATTTTCGTTTTTAATGTTATCCCGTATTTTGCGTTATGCATTGTAACGTAAACTGATAATCTAGAAATAGGGGGACAATGCCTATTCCCCAGGGCAGGTTGACCTTAGAGGCGGAGGTGAAAAATGAATGATATGTGTAGCAAAGGAGGTCGGCAAATGAAAAAGTTTCTCTACAAGGTTGGATTTAATTTCGTTTTGATAATCTTCGCAGGATTAATTCTCCCGTCAGCTGTAATTATGCCAGTATTAAATGGGCAGCTGGAAGCCGCAGGGGAAACGAATGTCAGCTATGAAAAAGTTGTGTCGAACCTAAAAGATTTAATCAGCAGCACCCCATTGTTAAAAGGGGATATCGATAAAGCCTTAAAAATTCAGAAAAAGGATTCACATTGGTATGGAAAAACTTCCGCTGATTTCGTAAAATTCTTCGAAGAATGGCTTGTTTATAATATTGGACCAAAAGCGCCGGGCAAATATATCATGTTATTTGACGAGTTGGCGAATTCAGGTGCAGGAGAAATTCTTTTTAACAATAATGTTTTCAGTTCGTGGTTTATCGAGTTTCTTGATGCCAGAGGTCAATATTTAGGCAGCAAAGATTCTACGGAGAATATTGCCAAGTTGATGGCTGATCCGGTAATAAAGATCAAGGATTATAATGTGCCGGAAGGCGGTTTTAAGAATTTTAATGAATTTTTCTTGCGAACCCTAAAGCCAGGAGCAAGGCCCTTGGCCGGCAAGGACGATCCAGCTGTTATTGTTTCTCCTGCCGACGGCACGATACATCAAATTTACATCGAGGGTTTGGATACAAATTTTAAAGTCAAAAGAGACGTGATAAATATGCGCCAGGCTCTTAATGACAGTCCCTACGCAGAAAAATTCATTGGCGGTGAAATGGTAGACGTTCTTCTATGGTTTACGGATTACCATCACTTTCACGCGCCTGTTTCCGGTGAAATAGTTGAAATGGATGAATATCCTGGTTCCTACAATTACAACTTCCCAAATCCGAACTGGTATAGAGAATTGGCAAAACATAAGCGTCTATGTTATATCATTCAATCTGAAAAATTCGGATTAGTCGCGATGATTCCAGTTGGCTTTTGGGGCGTTGGTTCAATAATAACAGAACGAAAAGAGGGTGATTATGTAAAGAAAGGTGACGAACTTGGATACTTTGCTTACGGCGGTTCCTCAATTTTGCTGATTTTTGAACCGCAGGCAATCAAGTTCACCATCCCGCTTGGGGAAAAACCTACTCCTGTGCGGGTTAGAGAAAAAATCGGTGTGGCAAATAATCCGGTTTCAGAGAAATAAAAGGTTTTTGCGTGAGCGCGGAGCGAGCTTGCTGATGCCGTTATCGGGAAATAGATATGAAGAGGAGGGACGGAGTTAGTTTAATCGTATACGTCCCCCTCTATAACTACCCTCTGTAATTTAGTGTATAAATAATTTATTGTTTTTCGCGCATATTTCATGCTGAAATATTAACAGCTAAAAGATGATTTTACTGTCAATGAAGACAAATTTAAAGAGCATTCGCTGGTATTGCAATGAATCAGATTTCTAGAACTTCTCAGTTACTCTAAACAACAAACTATTTGACGCTGAACGTACACACTAAAATATCGAATTTCAATTGTTTATCTAAAACAATTAAAAAGAGGTATAAGTAATGTGGGGGTGACAAAATGGGTGAAATATTTGAAATTAGAAAAAGGATCGAAGAGGAGATCACCAAGCAGAAACTTGACGAATTTTATACCAAAGGACAGATAAGCTTAAGCGCCGGGTTCCTAATAGGACTGATCAACGAGGATACACCAGATGATCCGAATGAAATAGAAATACTGAAAAATGCAACGCGCAAAGTACTTAACATCGTAATATAAAATTCAGGGGGTATTCTATGAAGATAAAATTAAAAGTAATATTGGCCATCATAGCGTGCTTTACCATAATTATTGTTGGTATCCTGTACATATCATTCCGTATGTATGAAAAGAATCTTGAACTTACTTGCAGGATAGAAATTCAAGAGTCAAAAAATACATTTAAAAGATTAAAGGAAAATGACATAAAAATGCTGTCAGCGACTTTGGACGCACTTCTTATACATGAACCGTTTGCCGTTGCATTCCAGGAGCAAAACCGCGACAAACTTTATGAGTTTGCAGGACCGTTATTTGACGAGCTCAAAATAAAATACGGGATTACTCACTTTTATTTTATTTATCCACCGCCAAGCAATAAATGTTTCCTGAGAGTTCATAAGCGGGATTTTTATAATGATGTGATAACAAGGATCACGTTTGCAAAATCGGTGAAATCCGCTAGCTTTGGCACAGGAATTGAACTTGGTAAAACGGCATTCGCATTGCGAGTGGTGCATCCTTTTTACTATAACAAACAGCTAATCGGGTATCTCGAACTTGGCCAGGAAATAGACTATTTCCTAGAAGCAATGAAGTCACAAAGTGGAAATGAGTATGGTCTCCTCGTTCTAAAAAATAAAATAGATGAAAACAAATGGGCAAGTGTAAGAGAAAAGAAAAACCTTCACAATAACTGGAATGACATGAAAACTTCGGTGCTCATCGCAGCAACTACAAAGAATGAATCCCTAATTGACTGTGACGGCGATATACTGAATGTTCCAGATAATGGACTTGTTCTACAAACAATAAGAAAAGACGACAAAACCTTTGTAAGAGGGATTTTCCCTATATATGACGCTGGAAACAATAAAATAGGTGCAATTTTTGTTTTAAGAAATATAACCGAATTGTATAACATCATGCGCAATGCACAAATGAAAATCGGATTATTTGTAATAATATTTGCAATTTTAGTTGCAATTATCATGTTGGCACTCATGCACAAGTTTATATTTAAAAGACTAGAATCTATTACGATCAAAATAACAAAGCTCGTTGGAGGTGATTATACCACGCCGATAAACCAACAGATAAATGACGAAGTAGGAAGATTCGAATCTTTACTAGAACAATTTCGGCAGATATTCATTAATATGCTTGAT
>CAZIXI010000198.1:0-6413 GCA_964543115.1 uncultured bacterium
GAATTCATTACATTACAAATACTTTTGGATCCCGCGGTCAAGCCGCGGGATGACATTTGATCCTTTTTACTCTATTTTGCAGAACTCTTGTTAATTGTTTAACGAGGAGGATTAACAAATGAAAATAGGAATGATTGCGCCACCCTGGTTAAGTATTCCGCCCAAAGGATATGGCGGTATAGAAAGAGTGATTTATGATTTAACCGAAGGTCTGGCCCGGCGCCGGCACAAAGTGTTGTTATTTGCCCCGGGCGACTCCCAGACCAGCGGCACACTGGTGCCCATAGTAAAGAAACATCTTGGTCAGAACCTGCCGCCGGAAGCGCTGTTTCCGATTTTCAGCTTAGCGGCGCAATATTCATTTGCCCGCGCGGCTTATGAAGGGGTGGATTTGGTTCATGGTCACACCCTGCAGGAAACGGAAATAAAGGTGCCGATAGTGGAGACCCTGCATGGTCCTGGAACCGCGGAAGTGAAAAAGAGATGTAAAAAGTTATCTGATAAGCGTGGGTATCATTTTGTTGCTATCAGTAAACGGCAGAAAGAACTCTATGGTAGGGGGGTGAAGATTGCCGGAGTAGTTTATAATGGTATTGATACAACCAAAATAAAATACAAAGAAAATAAATCAGGTTATCTTTACTTTATTGGCCGGGCAAATTGGGAGAAAGGCCTGGACCTGGCGGTACGGGTAGCGGTAAAAGCCGGCCTGAATCTGGTAATGGCGATAAAGATGACCGAGGACCATGAAAAGAAGTTCTATAAAAAAGAGGTACAGCCCTGGCTTAATAAATATAAAAAGAAAAACTCCTTTAAGTTTTATGGGGAGATAACGCCCAAGCAGAAGTACGATCTTTACCGCAACGCTACTGCTACTCTGTTTACCAGCCAATGGGAAGAACCCTTTGGCCTGGTAATGACAGAATCAATGGCCTGCGGCACCCCGGTATTGGCGCTGCGCAAAGGCGCGGCTCCGGAAGTAATTGTAAACGGCAAAACCGGCTTTGTGGTTGATACAGAGGCCGAGATGGTAAAAGCTGTTGGAGAAATAGGCAAACTTAAACCGCGTGATTGCCGCCGGCACGTAGAGAAGAATTTCTCCCTGGAAAAAATGGCCCGGGAATATGAGGCTATATATAGGAAGATAATTTAAGGCCATCAGCTATTGGCTCTTTTAGATTTAAGAGAAAAGAGCAATAGTCTAGAGAAAAAAAGACCGAAATTTTCTTTAAGAAAATCTTGGTCTTTTTTTTGATTAGCAGTAGTTGTATTTAAGCTTTAGTCTTAACCTTGATTGGTTTAACCACTTTCCCGTGAGTGATGCACCTGGTGCAGACATTAATTGATCTCGTTTTACCGCCAACAAATGCCTTAACCTTCTGAAGATTTGGTTTAAACTTCCTTTTAGTGATGCCGGTTATTTTCTGGCCGACACCGCCTTTTTTCTTGGCTAATCCACGCCTGGTTATTTTGTTGCCGAAAATTGGTCCTTTACCGCAGTAATAGCAAATTCTGGGCATAGTTTCCTCCTTTGGATAATAACATAGTCTATAGTCTGAAATTGGGCTTTATATTAGCAAAAAATTAGGGTAAGATGAAAGGAAAATTTATGCTGAGCCAAAAACTACAATCCCCAATACAATATGTCAAGCATGTGGGCCCCAAACGGGCCGGCCTGTTTAAACGGCTGGGAGTGGAGACCGTAGAAGACCTGCTCTGGCTTTTGCCCCGCCGGTATGAAGACCGCAGCCGCATTAATCCTATCAGCAGCTTAGAGTTAGGTGATAGCGTTACCGTAACCGGTGAAGTTCTAACCGCCGGAGAATTGAGAACGCGATCCCGAATGAAAATATTTCAAGCGGCTATTAGTGACGGCAGCGGCATTATTTACGCCCTCTGGTTCAATCAACCGTATTTGCGTGATTATTTTAAAAAAGGTACCCGGGTAATTCTTTACGGCAAGGTAACCACCTTCCGTGGGCGCAAGCTGCAGATGAACGCCCCGGAATATGAGATATTGCAGGAGGAAGAGGTAAACAGTATCCACATGGGCGGGATAGTGCCGATTTACCCGGCCACAGAAGGACTCAACCAGAAATTCCTGCGTTCGCTCGTCAGGAACATACTAGGCGCGTATATAAATGAAGTACAGGAACTGATTCCCGGTCCGATACGGCAGCGGCTGGATCTCTTGCCCGTGAGGAAAGCCTTATGGAGCATCCATTTTCCGGAAAATGATGCCTTAGGCGAGCGGGCCAGGCAGCGGCTGGCCTTTGAAGAGTTTTTTATCATGCAATTGGGTATTGCCCTGCGTAAACATCAGGTGGAAAATTTAGTCAGCGGGATTAGCCATTGCCCGGCGCCTGAGCTGGTGGACCGGTTCAAAAAACTCCTGCCGTTTGAGCTTACCGGCGCCCAAGAGCGGTCACTGGCCGAGATAGTGGGGGATATGCAGCGGGAACAACCGCTCAACCGTTTATTACAGGGCGATGTAGGCAGCGGCAAGACCGTAGTAGCTGTTTATGTCCTGGTTTACGCTGTGGGCGGCGGCTACCAGGGCGCGCTGATGGTACCGACAGAGATCCTGGCGCGGCAGCATTACTATACGCTAAAAGAAATGCTTGATCCTTTAGGGATCAGAGTCTGCCTGATGATAAGTGATTTACCGCCCGCAGAACGCCAGGCGGTAAAAGAACAGATAGCCGCCGGTACTGTAGATATAGTTATTGGTACACACGCTCTGATCCAGGAGAAGATAGAATATAAAAATCTCGGTTTAGTAGTGATAGATGAACAACATAAATTCGGTGTAGCCCAACGCGCGGTATTACGCGCCAAGGCCCGGATGAGTACAACCGGACTTCATCCCGACGTACTGGTAATGACCGCCACACCGATCCCGCGCTCCTTGGCGCTGACGGTTTATGGTGATATAGATTTAAGTATAATTGATGAACTGCCTCCGGGCCGGGGAAAAATAGTTACCTATTGGATAACGGAAAACAAATTACCCAAGGCCTATGATTTTATCCGGAAAGAAGTCGCCAAAGGCCGGCAGGCCTTTATTGTTTATCCGTTAATTAAGGAATCGGAAAAAGTAAAACTGCGGGCCGCCGAAGACATGGTAAAGAAACTGCAGGCGGAAGAATTTCCCAAGTTAAGGGTGGATCTGCTGCACGGCCGTTTACCGGCAGAAGACAAAGTGCGGATAATGGAAGATTTTCGTAAAGGGCAATTGCATGTACTGGTAGCTACGACAGTGATCGAGGTGGGGATAGATATACCTAATGCCTCAGTAATGTTAGTTGAGCACGCGGAACGGTTCGGCCTGTCGCAGCTGCACCAGTTACGGGGGCGAATTGGGAGGGGCAGCAACTTCAGTTACTGTATTTTGCAGGGCAATCCCGGAACAACCGCCGGCCAGAGAAGGCTGAAGGCAATGGAAACCACTTCTGACGGATTTAAAATCTCCCAGGAAGACCTGGCTATTCGCGGTCCGGGCGAATTTTTTGGCACCCGCCAATCCGGGCTGCCGGAAATGCGGGCAGGCAATATCATTAGTGATTTAAATCTTTTGGAACAAGCCCGTCGGGAAGCGCAGACCTTGGTGAGTAGAGATCCTTCCCTCAAGCTTCCGGAACACCGTGATTTAATGGCGAAAGTAAAACGGATCTTCGGTAGAAAGCTGGAATTACTCTCAGTGTAATTATGCGAATAATAGCGGGAACGGCTAAAGGCAGGAAGTTAAAGACCATCCAAGGGCAGGAGACACGGCCAACCGCTGATCGTGTAAAGGAAGCGATTTTTAACCTGCTTGGGGCAAGCGTTATAGATGCGCGGGTGCTGGACCTTTATAGTGGCAGCGGTGCCCTGGGCATTGAGGCCCTGAGCCGGGGAGCGAAAGACTGTGTTTTTATAGACAATAATACAGACTGTATAAAGGTGGTTAAGGACAATTTAGAAAACGCCGGATTTACAGGCCAGGTTCTTAAGCAGGAAGCCGATAAGGCATTGCAGGATCTGGCCGCAAAAGGCGTAAAATTTAGTCTTGTTTTTGCCGATCCGCCCTATAATCTGGATCTAGCCAAAAATCTATTGTCACAAATAGCCAGTCATGATATATTATGCGCTTCTGCCCTGATACTCATTGAACATTCTAACAGGGAAGAAGTTGAAGAAAATCAACTCTTTACAAAGTTAGTGGCAAAGCGTTATGGGGATACCCTGGTATCCCTTTATCGAAGAAGGTAATAATGGCTGGGGTAACTGCGATTTATCCGGGTACATTTGATCCGCCTACTTATGGTCATTTAGATGTGATCAAACGGGCGGCCCGGATATTCTCTAAGGTAATCGTCGCCGTAGCGGAGAACACCAGTAAAGATGTCTGGTTCAGCGGTGAGGAAAGGACAGCCATGCTGCGGCAGTTAACGGCCAGGATAAGTAACATAGAAGTGGACAGTTTTAATGAACTGCTGGTCGACTATGTTAAACGAAAACGGGCGAAAGTAGTTATTCGCGGGTTAAGGGCGCTCAGTGATTTTGAGTATGAGTTCCAGATGGCCCTGACCAACAGGGGAATCGCCCCGGACATTGAGACGGTATTTTTAATGCCGCATGAAAGTTATTCATATCTCAGTTCAAGTTTGATTAAAGAAATTTCCGGTTTAGGCGGATCGGTAAAAAAGTTTGTTCCGCCGGTAGTAGAAAAATATTTGAAAAAGATATGAAGATAAGAAAAGAAACCATTCCGCCGGAAGGGCTGGATATAGAGGAACAGGAACCGGCGCGGATTATGGCCGTTAAGGGCCATGATATTAGATTTACCCGGCCGGTAGATGTAGCTATAAATGTGAATCTGGCCAGCGGAAATTTATTGGTGAAAGGAAGCGTTAAGACAGAAGCTGAGCTCGTCTGCAGTCGCTGTTTGAAAAAGGTTAGGCAGGAATTATCAAACAATAATTTCAATATCATAACCGAACTGGGCGCAAAGACGGAAATAGATATAACCCCGGAGATCAGGGAGGGGATACTTATACAGGTACCCATGAAACCGTTATGTGGTTTTGACTGTCGGGGGCTCTGCCCGAATTGCGGCCAGGACCTGAACGAGAAAGAATGCGGCTGCGACCGCAGTAAACACGATATTCAGTGGAAAGAGCTAGACAAGTTATCGAGTGCCAAGAAAGTGCAATAGTTTTTTAGCCACTGATTTCACTAATTAAATATATAATTAATAAAAATAATCCGTGTAATCCGTGGTCAAAAAGGTAATATTAATTATTTTTTTAAATAAGGAGAAAAATTATGCCAGTACCAAAGAGGAGACAATCACACACACGAGCAAAAAAACGCCGGACACACGATACTCTCAAGCCGCCGGCAATGGTGCCCTGTCCGCATTGTCATGAAATGATCAGACCGCACAGAGTATGTCCTTCCTGCGGGCATTACAAAGGGCGATCAGTAATTCCCATAGTGGAAAAAGCCGAATAACAGAAGGCGGTTTATGAAAATCGCATTAGACGCCATGGGCGGGGATCATGCCCCGCAGGCGATAGTTGAAGGAGCCGTACAGGCGGCCAGGGAAGGACAGGCCGACCGGGAGATTCTTCTTGTTGGTGACCAGTCGCGTATTCAGGCGGAGCTTAACCGGCTGCAGGCTGAACAGCTGCCGGGTATTACTGTTGTTCACTGCACACAGGTAGTGGGAATGGATGAACTGCCGGTCTTGGCCATCAGGCGGAAGAAAGATTCATCCATAATGAAAGCCGCCTCACTTGTAAAAGAGGGGAAGGCCGATGCCCTGATCACAGCCGGAAATACCGGCGCGGCAGTAGCGGCGACAAAGATCAAGTGGCGCGGACTGCCGGGAGTGGAACGGCCGGCAATAGCGGTTGTTATTCCATCACCATATGGTATGTTCGTATTGCTTGATGCCGGTGCGACAATAGATTGTAAACCGCGCAATTTAGCTCAGTTCGCTGCCATGGGCAGTGTATATTCGGAATATTTTTTAGAGATAAATAAACCAAAAGTAGGGATCCTCAGCCTGGGCGCCGAAGAGATAAAAGGCACCGACCTGACCCGGGATGCCTATAAGATATTGCAGAAAACAAAATTAAATTTTATCGGCAATGTAGAAGGCAGCGACCTTTTCAGTGATCGGGTAGACGTAATTGTTTGTGACGGATTTCTGGGTAACGTTGCCCTGAAAGTATGTGAAAGCCTGGCCGGCGCCTTCCAATATATAATAAAAGAAGAAGTAATGAAAGACACCCTGGCGAAATTCGGCGCCTTGCTGGTTAAGCGTACCCTTAAACGGATAGCAAAAAAGATTCATTATGCGGAATATGGCGGCGCGCCGCTTTTAGGGGTAAATGGTACCTGTATAATCAGTCACGGGCGTTCAT
>CAZIXI010000199.1:0-6407 GCA_964543115.1 uncultured bacterium
TTGAAGAGCCGGTAAATATTGAGCGGGTTGTTGCCAGAATTTCTTCCCGCACGGAAGTAATTTTATTTGATTGTGTGACTGTCTGGCTCAGCAATCTTATCTTAGCCGGAAAAAAGGAACGGGAAATTAAAAAGAAACTAAAAACTTTTTTAAACAGATTACGAAAAAGAAATTTTCATACTATTCTGGTGAGTAACGAAGTGGGCGGCGGGATAGTGCCGGCCAACCGCCTCGCCCGTGATTATCGGGATTTGTTGGGCACAGTAAATCAGTTATTAGCTAAGGAAGCCGAATTTGTCTATCAGTTATGTTGCGGAATTCCTCTGCGAATAAAAGGAGAAGAGAATGGAAAAGATTAAGGAAATGATCTCTAAAATCCGCTTAATCGATACTGAATTGGAGCACAAAGCCCAGAAACATCTGGATAACCTGACCAAGCCTCAGGGTAGTTTAGGCAAACTGGAATGGTTAGCGAAAAAGATAGTGGCGATTAGCGGTAAACTGCCGCCCTCTCTTTCGCGCAAGGTGATCTTTACAATGGCCGGAGATCATGGAGTGGCAGAGGAAGGGGTAAGCGCCTACCCGCAGGAAGTAACCGTACAGATGGTGTATAACTTCCTTGCCGGAGGAGCGGCGATTAATGTTTTAGCCGAACAGGCGGGGGCGCGGGTAGAAGTGGCGGATCTGGGAGTCAAAGGAGAAATAGCTTCTACGGCTGGTAATTTCCATAACTACAAAGTAGCCGCGGGCACCCGGAATTTTGTTCAGGGGCCGGCGATGAGCAAGGAAGAGGCGGTAACCAGTATCGAGCGGGGAATAGAAATGTATGGCAGTAATAAGGAAAAGGGAATCGATATTCTTGGTGTAGGGGACATGGGTATTGGTAATACAACCGCCAGCACTGCGATCGCTGCGGTATTTTTAACTGTTCCTGTTCGGGCAGTAGTGGGCCGCGGAACAGGTATTAACAATGAAGTATATGCTAATAAGACAAAAATAATTGAAAAGGCGCTTGAGATCAATCAGCCGGTTAGAACCGATGCTTTAGATGTCTTAAGCAAAGTGGGTGGTTTTGAGATTGGCGGTATTGCCGGTGCGATTATAGCCGCGGCAGCGGACCGGGTGCCGGTAGTAATTGATGGTTTTATTGCTACTGCCGGGGCCCTAGTGGCAGCAGAACTGGCGCCAGCAGTTAAACCATATTTGATTGCCAGTCATCAGTCACAGGAATCCGGCCATCTGCTTGTACTTGATTATCTAGGTCTTGAGCCGATTTTACATTTAGACCTTCGTCTTGGTGAGGGTACGGGTGCCGCGCTGGCGATGAATATAATTGAAGCCAGCATAAGGATTTTTACCAAAATGGCCACCTTCACCTCCGCCGGCGTCAGCGAAAAGGAGAAGGTGTAGACGTACTTAATGTGCGAGGCTAAGCCTCGCACATTTACGCCTGCTCAATGGAGAGACAGATAGAAATGATGAAGGTGCTGAGGTTATTTTTGATTGCGGTGCAGGTGCTTACCTGTTTTCCGGTTAGGTTAAAGAAGAAGCCGGTTGCGGAAGAGTGCCGGAGGTCAATGATCTTTTTCCCTGTTATTGGGCTTATTCTGGGAGCTTTATTAGTCGGGGTAGAGTATCTGCTGGCTTTTATTTTACCGGGATCATTGGTGAAGTTAATCCTTGTTGGCTTACTGGTAATATTTACCGGGGGATTGCACCTGGATGGACTGGCGGATACTGTTGATGCCCTCTCGGCGAGAAAAGGCAAAGAAGAATCCCTGCGGATTATGAAGGATTCCACTATCGGGCCAATGGGGGTAATCGCTATCTTGGGGTGTTTAGCGATAAAGTACGTTATTTTATTGGAATTTTTTGCTCCGCGTCTATACGCCATCCTGCTTTTTTTCCCGCTAGTTGGACGAATGGCGATGGTCACAGTGAGTCAATTTTTTCCTTATGCGCGCCAGAGCGGTACGGGAAAAGCGTTTATCGGAAAAGGAGGTGTTCAGGAAACAATTATTGCCGGAATAATTAGCGTGCTTATTAGTGGTCTTTTGTTGCGATTACGCGGTTTAAGCGTGCTGCTAGTAGCTGTACTAATTGCCTTAATTGTGGGGAGATATTGTGTCAAGAAATTTGGTGGTCTTACTGGCGATAATCTGGGTTTAATCAATGAGCTGGGTGAAATAGTTGCCCTTGTCGGAGTAACTATTATTATTTGAAAGGAGAGATAGATGAAGAAGCTTTTAGTTGGATTACTTGTTACTGGTTTGGTTTGTTTCCCGGGTTGGGCGGAAGAATATGATTTGGGTGAGGTAGTGGTTACTCCAACTAAAACTGAGGAGCCAATGGCGGAGATCGGTTCCAGCGTTTCTGTTGTTACCAGTAAACAAATTGAAGAAAGCGGTAAAAGAACGGTAGGAAATGTTTTGCGGGATGTGCCCGGGGTAACGGTAGTGCAGACTGGCCCCCTGGGCAGTCTGGTTGATGTTTATTTAAGAGGAACCAAACCCGGGCAGACACTTATCCTCATTAATGGGGTAGAGGTGAATGATCCGATGGCCCCTACCCGGGGATTTAATTTAGCCCATTTGACAACCGAAGATATTGAAAGGATTGAAGTTTTACGCGGACCACAGAGCACTCTTTATGGGTCTGAGGCGATCGGGGGAGTAATCAATATAATTACCAAACGCGGCGAAGGAAAACCGACAATCGGGGCCTATGTCGAAGGTGGGTCCTATACCACTTTTCGTGAATCAGCAAGTTTACGGGGAGTATACGAAAAATTAGATTACTACGCTTCCCTGACCCGGGTTGATTCTAATGGCTTCTCCGCGGCCAAAGGTGGTTCAGAGCGAGATGGCTATTACAATACTACCTTGACCGGGCGGTTAGGGTTAAATGTTTTCGCTAATAGTCGTTTGGATGCCTTTATCAGCTATATAGATGCTAAAAGTGATCTGGATGACGGTGGTTATGAAGATGATCCCAATTACGATCAGAAATGGGATAATTTTACTTCCCGCCTGGCCTTTGACCAACAATTATTGCCCTGGTGGCAGCATGAACTTTCCTGTTCTTATACGGAGACGAAAAGAAAGTACAAAGATAAAAAAGATGATATTGATATTTTTGAAGATATGAAGAGCTGGTATAAAGGTGATGATTTTAATGCCGAATGGCAGCACAATTTTCAGATTAAAGAAATAGATACCATCACCGCCGGCGTAGAATACGAGCGGGAACGGGGTTCTTCCTATTATCGTTGGGATACATATACTGATAATTTTTCCCGGCGCCATTTGGATAATTGGGGCTACTACCTGCAGAATATCCTCAAACTATGGGAACGCTGGTTTACCACCGTTGGTGTTCGTTTGGATGATAATGAGGAATTCGGTGATGATACCAATTATCGTATTGCCTCTAGTTATTTGATTAAGCAAACCGGCACCCAATTGAAAGGCAGCTGGGGGACAGGGTTTAAGGCACCGACGCTTTATCAATTATACTCGGTTTACGGTGATCAAACTCTGCGGCCGGAAGAGAGCAGGGGGTATGATTTAGGGATTGTGCAGGAATTATTCACAAAAAAACTGAAATTAGGAGTAACCTATTTCCATAACCGGATTAAGGAGCTGATTGATTGGGACGCCGGCCTCTGGCAATATAAGAATATCGGTAAAGCAATAACCAAAGGAGTGGAGACAGAATTGTTTTTTATTCCCTGGGACGTGCTGAGGGTTGGTCTTAACTATACATATTTAGAGACAAAGGACAAAACAACAGGCCAGGAGTTGTTGCGAAGGCCGAAGAACAAGGCCAGCCTCAATGTCAATTGGCAGTTTCTGCAGAAAGGAAACCTCAATCTAGATCTTGTTTATGTTGGTAAGCGCGAAGACCAGGATTTCACTGTTTTTCCCTATAACCGGATTGTTTTATCGAGTTACGTGCGGGTAGATGTTTTCTGTTCCTATGATATAAACGATAATCTGCAGGTTTTTGCCAGAGTAGAGAATCTTTTTGATGAAGATTACGAAGAAGTTTACGGCTTTAATACCCCCGGGATTTCAGGTTATCTGGGCGGAAAGGTAAAGATATAAGTCAATGTTTGCAACAAGAATAGCTAAGGTGTCACTGCTGGTTTCACTGGCCGGCCATCTAGGGGTATTGGGATTTCACTGGCCAGGAGTGCAAAAAGAGGCAGAATATGCGCTTCCGTTACAGATAGAAATCCGGGTTCCGCCCGATCTCCCCAGAATAGAGGAACCGGCTGAGGAAAAAGAGTTAAAACAAAAACAGGAAGAAGTAAAGCCTCAGCCGCAGCTGCAGCAGAAAGAAGGCCAACGGGATACAGGTTCGGTTAAGAATAATGTTCCCGGCGAGAAGGAAAAATTGCGTTACCAGGATATGGTAAAACAGCGGATCCAGGAGGCCAGACGCTATCCTGCCTGGGCGAAAAAATATCGGGTAGAGGGCACTGTGCAGATATCTTTTAATATCCTGGCTAATGGCACGGTTAAGCGAGTGCAAATAATTGCCTTCTCTGGTAATAGGATGTTGGACAAAGAAGCACTGGCCACTATTTACCGGGCTGCCCCTTTCCCTCCTTTCCCTAAATCCTGGAACTTAGCAGAATTTCCCGTCCAAGTAACCATAGTCTTTCTCTTTACTGAGAGCTAAATATTTCTCCTTGGCACTGTTTAGCTCCTATGCTAGAATTTACGCCAGAATAAGACGAGAAACGAAAAACGCATAACGAGAAACGGCTTTTATGGCCCCATCGTCTAGCCTGGCCCAGGACAGGTGGTTCTCAGCCATCAGACACGGGTTCGAATCCCGTTGGGGCTAAGTTTCACTCATAAATAGGTGTGATTCAGTTAATTACGACGGATCACATCTATTTTTTTGTCCTCATTCTGGACATAATAATCTCCCTAGAATTAGCAGTATTTCCCCTTTGGTCCATACATAGTGGGTAGCAAAATGGGTAGCAATTTTTTTATGGGTTTTAAAACTATTTTAATAGTAAATAGTTTAATCTACCTAAATTGACAGATGGCCTTTTATGTGTTATATTCTTGTGTATATCCTTTAGGCGTTTATCCCGACAATCTTGAAATTCCCTGGGGGGAAAGAAGGGGCAGAACATGAAAAAAGGCATTTTCATCCTCGTTGTATTCCTATTACTAATTTCGTTCAATTTAACCTACGCAGAAAGGGTGTCTCTAGATGCTGTTGAAGCTGTAGGAAACACACACCTCAAAATAGAAGATCAAAGACAAGTCAAAAGAGCTGCAGCGGGACAAGTCTCTGGACCACAAGAGCAATACTCCCTTTCTAATACGCAAGTCCTCAAAGATGAAGCCACGGGTGAAGTACTTGCCCACATTTTGAATCTAGAGCCCAAAGGATTTGTAGTACTTTCCCCGGATACAGATTTAAAGCCTGTTATTGCGTATTCATATGAATCTAATTTTTCAATGGAGGATTCAGCACGAAATGTGCCGATGTTATTTATTAAAGAAGATATGGCTTGTAGATTAGAAGTCATTGATTTAATTCCTCAAGAGAAAAGAGCAGAAAATAATAAATCATGGAAACAATATCTTGAAAAGGATAGGGCATTTGTTGATAAGAGAGCAGGGGTTCAAGTTTGGCCGTCTGACGGACAAGGATGGATAAAGACTAAATGGGCTCAAGGAGATCCTTATAATAGATCCTGTCCAATAGATTCTAGTAATGGGCAAAGGAGTCAAACAGGTTGTGTCGCAACTGCAATGGCTCAGATAATGAATTACTGGAAATCCCCGTCTTCAGTTAGTTTTAATAATTCTTACAATTATGGAAGTATTAACGCCTCAGATGCGAATATGTCCAGTATAGATTACAATAGTGGTTCTCCTTCAACTGAAACGATTGCAGGTTTAATGTTTGCCTGTGGTGTTTCTGTGCAAATGTCTTATAGCGCCAGTGGATCTTATGCTCTTCCGGACAAAATTGCGAATGCGTTTTTAGGGGCGTTTAGGTATCAGTATGCAAAATGGTATAATTGGTATGATAAAACATACTATGCGGGACAAGAGGTGGATTTTTACCAATATATGGCTCTAAATATTATGGGTGGAAGTCCAGTATTAGTAGGGACGTATGCTAGTCAAAATGTTTCAGCTCATGCGCTTGTTGCAGATGGTTTTAGAGAAGATTGGTATTTCCATCTGAATTTTGGTTGGGGGGGACAATATGATGATTGGTATTTTTGGTATGCATTTAATCCATATTATGAGCTTAATCCTCCTAAGAAACAGGTTCCTTTACAAGGAGGAGTGTTAGATATTAGTCCTTCTCCAGACCCTGACCCCGACCCAGATCCTAATCCAGACCCAAATCCCGACCCCAATCCC
>CAZIXI010000200.1:0-6406 GCA_964543115.1 uncultured bacterium
TACGATAAACAAAATCCCCGGCACGATAACTGCGGCCATTCACGGTAATTGGTGCGTCGGCAATATAGCCGTCAAATTCTTTTTCCAGGCGACCCTTGTTGTCCCTGATCTCTATCTTGCTGACCTTGGTTATAAGATTGGTATTCAGTATCTCTACATTACCCGCATAACTTTCGGCGTCATTAAAATCATCAAAACAGCCTTCAGCCAACCGCGACACGGACAGCGGCAAATGCTCGTCATTATATACATAATAGGTTCTTGACTCGCTGGCCACCCCCAGATACCCGGCAACACCGGCAAAGGTGTTCTCCGTATCCGTCCAGGGCTGGAACTCTCCGTCCACCAGCTCACCATCATAGGTATGCAATGTCCTGCCGTACTTATCTTTGAGTATCTGTTGAACAACATGGGTCTTTTTATTGATTGTCTGCAGCAGTACTTCACCCTGATCATTAACACTAATGGCGCGCGAAGTTGAAATATGTTCTCCTTTTTTATCCGTTTCTGTGGAATCATATAAATATGTTTCCGCCCGCGAGGCAATTTCTTTGGCGCGCATTCGCCTGTCTTCATAGAAATATTCTGTAACCGTCTCACCGATAAAATCTCCATCCTGTAGATATCCATCATAACGCGCCAATACCCGCCCATCTCTATCCCTAATTTCTTGCCAAACAAGCCCTGTTTTTAGGTTTTTAAACTCCACTTTCATTCTCCCCCGGCTATCAAGATAGCGTCCATTATCCCACAGCCGAAGATTTGCTTCCATAACCGGCACATTTGTGGTCTCCCAGATAATGGAACCATCAGGCTGCCGTTGGCCGACACTCACACTAACAACACTACGAACGGCAACCTCACTGACCAGTGAAAGGAATTCTTTATTTCTTGTTACAACCTTTACGACCTCATTACCGTTATTAATCAGTTCTTCCTTTTCTATTGTCTGGCCGCGCAGGTTTACCCATTCTACCCAATTGCGTCCGGTTTGATAATCACGCACCTCTACCCCCACCAGGCGCTGCCAGTGGCCGTACTCATCAAGATGCGAACGCAGACGTGGGCTGCCGTTTTCATCAGCAATAAAACTCCGCCGTACCCGGTTATCATCTTCATCATAAGTCTCACTTTCCACGGCAAAATTCGTACCCGCGGCAAACACGGTATTTTCCATTCTCAGCCGGCCGTCCCTTTTCTCTCTCGTTAACAGCCGGCCGCGCACATTATATACCTCATCGTATTTCTCTCCTGTTAATAAATCTTCAGAAGTTATGTACATCTGTTTGTGGTCCCGATCAAAATGACCATAATTGTAGCGTAAAGGATTGTTGCTCCGGTCAGTAATCAGCGACTTTGTTATTCCGTCTGTTAATCCCGGCTCGCGTTCCAATACCCAGGTGCGCACACCCGATTGCTCCCTCATCACTAGATTTCCCTCCAGGTCCCGGTATTCCATATAAGTATCATTCAGATAATGATCGGTAACCATATGCGCAATACACCTGATGGTTTCTCCCGCAATTCCACCATAGGCGGGACGCCGCAACTGATATAACTTCGGCACATTGCTGCGGTAATCCCGCATCATTCTGGTTACCTGACGCTGCACCGCCCGCCCGTCTCTGATCAGCCGGCTGTCGGTGGCCAGCGGGAAATTCGCACCCAGAAAATGATCAATCATGAAGGTCATTTCAACCCCTCCCGCGTCATACATCCTCTGCATATCCAGCTCCCCGTCTTCCTTGGTGGGCAGCATACCGCGGATTTCAAACATCCTTTTATTATCATTATCATAAAAAATGTTGCGGTATTCACCGGAATTCTGATTAAACTCTTCGTACCAGTGAAACGGCAAATTTCCACTGTAGCTGTTAAATGACAGCACCTCGTCTTCGCTTACTGCTCCCCGATAGACGGCAACAATATCCTCCGCGCCCGGCTCACTGGTAACAATTCTCTGCGCCCGCACAGAGTCCGCTGAATCATACTCATAGCTAATTGTCTTCTTCCCCCGCTCTTCCCTTACCGGCCGGTCCGGCCAGCCCGGGGTCACACTCATTGTATAGGTATCACCATTAACCAGCGGAGTTACTTTTACGGCAATATTTCCTTCACTATCGGTACGTACAACCAGATTATCTTCTTCATCCATGTACTGCTCAGGTTTGTAATCGAAAATCGGTATACCCCGCTCATTATACATTCGTGCCGGGGAATCATATTCCAATCTGTATCTCACCACCCGCCGGCGCACATGAAAATTTGTGGATTGCAGGTGCCGCGGAAGCACATGGGCAAGCGCTTCTTCTTTCAGGATCCAGCGGCCGAGTATATCTCCGGGGATAAAATATTCATAACGCAGTCGGCTGTTATGATAATCAATTATCCGGCGGCGCTGAAGTACTGGCTCTTCCCCGACTAATTGCGGCCGGTATTCCTCCGGAATATGTTCCATAAACTCTTTATAATAATCAACACTCGCGGGGATCCGCTCAATAATTGTTTCTTCCAATATCTCTTCTAACTGATAGGCATTATCCTCGCCCGCAACAGCACTCAATGAATAGCGCCGCGCACCCGTCTGCTGCTCACTGCCCCCGGCATAACGCAGTTCCAACACCCGGGATTTTTCCTTATCCAGCTGATACCGTTCCCGGCCCAGCGGCGTGGATTCACAGTAGGCGTAATAAGCAACTCCGGCACCGCCGCGTGGGTTCACTTCCACTTCGGCATATTTCCTGCCGTCAATGGTCACCTCTTCACCGGTAACCTTTCTCTCATAGAGTATGCGGCCGTCCCAATCAACAGCAATGGTATTGGCAATTCCCGCGGAATCTTCTGCCAATTTAACATTGGCAAACATCTGCGGTTCCCGGCCCACGACTGAATCAATCACCACCAATAACGAACGGCCGAAAGTATCGCCAACAAGCTTGTATTCCGTTCGTCTTCCCACTTCTACCGGATTACCTTCGGTATCCGGCTGATAAAGAATTACCTCTGCCGCCACCACCTGGGGATTGTAATCATCACCGTTATATTCAACAAATTTTCTGAATACCCCGTCATAACGGCGCAGATCCCGCAATGCATCCCGCAACGACCCGCTCAGCGGCCTGCCGGTAACCGCATCAAGAGGTATCCTGGTTTTCATTACCAATTGTCCCTGATGATACAGATCCACTTCTGTTACATCATGTGATATCTCCGAACTATAGGTATAACGCGCCTCCCAGGCAAAACTAGCGCTATCCGGATCATAACTCTCTACCCGGCGTCTCTGCGAAATGGCGGTTGGCGTATACCACCAGTAACCATTAACATAACCATTTGGTTCAGTCACCTCTACCTGCACCAAACCCTCATCGTCAACTATACCGGTGGCCCGTAGATGATAGAGCACCTGATTCTCCCGGCTGTAGACAATGGCTGATTTGGCATATTCCCTGCCGGGATAGAATTCTGTATTCAAGATCTTCTCTCCACCGGGCTGTTTAACCAGTATCACCCGGCCAAGAAAATCACCCGCCAACATATAAGCGGTAAATTGCTCCCCCATCTCCGGCTGAATCAGTATCTGCTGTAAAACCGTACCTTCATTAATACCCGCCTCTGTCAGCATCTCCGCCGTCAATACTTCTCCTGCCCGGACAAAATCCCGCGTGTAACGTGTCTGCACTAACTGTCCCTGATATTTTTGTCTGCTGGTCATCTCTTCATGATCATAACTGCCCTGCCAATCGCCATTTGCCGAGCGCTCATGCGCCTTACGTTTAAACGGATCATCAGGCAGGTAATATTCGTATTTGAGCACCTTACCGGTTTCCATTTCCACCAGCACTACCTCTGTATTTCCCTGATCGTCTTTTCCCCCCGTAGCAACCAACAACAGTTTGGCTTCACCGGTTTGATCCCGGAAAATGCTCCAGCCGGGCACACCGTCTTCCGGCCGAATGGTAAGAATACTGTTTTCCTCTTCACCAACCGCAGCCAGTAAGTTCCATTCATTTCCTCCTTCCCCGCGTACAAAACTAAATGCCGGCAACACCGTCTGCCGCTCTGCCTGCAGCACTGCTGCCAGCCGCTGCTGAAACTGCTCCAATTGCCCCGCAACCGCGAAGAATTCCTGCTTGGCAAAATACTGCTGCTTATCGCGTTCTTCAATAAACCGCTCCGTCAACACCGGCAGCAACTGTTCCAGTCGCTGCCAGATACTGATCTCGCCATGATCTTCCCACGGCACCCCTAATCCCGCCTCCACTAACAACTGCAGTTCATCGACTTTCTTCTGCATCTCTGCGGTAATCTCTTTCCCGGCACCACTGGCCACCGCCTGCTCCCGCACAACCATTTCCCTTAAATAATTTACCACCGGCACCAGCTCAGGCAGCACCCGCTCCAACTGCGCGGCCAGCCGTTGCAGCCGGCTGATTATCTGCTCATAATCTTCCTCTGCTATTAATTCTGCTAATAGCGCCAACTCCGTTTCTATCAATAAATAGGTATTAAATTCATCCCGCGCCTCCTGCAGGCTCATCCGGTTACTGTAAAAACAATCCCAGAGGGCATTGCGCAATGCCGCTAGTTGTTCTATTGCCGCTTCCAATTCCGCCGGATCATTTTGCGCCTGCCGCAGCTGATAACGCTGCAATTGCGAAATAAAGTTTAATAAAAGCAGTTTATCGGCATTTTCATAAGCAGTTAGATCCTCTTCCTGTAAAATGGTAAACACCTCTGCCAGATTATCCTCATCATACTCCAGTTCTGGATAAAGCTGTGTCCACAACAGCTGGATCTGCGCCTCTGTCTCAGCAATCATTTCCGTATAATCCTCTGCTATTGCCTGCGGCGCCAGTAAAACAGTTATCACTTCTCCGTCCGCACTATCACCCTCATAATTTTCAATCACTTCCCCGTTAGGAAAATGCACCGCCAGCACCTTTTCCGGATCCCGCTGGTCACGCACAATTTCATAACTATAACTCAGGCCGCGCGCTGTATACTCGGTTACCCGGGTGGGCAGATCCGCCGCTTCGCTAACGGAACTAGCAGCAAGATTTCTTCCCTGATATGTTCTGCTGCTTACCTTTTTCTCTCCTCCTTCTCTCTCATATTCATAAACGGTACGCAGATCTTCAATCTGCACCTCAACCGGCTCACCAAATTCATCCAGCTGCACCCGTTTTTCCGCCTTCACCTCGCCAATCACTCCCAGCCACACCGGCAAGAGATATTTATTCTCCGGCCGCCGGTATTGATTAAATTCCACCAGTTCACCTTTTTCCGTCACTCCGCTGATATCCTGCTTATACACTGCCCGTGCGCCCCGCTGGTATTCCGTTACCCGCAAAACCGTTCTGCCGCGTTCATCAATCTCCGTGCGGGCAACACTAACCACCTCACCGGTATTAATATCAAAGGTTATTGTATCCGTAGCGGCAAACTCGTATCCCGGCTCATTGCGTTTTTTGAAACGTACACTGCCGTCATAACATTTAACGGTTACCGTACCTCTAGCCTCATCCCAGATAACACTTTTTTCCTTATCCGGTGCTACCCGGCCGCTGTAACTGTCTGTATGCAGCAGCAGCCAGATCGCTTCGGCATTCTTCAGCAAGAGACCGATTTCACCGTTCCACATCTGCAGCCGCGGCAGTCCGCGGAAATCACTCATGAAATAAGGGATCAGCTGCCGGTCAGCTTCCTGGGCATACTGCTCAATTGAGGGTTTAATCAGCGCGGCAATCTCAAAATATTCCAATAATTGTTCCAGATCACTCCAGAAGTGCCCGCTAGCCGGCGCCACCGGGCCGATCTTGGCAACAAAATAGAAAAGTATCTGTAATATTTCCTTTCGCTCGGCATCATTGGCCTTATGATAAGAGGTATCCCAATAATAACTGTCAAAAACCTTTTGAAAATTACTATCCGCTAAAATTCTGGCGGCTATTTCCAGATCCGCCAGATATTCTTTGGCGCTAGCATAACCCACACTGTCTGCCTGCTGATCTTCATTGTAACCATTTCTGCTTTCGCCAAGCCAAAGACTGGCGGTACCAAAGAGAAATTCCCGTAAATCATTGTCAGCCCCGGTTTTGCCGATGCGGAACAGCTGACAGAACTCACTGCTCTGCAATAATTCCTGGATCTCGCGCAGGTCCTCAAAGTAATAGCCAATAGCGGTCTTGATTTCCACAGATGATGCCGGCGCCACCTCCTCACACCCCTCCGCTTCTCTGCGTTCATAGGCATCCTTTAGGCTATAGGCCATGCTAAACAACACATCGCCGATAATTTTATGGTCAGGATTCCCCGCATCAATGTAGCGCTCTCCCGGCTAAGATACAACCGAACCATCATTAAACAGCCGGGCGATCACACTCCTTACTGCCAGATCATTATT
>CAZIXI010000201.1:0-6395 GCA_964543115.1 uncultured bacterium
AGTACCTCCACGCCGCTCATTCCGGGCATTTTAAGATCAAGGAAGATTAAATCATATTGCCCTTCTTCTTTCAGCTGGAGGCCTTTTGCGCCTGATTCCGCGGTATCTATCTCATATTCTGTATCTTCAAGCGCCAGGCTAAATGACTTTCTTACCGCTTCTTCATTGTCAATTACTAAAATATGCTTAGCCATACTATTCCCTCCCTCTTCTTCTTAGGCTTATTGGTAAAAAAACAGTAAACTTAGTTCCCTGCCCGATCCTGCTGTCACAGGTTATTTCTCCGCCGTGTTCCTCGATAATACCGTGAACTATAGAAAGCCCTAGACCAGTACCTTCGCCGGTAGATTTTGTCGTAAAGAACGGATCGAAAATCTTTTTAAGGTTTGCCGCCGGGATACCAAATCCTGTATCAGTAATTGTTATTTGGACAAATTCGCCCTCACGGCGCACATCAACATCAATTTCTTTTTTCTCATTTTCTTTCACCGCATCCATAGCGTTATTGATAAGATTCAAAAAGACCTGCTGGATACTGTTCATTTTCATCCAGGCCTTGGGTAGATGTCTGGCATAATGCTTAGTGATGGATATATGGTCTTTCCTAATACGATAAGCTACTAAACCAAGGACTCGTTCTAATATTTCCGAACAGTCTGCCTGCTGCCTGGCCTCTTCACCTTCTTTTTCCATCCGCGAAAAGGTTAAGAGACTCTCGATGATACCCATACAGCGTTTGGCTTCTTTTTCCGCGTCTTGAAGGACAGAATACCTTTTGTCACTGCTTTCGGTATGTTTGATACAATATTGGATAAAATTAATTATTCCCATCATCGGGTTATTGAGTTCGTGGGCCACCCCGGCGGTCATTGTTCCTACTGAACCCAGTTTTTCCGTCTGGATAAGCTGCGCGGTTTTACTCTTTAAATCGTCATGGGTTTCCTTAAGCTGATAAAATAGTTCTTCCTTGGAAAGGCGGCTTATTTCTTCTTTTTCCCGGGCAATAAGCTCTTCTGTAATATCAAATGCCGGGTCCGATGCCGCTTTAAACACCTCGATAGAATCTTCTCCTTCAGCAGAAACCTCTACCCTGTCAAAGATTGTTTCAAGTAACTTAAGATCCGTCGCGGAGCCGATTCCTTTAGCGATAAATTCCAGGATCATGCCGAATATATCATCTCTTAACCCCAGCTCTACCTTAATATACGATGACGCTTCCTGCCCTGACGCTTGACTTGCCGCTAGCATTTTACGTACAAGTTCTGAGGTTATAGTAGCCAGCCGCGCGGCACAGATAGAACCGAATTTTAAGTCCTCGGATAATTTTAGTATCTTATTTCTCGCCTCTACTAAAGAGGCATCGTCCCTTATTATTATTTGTCCCAATTCAATCATTATTTGCTCCGCAAATACACAGATTAGCACAGATGTTTTCACAGATTAACACAGATATTTGTCTGCGCCCATCTGTGCTTTCAGGTGTAGATTCTTCGTTTAACAGTTAGTCTATTTGTTCCAAAGTTTGCCAATAAAACTAATTTATATTTTGTGCCTTTAATGTAATAATAAATTTGATTATACATTTCTTTCGGTATGATAGGGATGGCTTTTAATTCCAAGATAACCCTATCTTCAATAACAAAATCTGGTTTATATACTCCTATTTTTTGGCCCTTGTAAGTAACGGCCAAAGACTTTTCTTCTTTAAAATCTATTTTTCTATTTCTTAACTCAATTGCAACTGCCTTATGATAAACACTTTCCTTATGCACAGGGCCAAGTTCATTATGAATTTCATATAAAGCCCCAATAATTTTATATGTTAAATCCTTGTACAAACCATCTTTATCTGTGCCCATCTGTGTCTTAAGATCTGTGCTCATCTGTGATATCTCAAGGCGATACAAGCGGCATCATCATCCTTTTTCCCGAATCTACGGATAATCTGGGTGGCAATGGTCTTAACGTTATGCTGCAGGAGCCTTGGATAATCTTCTATGCCAAAATGTTCTTTTATTCCGTCTGTATGCAATATGAGAACATCGTTATTCGCTAATGTCATCATCTCTTCTCTGGGAGTTGGAATTGTATAGCCAATGATCCCTTTTTTATAGATAATCCTGGTATTGATCGAGCCGAATCTTCTTATAGATATATTACCGATACCAACGTATTTTAATGCCCCTGTTTCTAAATTGAGATGGCAAAGACAGGCTACGACACCCTTATTCAGAGACTTTATATATTTGTGAAGACATTCTACCGTCTTTACTAAATTTCCCCTGTAATTTGTCTCTAAATAATTCTTACAAATAATTGCTATCGCATGGGCGTCTCCGCCATGTCCAGCGGCATCTATAATGGCGATAAATATCTTATTGCCAAATTTAATGACTAGGCCGTCATCCCCGCATTCAAATTCCATATGGCCGCGGATAAGCGGCCGTTTAGCCAAAAAATAATCTACTTTACCCATAGTCGCTTCGCTCCCCTAGTCGCTTCGCTCCTCACAGATTAGCACAGATTAAAATTTTTTCATCTGTGCCCATCTGTGTCTCACCTAACCCATTTTCTTGTAATAATTTTCGTTCCTCTTTTGTGTTCCGTATCTAATACAAATTCATCCATCAACCGTTTGACTCCCGGCAGGCCCAGACCCAGACTGCCATCCTGAGAGGTAGTGAAATGATCTTTCATCGCCTTTCCCAAATGCTCTATCCCCGGGCCCTTATCTTCGGCAATAACCTCAATACCCTTTTGAGTTTTCCTTTCAATAATCTTTAAGACAATCTCCCCTTTCAGCGCGTAGCGGAATATGTTCCTGGCAAGTTCAGAAACCGCCGTTGCGATAGCGTATTGCTGGTTTTCTCTAAAACCGGCCTCGCTGGATAATTGCCTGGCCTCCGCCACTGCCTTTATAATGTCAACCTCTTGGGAGATCTTAATTTCTTTTTGTTTACTCATTATCTTTATTTTCTAGTTCTTCGTCTTCTGGTTCCACATCATTATCTATATCTTGTTCATCTTCTGCCTCCACAATTTCTTCTCCAGCTTCTTCACGTGAAACGTCTTCGCTCTCTCGCTCAGCCGCTGTTTCATCTTCGGCCGCATCAACTTCCTCTTCCGCCGCTGGCGCTTCCAGTTCTTCTTCAACATCCTCTTCGGGTTTAGGCTCTACAATAGGCTTTAGTTTTTGGAATCCCGCTTCCAGGGTTATCGCTGTCAGGGCATCCCCTAGATCAAGATCCAGATCAATAAATGAGGCCACAACGCCCGGCCTCAGGCCGGTGATAACCGTTGTTGCTCCTAACATAGACGCCATCTTTGTTGTATCAGAGATTGTCCGGGCCAAAAATGAATCTATTACCGAAACGGCTGAGAAATCGATGATCATCCCCTTAAGACCTGTATCTCTAATCTTGTCTAAGATGTTATCCTGAATCTTAAGTATTGTATCATCATAGAGCTCTGTTTGGAGGGGAACAACAAGACAGCCCCTGGTAACATGCATGGCCACTTTGGACAAAGCGGTTCCTTCCATAGGATTCTCCTTAAACACAGATGAGCACAGATTAAAAGATACAGATTAGCACAGATATTTATCTGTGATCATCTGCCCATTCAATTAATTTTACTTATAGGATGGGACTGCTTCGCTGTGAAAACATCTGTGCCCAGCTGTGTTTCAGATCTTAAGTTTTGCCTGACCGGCTTTTAACTGTCTTATCTCAAGGCCCAAAATATCAAGCGCGATTTCAAGTCCACCTGCTAATGTTGATCTGCTGGCAACACCTTCCAAATCAACTCCTAAATGAACCAGAGTCTGAGATATGGCGGGGGAGATACCGGTAATGACGGCCTGACATCCCATAAGAGTAGTGGCCTTGGTAATCTTTACAAGATGCGCGGCGACGGCGCTGTCGATACTTGCTACACCTAAAATATCCAAAATAACAACCTTTGCTTCAGTATCCAGAATCTTTGCCAGTATCGATTCCATTATTTCCTGGGCCCGTTTTGAATCTACTGTACCGGTAATCGGGATCATTAATATACCCTTAAAAAGTATATTGACCGGTGTTATATCCGCTGCCCCAGCTCCTCCTACAGTTTCCTTTGCCATTTCTCCCTCCTTTTTTTAGTACATAAGAGTTCTGCAAAATAGGTTCTTTGTCATACCGCGGCTTGACCGCGGTATCTAGATATTATTGCATTGCAAAGACTTCTTATATGATAATATACAATTATAATTAAATCTAATTCAGTTCAGAGCAGTATAGTTTAAGGCAGGTTGGCGACCCGACAGCCAGCTAAAAAGCACCCGCGTAGACATCTACAACATAGTTACATACAGAGCTAAAGACTGAAAAATAAAATTACGTTTTTCTTAGAGGTTCCTTAAATGCTTTTAACTTTCAATAAAATATCTTCAACTTCACCCCTTTTATTTACACCGATAAGTGTGATATATTACACCTTTTTATGTCAAACAATAAATATATAAGATATTAGGATACAAAGAGATATGAAAAATGTGCTGCGAAAAGTAATCAAAGAAAATAATTGGTTTCGCAGCGCCTTTTTAATTGGTAGGGTATCTAATTCAGATAGGATATAATAAAATGACCCCAATAGTTGTACCAGTTTTTGAGTTATACTAAAGTAGTTCTCTTCATGCCCACAAATTGATATATGTACCTGCATAGCAACAACATAAATCAAACTCACTGTTTCACACTAAAATATATTGAAAAAAATATAGACAAAGCTCCTAATTTATCGTATAAATTAGGAGTATGTTTAAGAGGCTGATTAATCCATCATTATCTCAAAGCTTTTTTATATTTGGTCCTAGAGGGACTGGAAAAACCACTTTTTTAAGGATTTTTTTCAAAAACAAACCTCATCAATGGATAGATCTATTAGACAACGAACTTGAAGAACGTTATGCCCTTGACAGAGGACTTCTCTATCGAGAATTAATTACTTACAAATCACAAGAGCAATGGATAGTAATTGATGAAATCCAAAAACTTCCGACGCTTCTTAACACTATACATAAGTTGATTGAAGAAACCTCGCTAAAATTTGCACTGACTGGTTCCAGCGCCAGAAAATTGAAACGAGGATCCGCAAACCTGCTTGCCGGCAGAGCTTTCATGAACCATATGTTTCCTTTAACCCATTCAGAGATGGAAAAATCTTTTTCATTAGATCAAGCTCTTGAATGGGGAACACTTCCGGGAATCATGAAATTCGATAATGATTCCGATAAAAAAGATTTTCTTAAAGCCTATGCTTTGACTTATTTAAAAGAAGAAGTATGGGCAGAACATATTGTTAGGAAACTAGATCCCTTTCGAAGATTTCTTCCTGTGGCAGCTCAGGCTAATGGTACGATTCTGAATTATTCAAAGATTGCCAGAGATGTAGGGACAGACTACAAAACCATTCAATCGTATTTTAATATATTAGAGGATACTTTACTTGGCTTTTTTGTTGAACCATACCATCGTTCTGTTCGCAAACAACAGCATAAAGCGCCAAAGTTTTATTTTTTTGATACGGGAGTTAAAAGGGCTTTAGATAATACGCTTGATATTCCTTTAAAACCAAAGAGCTATTATTTTGGAAAATCTTTTGAACATTGGTTAATAACTGAGATTTACAGGTTAAATCACTATTTGAAGAAAGATTATCGTTTTTATTACCTTCTGACTAAAGATCGAGCAGAAATTGACCTCATCATCGAAAGGCCAGGAAAAAACCTGCTCCTTATTGAAATTAAATCAAGCAAGGATCCAGATCCTCAGGACGCAATGAAATTAGAGCGTTTTATTAATGATTTTAAAGGTGCAGAGCTACTTCTCCTCTCTCTAACAGAAAAAAAACAACAAATCGGAAATGTGATGTGTCTGCCGTGGAAAGAAGGAATTAATAGAATTTTTTTATAGCATGCCCCACACTTTTTAAGTAGGTATTATATCCTATCTGAATTAGATTCCTACCCTATAAAGAAAGGCGCTGCGAAATTCCAGCCCCTAAAAAATATTAGGGGGGGGTTCGCAACGCCTACCTCTTGGCGACCCTAGAGGGATTTGAACCCTCGTCGCGGCCTTGAAAGGGCCGTGTCCTAAACCAGGCTGGACGATAGGGTCGGGAACAGCCGTTTTGTTGATATTTTAAACTAATCTTAAAAACTATCAATAGAAAAATTAAGCAATAATTTATGGGCCGCGTAGGACGAGTCCTACGCATGCCTATACTGATGAATTTCAAATTTATGGGCCGCGTAGGACTCGAACCTACCGCAGCCGCCTTAAAAGGGCGGTGCTCTACCAGATGAGCTAGCGGCCCGTGAAACCAGAAAGCGCTTTTATACTTCCATCAGTTCT
>CAZIXI010000202.1:0-6383 GCA_964543115.1 uncultured bacterium
GCATCCTTCAGCTAAATACCAGGTAGTGCCGGTTCTGGTTACCCCGATTGAGTCGTGCCCGCCCTGCCAATAAGCGCCTGCTGGATCATACCAGTACATTGACCGCTCCGCTATTATTCCCACACTATTGGTGCTTACGACTTTTGTCGATACATCTCCGCCGGTCACATAATTATTAACGTTAAAAGTTTTGCGCCTGTTGGCGCTTACCGTATCTGTATGAGTTACCGGGGTATCGGCACCCCGCATAAAAGTCAGGGTTACTTCGGCATCAATACTATTAGGATTCTGCACCAGCACCCAGGTGTCAAAACCGCTCACGCAGCCTTCCGGTAAATACCAGGTAGTGCCGGTTCTGGTTACTCCGATCGAGTCGTGTCCGCCCTGCCAGTAGGCGCCTGCCGGATCATTCCAATACATCGACCGCTCCGCTATTATGCCCACACCATTGGTACTTTCCACTTTAGTGGATACATCACCGCCGGTTACATAATTATTAACGTTAAAAGTTTTGCGTCTGTTGGCGCTTACCGTATCTGTGTGTGTTACCGGACTATCAGCTCCCCGCATGAAAGTCAGGGTTACTTCGGCGTCGGTACTGTTAGGGTTCTGGACAAGCACCCAGGTATCAAAACCGCTTACGCAGCCTTCAGCCAGATACCAGAGAGTGCTGACAATATTCAAAGCGCCCGTCCAGATTTGATCATAAGTGCCGTCTGTTTGAAACCAAACAGAATAAAGCTTGTTGCGGTAAATGTCTAAAATTATCTGGGGAAGAGATTTATTGTAATAGTTCGTGGTTCGCTTTGTTGCCGACCAGCCGCTGCCGTCTGTGTTCATCTCCGCTGTCCACAGTTGATAATATACGTCGTCGTATTCATACCAGATATAAAAGAGTTTGTTGCTGCCGGCGTCTAAAGTGAAGGAAGGGGACAGTTTGTAATAATTGCTTGTTGTCATTTCCGCTGCCGACCAGCTGGTGCCGTCCGTGTTTAGCTCCGCTGTCCAGATCTGACTGACTCTTCCACCTTATTCGTACCATACGTAATAGATTTTGTTACTGCCTGCGTCTAATACTAGTTTAGGATTGTTTTTAGTAAAGGCGCTGGTTGTTCTCTTTGTCGCCGACCAATCTGTGCCGTCTGTGTCCATCTGGGCGGTCCAGATTTGATCAATACTGCCGTCATTTTCATACCACACATAATAGAGTCTGCCGCTGGCTGTGTCTAAAACCAGTTGCGGGACATATTTATTGTCAGTGCTTGTTGTCCTCTTTGCCGCCGACCAGCCGCTGCCGTCTGTGTTCATCCGGGCCGTCCAGATCTGGTTCTTACTGTCATCATCTTTTTCATACCATACATAATATATTATGTTGTTATCGGCGTCTAAGACCAGCTGTGGAGTGTATTTAAGGTAACTGCTGGTTGTCTGCTTGGTTGCCGACCAGCCGCTGCCGTCTGTGTTTAGCTCGGCCGTCCAGATCTGGTTATTGCTTCCGTCGTATTCATACCAGGTATAATGTAAAATATTATTTGCAGAATCGAATACTAGTTCAGGATTAAATTTATGAAAATCGGTTGTTGTCTGCTTTGTCGCCGACCAGCCGCTGCCGTCAGTATTCATTTCTCCCGTCCAGATCTGATACCTGCTCCCGTCACTTTCATGCCAGGCATAGTAGATCTTATTATTAGCTGTGTCTAGCACTGACCTCGTAGTAAATTTATTATAATCGCTTGTCGTTCTCTGTGTTGCCGTCCAATTGTTCGTTGCGCAAAACACGCTCTCTGCCGCGCCCAGAATTATTAGTAGAGCCAGGCCGCAGAGCAATAAGTTTATTTTTTTCATGGGTAATTCCTCCTTTTTGGCTTCTTGGAACTTAATTTTATTCTATTTTCGGCTAAAATACAAGTGTGCATCCAAGAGGTTTTGGGTTTCTTTTTCGCGGTTTTTGGGCTAAAATTATTGGTTAGCAGCGGAGGATAAGGAGGAGTTGGTTTAATGCGTATTAGAATATTTATTTTGTTAATTGCGGGTACGATTAGCGGGCTTGCCGGATGTGCCGCGCCGAATCAACTGAAAGTAAAAGCAGGCGCTAAGAGCAGAGTGCCGGTCAACAGGAACAGAATAATCTCACAAAAGGATATTCCTCTATATACTCCTAGAGTTATTAAAAGCTATCCTCATGCTGAAGCTTCCTCTACGCAAGGTCTGGTAATGAGTGGAGAATATTTATATGAGAGTACCGGCATCTATGATAAGTCCAGGCTGATGAAATTGGAGTTGGAGAGCGGGAATATAGTAATGGAAAGTGCTCTGGCTTCCAACTATTTTGGAGAAGGGGTAACGGTCTTAGGCGACAAAATATATCAGCTTACCTATTTGTCGAATACGGGTTTTGTCTATGATAAGAACAGTTTTGAATTGATCGGGAAATTTCACTATTCAGGCCAGGGATGGGGCCTGACCCATGATAACGAACGGATAATCATGAGTAACGGTTCAGCGGAGCTGATTTTTCTGAATGCCGAAACCCTGGAGGTTGAAGATCGTATCCTTGTCCATGATAATACCGGTTATATTGGTTTTCTTAACGAGTTGGAGTACGTTAGTGGTTCTATCTATGCCAATATTTGGCAGACGGATTTTATCGCGGAAATTTCACCGGATTCCGGAAAAATAACCGGCTGGATTGATTTGGCGGGCCTTAGCCCTGATTTCGGGAAGACGCCGGACCCGCACAGCCCAAACGGGATTGCCTATAATGAGAAAACCGGGCGACTGCTGGTAACCGGAAAATGCTGGCCAGAGATATACGAAATAGAGCTGGTTCCCGTTAAGGGCGAAAGAGACTATTGTAGTTGATAGCAGAAGGTCATTGCAGAATAATGAAATCCATACGGTAGTTATCGTCCTTAGTGCCTTAAAGGTAGAGTGAGTGTTTTATTGCGGGCCCTGGAACCTTAGCGGCGAAGAAAGCAATTCCGATAGATAAAGAAAATTATCCGCGTTGATTGTGTTGTCGAATTTTCCCGGGACAGTGTTGGTTCCCGTATTTGCGGGAGCGAGTATTCTGTCTGCCCTCTGGCTGTTATTTTCCGGCCAGAGTATCTCCCGGTAAGTTTTGTTGTGCTTGGCGGTTTGTTCCACCGCCCCGGCCATGGTTTTTTCTGACGCTAAATCTTCCTGTCCCTTTTGGGCCAGGGCGGCCACGTATGCGGCTCCGGCCAGCGGCGCAATTTCATCGGCATAGGCCCGGGCAAATCTTCCCGAATCAGCCGGATCTGCTGGAGTAGCCGCCGTGTACTTTTCCAGCATATGTATTGCCGCTTCCTCCATCAGTTCATCATATATGCCCGCTGGGGTATTGACGGTTATCCTGGGCCTGATGACGACATATGATATGTTCTTTTCCCGCAGTAGTTCCTCAATTCCGGCGCTGTGAAAGCCGCCGGCAACGAGCGCGGCGGTGTTTAAATCATCTATCTCCATTTGCCTAATCAAATTATCAATAAATTCATCTTCCCTCTTCAGGGCAGTGGCGTAAAATTCCAGCCCCGCTGCGTACGCCTTTTTCAGGGTGTCCGGCTGATTGACTGTGGTGAGACCGGCCCCCTGACTGCCGCTGTATTCGGATATTAATGAGAGATATGAATTGAAAGTAAGTTTATTTTTAATTAATTTATTGTATTCATTTCTGGTCAAACTAATCTTGAGGAGTTTCTCTATCAGCCCGATTCCTTCCGCGAAAGATATGTCTTTATTTTTGCTTAGGGGTGCGAGGCCGGGTAATTCCTGTTTTAGCTTGTTTATTTGGGCGAGCGCTCCTTTTCTGTTTATAAAAAGTTCCGCGTGGCTCTGCAGGTTGTCTATGTAAAGCTTTTTTGTTTCGATGCCGAAAAGCATTGCCTCAGTATTTTCTTGTTTAGCGGCGAAGGCCACGGAGCCGTGAATGACGGTTTCCGACAGCAGACCCTCAATGACATTCTCACGTTTTTCTTTCCCGGGGATTGCGCTTAATAGCGCTGTGTTTATCCATTTCTCTGCGCCTTCAACACCGATTAGTCTCAAATTATTATAGGTTGTCAGATCTTGCAGAATAGCGGCAATATTTTTTTGGGAGCTATAGTTGCAGTGGGCGTCCCGGATATGGATCACCATCTTTTCAGCGCCGGGTGCATCATGGGAGCTGGTGATAAAGCCGAGATGGTAAGGGACACTAATATTGTTAAGGTTGGGTAAGGCTTCGTTGTTAACAGGTTTGGCCCCTGCCTCAGCTAAGGGAAAGGTCAGTAACGCGGTGCAGGTAAAGAAATGCAATAAAATTAAACTCGTTAATTTCCTCAACATTCTCTCCTTGTTTGCGGCTAAAAATATATCTTGATGAGAGACCCGCCTACGCCAAGGCTTCGGCGGGCAGGCAAGCGATGTAGCGTCGGTGTAAAGAGCCAAAACCATTATAATAGTTTAACCGGCAAAGTAAAGTAAAAAAAGCTCGTCTCTGTTGTCTGTATATAATGGCAAGTATCATGCCAAATATGGTTTTTTGTAAGCGCATTGGCGGCAAGGTGTTGAGGTTTTGAGGGACTGATCAAGTTTTGTCCCGGTAGAAAAACTTCGCAAAAACGCGGAGTTATTTCTCAAGTAGGACATACAAAAATATTAAACGAAACACTCGTCTGTTTCAGATAATTGGAAAAGTATTGTGGACATCAGCAAGTTTTGTCAACCAGATGTTTACTGGCATTGTGAAATAATCCTGATTATTCTGCTTCCGGGTAATTGTCTAATAATAACAAAACAATAGTATAGAAAATGGACATATACAGTAATACCCGGCTGGCTGAAGGAAAAATAAGAACATATAACACACGCAAAGGTAGTAAGTTGTGTAAGCTTTTGGCAGTTTCCTGTTATTGGCATATATATTGCTAATATTATAAACACGGTGATATATATGAATAAAAAAAAGATACCAAAAATACCATTTGTTTTAGTAGGGGTAGCGGTTATCTTTATTATTTTTTCATTTGCGGTTATCAGGGTTTCTCTTCCTCCTACGGAAGAGGTATTTATTTTCAGCGCGTTTAGCGGCGGTGGTTCAGTTAGTGACCTTTCGGGATTGCATATTAACAATGATGTTATTGCCGGTGATTTAGCTGGTAATTTTGCCTTGCCTTTCGCCGCTCTTCAATCCGGGCAAAGCTCGTTTACTACTTGGTACCTGGCGGAAGGGTGTACAAACGGTTTTGACACCTGGGTGCTGATTCAGAATCCCGGCGCAAATGAGGCCCAGGTAAAAGTAACCTTCATGGATCAGGATGGTAATACGGTAGAGATAACTCCGGACACAGATCCTGAAAATACAATTCTAGAACCTTACAGTAGAAGCACAATCTATGTTAATCGCTATCTGCCGGATAAAGATGTATCAACTATTGTAGAATCCATAAATGGAGAACCGATAATCGTTGAACGCGCCATGTATTGGCTTAGCGGAGGGCAAGACTGGGTAGGCGGACATGATTCTGTCGGGGTTACTTCCGCGTCCACTATCTGGTACCTGGCCGAAGGTTGTACTAGAGGTTTTGATGCCTGGATATTGATCCAGAATCCGGGAGATAGTGAGGCAGAAGTAAAGGTAACCTTCATGGATCAGTACGGTAATACAGAAGAGATGACGCCGTACACAGATCCTGAAAGTACAATTCTAGAACCTCACAGCAGAAGCACAATTTACGTGAATCGCTACATGCCGGACAGAGACGTGTCTACCACCGTAGAATCTATAAATGGAGAGTCGATAATAGTGGAAAGGGCCATGTACTGGAATAGCGGTGGTATAGAGTGGGTGGGAGGTCATGATTCTGTTGGGGTTACTTCCGCGGATACGACCTGGTACCTGGCTGAAGGGTGTACCAGGGGTTTTGATGCCTGGATCCTAATTCAGAATCCAACTGACAGTGAGGCCTGGGTGAATGTGACATTTATGGACCAGGATGGTAATACAGTAGAAGTAACTCCGGACACAGATCCGGAAGAGACTATTCTTGAACCTTATAGCAGAAGTACAATAAATATAAACCGCTACCTGCCGGATAAAGATGTATCTACAACAGTAGAATCCGCGAATGGAGTGCCGGTAATAGTGGAAAGGGCTATGTATTGGAATGGCGGTGGAATAGAGTGGGTAGGCGGGCATGATTGTATTGGGGTTAATTCTGCCGCTGGTGCCTGGTCACTAGCTGAAGGGTGTACCCGCGGTTTTGATACCTGGGTGCTGGTTCAGAATCCGGGCGCCAGTGAGGCCCGGATAAAAGTAACTTTCATGGATCAGGACGGCAATACGGTAGAAATAACACCGGACACGGATCCGGAAGAAACTA
>CAZIXI010000203.1:0-6339 GCA_964543115.1 uncultured bacterium
TATACACATAATCATTATCTATTCGTACGCCGGAAACAGGTTCGCCAGCTGCATCAACGACAATACCGGAGAAATAAACTATCGGCAGGTGAATATCGTAGCTAAGATCTGCTTGAATATTGAAATCTTCTTCCAATCGGTAATAAACGTATGGAGGACATTGTTTATTGTAGATATAGTCGCCATATCTGCCCCGCACAATAATATCATATGTTCCTTCAGGCACAGCTATGCTGTAGGCGCCATCGGAGCCGGAAATGTCCCAGCCAATCGCGTCTTTTGGCTGTGTGAATACAGTGTCACAGGGATTAACAACCTTGACGTAGAAATTCTTGACACCGTTACCGTCCCTGTCCAGGACGCGGCCGGAAATTACCGGCGCAAACTCTAGGGCAATATCCCGTGTCGTATCCGTGGTTAGCTCCAGCTTATTGATGAATTGTTTCTTATACATGCTGTCTGCGGGAGGTGTTACGCTAAAATCATATGTGGCCGCAAGTAGAGGGAAGTCAAATTTTCCCTCACTGTCTGTGATAACATAACCCTGACAGATATAATAATCATATGAAAACTTACCCGACCGGCATTTATATTTATACGTATAATCATTATCTATCCGCACGCCGGAAACAGGCTCACCGGCGGCATCAAAGACATTACCGGAGAAATAAACTATCGGTAAGTGGATATCATGAGTAAGATCTTCTTGGATATTCAGGTCTTCAGTCATCCGGTAATAAGCGTACGGGGGACATTGTTTATTATAAATATAGTCGCCATACCTGCCGCGCACGATGATATCATACGTTCCTTCAGGTACAGGTATGCTGTAGGCGCCATCGCAGCCGGAAATATCCCAGCCAATCGCGTCTTTTGGATTTGTAAATACTGAATCACAGGGATTAACAACCTTGACGTAGAAGTTCTTAACACCGTTACCGTCCCTGTCCAGAACGTGGCCGGAGATTACTGGCGCGAACTCCAGGGTTATATCCCGTGTCGTATCCTTGATTAGCTCCAGCTTATTAATAAATTGCTTCTTATACCCGCTATCCGCTGGAGGTGTTGAGATAATGTCATACGTGGCCGCGAGCAGGGGAAAGTCAAATCTTCCTTCGCTGTCAGTGATAACATAGCCCTGACAAATATAATAATCATATGAAAACTTACCTGACCTATATTTATGTTTGTACATATAATCATTATCTATCCGCACACCGGAAACAGGTTCGCCGGCGGGATCAAAGACAGTACCGGAGAGATAAACTATCGGCAGCTGGATATCGTGGCTCAGGTCTCCCTGAATATTCAGGTCTTCGGTCATCCGGTAATACGCGTATGGGGGGCATTGCTTATTGTAAATATAGTCGCCATACCTGCCGCGCACAATAATATCATACGTTCCTTCAGGCACAGCTATGCTGTAGTCGCCGTTGCAGTCGGAAATGTCCCAGCCAATCGCGTCATTTGGCGATGTAAACACAGAGTCACAAGGATTAACAACCTTGACATGGAAGCTCCTGACACCGTTACCGTTCCTGTCCAGGACGCGGCCGGAAATAAGGTGGCCCTTAGGCACCAGAACAACATTCTGGACGGTATTACCCGCTACTGCTATTCCCTCAACGGTCGTCGCCCCATAGCCGCTTGACTGCGGCGGGGTTACAACAATATTATACGTGCCCTGGTCTATAGATATGGCATAAGCGCCTGCTGCATTGCTTGTGTCGCTTCCTACCGTTGTCCCTGTTGCCGGAACAACAACAGCCAGTGAAACATCTGCTATCGCCGCACCATCCCGGTCATTGACCTGACCCGACAGTTGGTAGACAGCGGCCCGGGCCTGGGCAGAAAATAAAATTCCGGCAATGATAATCGCGGCTATCAGTATTTTTTTGGTTGATGTCATGTTCATCTTATCCCCCTTGATTTTTTTGTAGTTGCTAGCCAGCTTATTTACTCGCATATTCCATGCCAGAAAACAGGCAGGATCATAGGGTCTAATGGCATGTGTTGCAATATGTTACAATGTTGCTTTTTTTTCCTATTTCTTTGCCGTCCAAAATACGGACAGTTATGCTGTCCAAAATTCAGATAATCGGTTACAATACAGGTATTATGAAAAAGATTCACAAATGGGTTTTCCTACTAGGAAGTGTAGTGCTTTTTATTATCCATATTCCTTATTTGGAGGCGGATGTTTCTGATCAACAAAGGGCCTTTGAATTAAATGAAGCAGGGGTCCGGGCAATGGAGGATGAAAAATTCCCGGCGGCTATTGATTTTTTTACTCGAGCATTAAAACGATCTCCGAAAAATAAGACGATTAGAGCAAATCTGGCCACTTCCTACAATAACTATGCTCTTTCCCTGGACAGGGCGGGGGATACAGAAACCGCGAAGAAGTATCTCCAGCGGGCCCTGGAAATATCTCCGCAAGATACCAATATCAGAGAAAATCTGGCCAATATTGTTTGTGCCTACGCGCAGGGATTTTATCAGGATGGAAAATATAATTTGGCAGAAAATGAATTACGAGAGGCGATTGAAGCTCAACCAAAGCATTCTGTCAGTCTTATTTTGTTGGGCCAGATATATTATCAACAGCAATCCTTGAAATTAGCGAGAGATATCTGGGAGCAGGCCCTGGATTTTGATCCCGGTAATCCAATGATCTTGGACCTGTTAGACAAAATAGATGAAGAATATGAAGTAGAAAAAGACATGAAATATACAAAGGCCTATTATTTTGATATTCGCTTTAATAAAGATGTTGTTGATAAGGAAATATACAATATACGTTCATTATTGCAGGAGGCCTATCGTGAGATCGGCAGCGATCTTGGTCATCGGCCCCGGCATGAAATACCCGTTATCCTTTACAGCCCGGAAGAGTTCCAGTTGCTGCGCGATACCCCGGATTGGGTAGATGGATTATACGACGGGAAGATAAGATTGCCGATAAAGGAGGATACGCTTTCCGGCAACGAAATCAAGCGCCTTATCTGGCATGAATATACGCATGCCGTAGTCTATGATCTCTGTAACAACCATTGCCCGATCTGGTTCAATGAAGGGCTGGCTAAATGGGAAGAGGCCAAACAGGTTCCCGTTGATCTGCGGCCGCTGAAAACAGCCCTAAAGAATAATGAATTAATCCCGCTAAACGAGCTAGGCTCATATTTTACAATGGATGCGGATGTGGACAAATTAAACCTGGCCTATCTGGAGGCGTATTCATTTATTGAATTTATTGTAAAAGAATGGGATTTGTTCCGGCTGCGCAAGATATTAAGGGAATTTAAAAAGGAAAAATCCGCGGGAAAGGCCTTTGCCAGAGTGTTATACCGTTCAATGGAAAAAATGAATTCAGAATGGCTGGAATTTTTGCGGAAGAAATATAAATAAGTAGACAAAAACCCCATGAGCCCCTCAATTGTCTAAGCCAAATATGCCTGCCTGAAGCTACAGGGAAAGCGCTAACTCTGTACTGTCATCAGGCTGCAGCGTCTTTCTTACATCCAGAGAGGCCGGTGGCGCTATTTCCGCGATACCAAGGGATTCAGGTGTAGGACGATTGCCGCGAATAATTGCCAGGGAGGCGATTACGCAAACCAAGGCCAGGACTACGAATACAAGCGGGACAATAACACGTTTCATGTTTTCTCCTCGCTCCGCTCGGAGCTGCTATTATTGGAATATATATAGACTGCCCCTTTATTGTGTCAATATTATATCATAAGTTAGTTTTTCACGCAATAGTTTTTTGTTAATATCCTATTAGCCAGGGGCTTACTGCCTTCCCAATCTTTTCTTTAGTTGTTCATATCTTCTCCGGCCTTCCTGGCTGCCCAAGTTAGCGGATTTCTTTGCATCTTGTAAAGCTGATTCCAGATCACCCTTGTGATAATAGGCCCCGCCGCGTTCAAGATAGGCCCGGGAATTATCCAGCGGGCATTTTGAGTTGACATGCCTATGTATCTTGTGTAACATTCATTAATAATTTATGATTTGGGGGCAAAGGAGACAAAAGGGCATGAAGAAGTTGGGATTTTTGCTTGTTTTTATCGCAGTGGGTATTTTGATCTTCAGCAGTATAGGTGTTGCACTTACTCCGCAGGAGAAGATTCAATACATTAGTGCTGCTTCGACATCCGCAAGAGAGGCGATGCAGGATAAAGAGCAGGGGCAGGCGCGAATGGTTATGCTGGCGGTGCTCAAAGAGGTGCAGAGCCTGGCGCCCGCCGCTTCCCAGAGCCCAGTAAAAGAACTATTTGATGGTTACATGCAGGCGCGTAATTTGGCCTGGCCCGATGCGCCGGCGGCCTTGTCCATGGATCAGGTGAGTGCTTTTCTGGCGGCCTTCGAGAAGAATAAGACGGAATTACTTTTTTTCTCCAAGGATATGAATATTTCCACCCTGCCTAACGGTAAACAGCAATATTACGAATACATTGCCGATATCCTTTCCATGCGCAAAACCGCCTGGGAGAAAATAGGCGCACTGGCCATGCTTTCCCCGCCGCCTGATCAACTGCTTTCCAGTAACCAGGTTTTTATGAAGCTGTTTCAGGACCAAATCCTGACGATGTTTTTTAATGTAGCCTTTGGCCCGGCTGTTGCCGTAGAGCATGCTCAGCAGAAGGTGATTCCCGACAATATAAAAATAGCCCAGGAAGCCATTGCTGCTGCTAGCGTCTCACAGGATCCCTCAACTATCTGGCATAAATTGGGGCAGGCTGATAGTGCCCTGAGATTGATTGAGAGTATTGAGGCCAACCTGAAGGGTGAGGTTGATGTTTCTGCCCTTACTGTGGCGGTGCCGGAAATGCAGAAGAAAGTAAAGGCAGAGTACGAGCGGGCGCAGCAGCTTTATGATAAACAAATCGATTCTAACCGCATGCCGGCCGCAGTTGGCTGGCAGGGCGGCAATGAAGGAGCTGTTATCGAGCAGATTAAAAAATCCTATCATGCAGCCTTTCCCAGCGAAAAGATCCTTAAGGTGTCCCTGCAGAGCAGTGATTTTGGCGAGCGTTGGGAGTCCTGGTGGGAAGAGGATGTGCTCTATACGGGCTATTTCGGTTATGTTAAGGTAGCTATTGCCGCGAAACAGAAAGATGGTGACTGCCGCGTGTTTTTCAAATGGTTTCGCCGGGACAGAAAAGCGGACGGCGGCTGGAGTGATTTGTATTTGCAGGATACTATCGGCAGCTACCGTATCCGGGAAAAGAATATTTAAGGAATAATGTTATGGAAGATTTAGCTCAGAATATATCAAAAACCGCCGGTACAGTTCCCGGAACGCTGGTGCATGTTGGGGACAGGACCACCGGGGCTGTGGCGATTACCCTGATTGATTATAATGAGACCGAATTTCAGGAAAAGCGGCTCAGCAGCATTGAGGAGTGTTTTCCCTGTAAGAACCGTTCTACGGTAAGCTGGATTAATATTGATGGCGTGCATAATACTGATATTATCGAAAAGGTGGGTGCCAATTATAATCTCCATCCCCTGATCCTGGAGGATATCGTTAATACCGATCAGCGGCCAAAGTTGGAAGATTTTGAGAACTATATCTTCATTGTTCTAAAAATGCTTTATTTTAATGAGCAGCAGGGTAATCTGGAGATTGAACAGATAAGCTTGATCCTCGGGTCGAATTATGTCATTTCCTTCCAGGAGAAAGAAGGCGATGTTTTTAATAGTATCAGGGAACGGATTAGAAACGCCAAGGGACGAATCAGGAAAATGGGAGCTGATTATCTTACCTACGCGATTATGGACGCCATTGTGGACAGCTATTACGCGATAACAGAAAAATACAGTGATAAAGTCGAAGAAATGAGTGATAAGATGATTGAGAATCCCAATCCTAACGCCATGCTTATTATTCAGGACTATAAAGGTGAGATGATTATGCTGCGCCGTTCTGTCTGGCCCCTGAGAGAAGTTATCAGTAAGATGATGCGCACGGAACCGCCGTTAATCCAGCGCACAACAGAAATATACCTGCGGGATATTTATGATCATTCCATCCAGATCATTGATACTGTCGGTTCGCTGCGGGATATGGTGAGCGGCATGCAGGATATTTATCTGGCCAGTGTTAGTAATAAGATGAATGAAGTGATGAAGGTTTTGACCATCTTTGCCGCGATCTTTATTCCGCTGACATTTATTACTGGTATTTATGGGATGAATTTTAAGTATATGCCGGAAATAAATACTAAAGCGGGGTATTTTCTTATCCTGGGAGTGATGGTGGCTTTGGCCACGACAATGGTACTGTATTTTAAGAAAAAGAAATGGTTTTAGGGAGTAATCGGGCAAGTGTTTTTT
>CAZIXI010000204.1:0-6287 GCA_964543115.1 uncultured bacterium
CCGGAAAGTGAAGAGACGGAATATGTGAATGTGGAAATTGGGCGGTTAACCGAAAGCGGAGAGAAGCAGGTTATTCGTACCGTATCCGGATATATTGACGAAACAATGTTTGGGCCGGGTGCTGTTATTTTTAACCGGGCCTACAATGAACGGGAGGCGGAAGAGTTTTTCGGACATACGGAGGAAAGACTGCCTGCTGAAGTTGTAGAGGTGGATCTGGAGAGCGGAGAGATGCGCTTTGTCGCCGGTGAAAGGGCTGATGAGCGAAAAATGACTTTTACTGAGTTTGGTGTTATGCTGGTGGAGGATTCTTTATTAGCAATGGCGCCAAATATGCCGCAGCTGGTTCAGCGGACGGAGATTCTGCAAAGTAATCTGGAGCGTCTAGGTGC
Organism: uncultured bacterium; assembly: GCA_964543115.1. Lineage (GTDB taxonomy): Bacteria > Auribacterota > CAZIXI01 > CAZIXI01 > CAZIXI01 > CAZIXI01. The sequence goes on from CAZIXI010000204.1 coordinate 393, forward strand.
CAGTCAGGTGGAGGTGGACTGGTTGTTCAGTGGTTTGAACGCTGATGAACGTGCTCGAGCTTTCTGTTCATTGGCCGCTTATCCGGACTGGATGCCGGCGATGGTTTTTCTTGTTGATGAATTTAGCCAGCAAGGAGGACTTGCGGAGTTAAAAGAGCCGTTAGATCGGCTGATCCGTGAAACAAAAAATATAAAAATGATCCGCCAGGTGTTTGTCTTTATTAATTATGTATTGGCGGTGGTGAGTGACCGGGGGCTGGCTGTGCGGATCGTGAATCGCTGGCTGGATATCTATTTTCAAAACAGGGAACTGGCCGAGATGATGGCGGCAATGTTACAGAAAGAGGTAGTTGTTCGCAGATTCAGCTCAGGTGCCGAAGCAATGAGGCTTGGCCGGCCCGGGAGGATTATGCAGCAGGGAAGGCTTCATTACGAGAGATCCTATCCTTTTTGGATTTTAACGGAAGGCCGGGACCGGGGAGTACTACCGGCGGATACCAGATTATATTTAGAGTATCTGACCACAGACGACTTAAGTGTTTTAGGGGTGCGGCAGGCGGAAACATTCAGCCGGGAAAAACAGGGCCGGTCAATCACTAACCGGGGATTAGAGGCGCTGATAAAGCTGCGCACATTATTTCCGGGAAAGATCGGGCAGGATGAGCTTACGCTGGATACGGTCGCGGAATGCGCGGAGCACGTGGATGAAAGGAAATTGCGCGGGTTGCGTAATAAGATCCGCGGGGCGGTAAACGGCCAGGATAAAACCCAGCAGTACTGGATCCGGGAACTGGTGCAGAATGCCCGGGACGCGATCTGGGGCGCTGTGAGCCGGGGAGAAGAAATAGCCGAAGAGGACCGGCAGGTGGCGGTGGATAGTTACATAACAGATGAGCCGAATAAACGGGGATTTTATGAATGGATCGCCAGTGTGCGCGATCCGGTGGGCATGAGCCTCTCTGAGGTAATGAACCTGTTATTGCCGCCGGATGTCAGCGGCAAGGAGGGGCAGGGATATAGCGGTTTTCTGGGGCATGGTTTCTTTACCGTGTTTACCAAATGTGACGAGGTACGCATGCGCACCGGGAAAGACGGGGTGGTCACGGAACTGATCTTAAAACCTGTTTATGATGCCCAGGGCCTGTTACTGAATATTGAAGTATTGGAAATGAATTCTTACCGCAGTGATTTCCGGGGCACGGAAATCCAGCGGGTGAATTTTTTCCGTAATCCGGGTGAATCAGCGGCGATTATGGGACATTTATATGTAACCAGCCAGGCGAGGAAAATGGTGGCCGGTATTCCCAGTGAAGGGGAAAAAGGCGTAACGGTTCTGCTTAGCGGCGAGAAGATAAATGAGGATACAGAAACAGTAGCGGAGGTTAGTTATTCGCAGTTGGAAGGGCCCATTCAGAGCCGGTTCAGTCCGGCGAAGGTCTGCCGGGTTAATCTGGATGATCTTTATCTCTGTGAATTGGCCCCGGGCTATACCGCAATGGTGCCGGTCAGGGTACTCAATATCCTGCGTGAGCTTGGCTGGAACGTGGAATTTCCGCAAGGGACACCGGTACTGCGTACGCGTAACGGCCTGAAAAATGCCAAACAATACCAGCCCTGGGTTGCTGCCCTGGGCCTGCAGACCCTGGCCCGCCTTTATCTGGAAGAGGAGGCGGTAGAGATTCCCGGGCTGCCGCATGATTATGCATATTCAAATCGTAATGCCCTGACTGTTGAGCTGGAGGTGCAAACGGATGCCGATTTTATTAATAGCGGCCGGCCGCAGTCAGTTGATTGGGCCAAATATGAACGCTATCCGAATTTATTGGTGCAGTTAGTGACGGTAGTAGAGGTTAATTATGCAGGGGAAGTGGTTTCCCTGGATCAGATAAAGAGGAAGGTTTTAGCGGAATACAGAAAAGAAAGCGCGGATGAAGTTGATCTGAGTAGGGTTTTACCTTCCGGCATGCAGGCCCAGCGCCGGCGGGCGGAAGAATATATCAGGAAAGAAATGAACCAGCAAAGAGTGGATGTGAGTGATTTGGCAGAGGAAAAGATTTTAATAGTGTTCCGGGAGTTTTTTAAGCGTTTAAGTAAGCTGATCGGAACGGAAGAAAATGAATGTTTATTTGAATGTGCCTTTGGTGCCAATCATAGTGCGTCTGCTATGGGTAAACGGATTTACTGGAATTTGGCTAATAGCGCGGAAAATATTACTGCCTTGCGGGATTTTTTGATGACGGGAAAGGTGACTCCTGCTTTTGAGGAAATGATCAGAACATTTATTCACGAATCCGCCCATACTATCGAGCATTTGTATCGGGAGCAATATAGAAATTTTTGGACGCATCAACGGGAAGTGGACCTGCCGGGATCGCATGCCTGGATCATGGAAAAATTATTTGTTAAGGTAATTAAGCAGTTGACTTCCACAGAGGATTTCCGTTCGCGGTTTGAGGCTGAGATGCTTGTAGAAAAGTTTATTACCCTGCCTGATGTGTGGGGGTCACATCAGGTGCTTGTTCGAACCCTGTCTGCCAGGGCGAGAAAAGCGGCAATGGCTGCTCTCGAGCGAGTAGCGCCTGCCGCGCCTATTGAGGTAGAAGAAGCCCTAAGTCCAACCGCGGACAGTATTTAAACTAATTTCCGGCGAATTGATTTCCTTTTCCAATCTCCTAAATTTTTTCTTGCCATTAATATAATAAAATAATATAATTATAATAATCAATTATAAATATAATATAGTAGTTATATGTAGTAGCTATATGTTTAACAGGAGGTTGTTATGGTAGAGAAGACTGTTTTTAAGGGTAATCCAGTGATTATCCTGAAGCGCAACGAGAATGACAAGTATCCGATGTCTTTCGGGCTGAGTAAGGCCCGGCTGATTTTGGAGAATCTTGAAGAAGTGCAGAAGTTTGTCGAAGAAAACAACGCGAAGAAGTAATTGGTGTCTAGCAGAATCTGCCTTTGAGAGTTAATATATGGAAGTCGTTCTGAAACTAAGCGGCGTACTGCTAGGTGTCTCTGCCCGAACCTTGATTCCTTACCTGCGCAAGGTGCGGGAGGGCAAGACGGCGGAATTTCAGAAATCCTACCTCACTTCCGCTGTGGCTTCCGGAGTGCTGGCGGTAATTATTACTCTGCTTATTTTTCCCCAGTTTAGGCCTGAGGGTATTTGTGTGGATGCCGAAGGTTATGTTAAGCTTTTTTGTGCCGCTTTTGGTTTTGGGTTTGGCTGGAATACGATTGTTAATGAAATAGCCAAATGGGGCGGCGCGTTTAAAGGAGGGCGACATGAAGGTAAGGTCGAATAGAGTAAAAATGTTTAAGATTAAGAACCGGCGCGGTTATGCCGCTGTCTGTCAGCATAATCTGACGGAAGGGCGGACGGTTTATCAGGCCTATTACCGGATGGGCAAGGCCCTGCGCCGCAGCGGGCAGGATCTGGAGAAGATGACGGCCAGCCGGGTGAAGCGATTAGTTAGTAATAATTGAGGGGGTTTTTAATGAAGAAGTGTATTTTTCTAATAATGGCTCTATTATTTTTTGTTATTTCGTTTTCTCTTTTCGCGGCGGATTCACCGACGGTAGTCTATGAGAAATACCTGGCGGAACAGAAGGCCGGGAATCTGGCGGGAATGTGCGGGTATGTGACGGAGACCAAGAAACAGGAACTAGAGCGGATGGATCAGGGGAAGAAAACCCAAATGGCCCAGTTTATGAAGATAAGTGCTCCGAAGTCACATACGATAGTGGGTGAGGATATCCAGGGAGATAAGGCGACGGTGCGGGTGCGGGCCAAATCAATGGACATCAAGACCGGTCATCCCACGGATATGATGGGAGTGGTGACCTTCGTTAAAGAAGGTGACGAGTGGAAATTAAGTAAAGAAGACTGGCGCGGCAGTCGATAACCATTCCTCTAAAGCAGTCCCGCGAAGCGGGGCAGTCGATAACCATTCCTCTAATTTCTAAGCTGGAGGTTTTAATGAGAATCAGTTATGATCCAGAAGTAGACGCACTATATGTTAGATTTATCGATAAAAAAGTTCAGGTTACCACCCAGCGTCTTACTGAGGATATAGCAGTAAATTACGGGCCCCAAGGAGATGTTGTAGGGGTAGAAGTGCTTTCTGCGCATGAGCATTTGAAGTTTTCGGGGAGTAAGCCGAGGATAGAAACAGAAAATTTAAAAATAGTCTAAAAACTGTTGGTTCCTTTTTGTTTTCTTTTTCTCTTGGCGGAGATTTCCGGGGCTTCTTTGATGCAGGTGCCCAGTATTTTCAGGGCCTTACGGATCTGCTTATCTGTTTCCCGCGGTAATTTTCCCGGGGCTTCACCAAGATTGTCCCAGCCTCTTTTCTGCAAATCTTCCGGCGGAATGGTTAGTTTTTCCCAGTTATGGAACAGGCGGCCCCAACCGGATTGCAGGATTTTATCTACCCGCTGGCGGTGGCTGGGATACCAGTAAAAATCATGGAAGAGCACGCTGCTGATATAAGACCAGGGGGCGAGCAGTGTTTTCAGGCTCCATTCAATGGGCTTCTTTAACGGGCCCCAGTAGATCATATGCTGGCTCTTACTGGCAAAGGTCATTTTCTGGAAAGGGCCGACAAAGTTCCAGTTTTCTCCGGCCGCTTCCTGGTCGCCCACTATTTCAATTTCCCGCGGATCACCGCAGCCCAGGCCCAGTTCGTGGGCCAGGCGGACAAATTTAATATCCCGCAGTGGACGGAAGCCCATCAGTTTAGCGGCCACTGCGTCAATGGCTACCTGATCGGCGGAGGCCAAGAGAATGTTTTTATTGTAGGGGATCATGCAGCGGGGGCCGGGGCCGTCGCCGGCAAAGGTGCCGTCCATAACGGCAAATACTCCCCGGTGAATTTTTTTCTGGATCATTAACAGGTCCACCAGTGTCTCGTGGATCACCGGGTGGGTCCAGTGACGGTGTTCGTTTAACAGGCCGCCGAAGGCGTTTTTCATCGCGCCGGTGGTGGTGGTAAAGATATGGGTTTTTACCGTGGGCAGGTGGATAATGTTTTCCCCGATAAATCTTTTGGGGATCATGAATCCTTTAGGGTAAACCTCATTCAGGCATAAGAACTTTTTCGTTAGGTCGCCCACAGCCTCTTTAATATTTATCCATTCTTCTCCTTCGTAGAGATGGACGTTGCGCAGGTTATGGGCCCGGATAACATCGAGCTGTTTATTTTCCCTTTCACCCAGGTGGGCGTCAATGACCACGGTACGGTTATGGCAGCCGTGGATCAGGTCCGGCTGGTAACCGTCGCGTTTCAGGGCCCGGATCACCCCTTCCAGCTGCCAGGGGGTGGTGGAACTGCCTGGATAGAAGAAATGCCAGCTGATGTTTATCTTTAAGGCGGTATCAGCATCCTTGGGCAGAGTATCCTGGTAACCGGCCAGGTTCAGCAGGCGATGGTAATCTTCCAGCACGGTGGCCGGAGAAGTTTTGAGAACAGCTACTTTTGTTTTGGGCATTTGTTGCTCCTTTGATTAATTTGTTGTATTATATATGATTCACGGTAAGATAACCATTATTTTTTTTCACGCTTGAGGTCTTGATTTTGCAGCTTAATAATCCAGTTAAAAGCAGGGTTTTCTTTTACAGTTTTTTTATTGCCATTGTTTTGCGGGTGGTTCATTTGTTAACGCCCACCATGAGCAGTGACCACGCCATTATTGGGCTTGGTGGTATGCATATTACCCAGGGAAATTTCCCCATGTTTTTCTATGGCGGGCATTTTGAATTTGCCATTGAAAGCTATCTGGCAGCACCGCTTTTCCTGATTTTTGGGCCAAGCAGATTGGTTCTTTGTAGCGTACCGGCGCTCATGTCTTTATTATGGATATATGTAATTTATCGCCTGGCACTGA
>CAZIXI010000205.1:0-4552 GCA_964543115.1 uncultured bacterium
CATGCTTTCCAGCTGTTGACCCACTAAGGCAAGCAGCGGCAAACTAACTGAATGAGCGATCCCGGGCTCTTCTTCATTATCGATACTTAATCCCCCCGTGAGTTCTTCTAGGTGGTCGTTTATGATCAACACATCCCTGGCCGTTTCTTCCCCGTTTTTGTCAAATCTTGCCCGTACGGTTTTTGCTCTATCCGGCACCAGCGGCTCCACCATCCTCACTATTTCCTCTGATTCCCCGCTCTCGCTATACTCTATATTTAACCAGCGCATTACTACTTCGCCGGTCCTGTAATCAACCGCGTAAAGCGGAGAAGCATAAGGAACCGACGTATCATAAACCACAAACACCTCATCACCTTCTTCAAATACCGGATCCAGATTCGCCAGAAACATCTTAACCGTTCTAAACCGGCGGGCAAGCAGTTGTCCCTTGGCATTGTAATATACGGTGCGCTGAATATCATGCGGACTTAATTTAAAGACATATTTACGGATACCTTCAGCATCTTCGCCTAAATTATCCCGGAAAAATCTTGCTTCCTCCTCTTCTATGGTTTCTTCATAATATTTATGTTCTGTAACACCACGGATGGGATCCAACAGCATACTGCTGGCAATAATACCAAACGGCGCGGCAATGTCTGTCTCCCACCAGATACTGATCTCTTTTCTACCGGTATCAGCATTTTCGCGCAGCAGATAGTTGCCCATCGGGTCGTTGGGAATTAGATAATGGTAATAAACACTTCCCTCGGTTTCGGAGAATTGTACCCCGTTTTTACTGTCACCAATCCGGTGATATTTAACTTCTTTAACACGCGGGATCAGTGTATCCTTATATATTCCCAATCTCGCCAGCGGCTCCCAGATATCCTGCTGGTATTTCTCTTGATAGGCCCTTTCAATATCCGGCGTAATCACCTTGTGTGCCGGCATAGCTTCTTCTTTACTGAATTCCGACATAATGCCGGCAACCGGCAGATCGGCAAATGCATAAATGTAGCTCTTTACCAGATCGCGGCCCTGCCATTTTACGCCCACGGTCATGGTACGGTCACTGTTCAATCTGAATACCACACGAATTCCCAGCGGATGGCCGATGATGCGATAATCCGTGTAGTTGTACCCCCAAATAGTTTCAACCACTGTTTCCTGCATCTTCGTTTTTCCGGGATTGATACCCGCTCTTTTTAACTCCGCAATAACATCTGGCGGCAACTTACTAAAGGGCACAATTTCATCCGCCAGCATCATCTCCCGGTTAGTGGCCCTGGTTACCCATAAATCCTGCCATTCTGCCTGCGCTTCCAGAGAAAAGGTCTTTCCCTGCAGCGCCAAATATCTGGTACTGTAGAGCCTTACTTCTTCTACCAGCCAGGGTTCCTGTTCATTATATTCATATATTGCTATCCATTCGCCGTCAGCCGCCCAATTATTAGTCAGCGGATCCCATTTTGCCGATCTTTCCATCTTCACATTACCCAGCGGATCATCCGGACTGTAATAATCGTAATAAGGTGCGGCACCGGGTTCGTTAGTGGTATTTTCCATTTCAATCATGCCGTTGATAATGCGCCCGGTTCTCTGTGAATAAAGGATCGGCTGATAACTGTCGTCTTCCTGCCGTTCATACATCACACTGGCCGTAGGCACCGCCCCGTCATAGCCCGTACCAATCACAATATGACCGGTATGAAATATCTTTATATAGGAACGCCCGTCGGGATCGCCCTTCAGCCTCAGGGTCTGGATAGCAGATTGCAGTTGCGGCAGACAATCAGTGTTAACCGCCAACTGTGTTCTTAACATTTCTTTATCCAAACCTATTCTCTGCAAATAGCCATTGATTTCCGCTTGAGAATTCTGCCACAGGGCCTGAATCCCGTTTATATCGTTAACGGGTATTTCTTCCGCGAATTCTAGTTCCGCCTGAATCCTGCCCCAAAGATCCACCAATTCCACATCATTCAAAACAATAAAAGGCACGCACCACTCCGGCACACCGATAGCAACTAGATTCTCCGTGACCGCCGCCGGCACACCTAAATCCGGCATGGTTCTGGTTATGATTTCTTCCATCTGCTCCATTTCCACGCCAAACGTATCCAGTTGATCCTTGGACTCCAGCCACAAATTATCTAGATCCATTTCCATCAATATTTCTCTGATTTTTTCTATATAATATTCAGTAAAAAACGTAAACTCAACCGTTGCCGGATCTATTCCCAGCTGCCGCAATTGCTCCGCCATTTCCCCGCGCTGAAAAACCTCTTCGCTAATCCCCAGGTCCGCTAAGATCTTCCTGCTCTGGCCGTCGGCAAATATATTGGCAAAACCTCCGTCACCAGCCGTCAACCCCGCACGCGCCGCCAATCCGCGTAGTAAATCAATTTTATTATCCTTAACCCAGCCGTCTTGTTCATACATTAAATAACAGTCCCTAATCTTGTTAGTGCCCGCATGCTCGTATTCATATACCGCCAGCCATTTTTCATCCGCACTTAACTCAAATTGTTTCTTCCCTAAGGGGCCGGCGTTCGGCAGGTAAAGCTCAATTGATTGCGATCCCAATTCTACCGGCCTACCGCTTTCGTTTCGTCCGCCGGTAATCTGGGTGCGCCGCACAACTTCATACTTTTTGCCGGCAATTTCGAGCAAACGGCTGGGAACCAATTCCAAATGAACCGTTTTCTGGAATTCTTCATTCAGGCGGATTACCTCAATGGGTGTATTGCGGTCATAACGCAGGGGGATATCCGTCTGTCCGCTTATATATTTGATTGCCCGCGGCCTTCTTAAAGGATCACCTCGCAAATAATATTCCCATTTACTGCTGCCGTCTGCTTCTGTTATCCGCGCCTTAATCAGTAAAGTATTTTCCGTAAAGCCAAGTTTGGGGATCAAATCATACGGATAATAAGGCAATTGATTAAAGGGTATTTCCTGGCCGGCCCACACCAATCCCTCTATCTCAACCCGTCGCGAACTTGTGTTTCTGTCAATGTCTCCAGCTGTTGAAATTCCACCGTTATAAATTTCAATCTCAATTAGCCTTCCGTAAATGTCCCGCTTGTATTCAGTGGTCCATTCTTCGCCCTCCTCATCAGTTTGCTGCTCATATAAAAGCCAGCCCTCTTCCAGATCATAATATCGGTAAACTACCGTAACCTTACCAGCCAGGGAATACTGCTCCACCCGTGCTCTCTTAACCGCTGATCCTTCAACAACAGTTTCTTCCCCGGCTTTGGAAGATTCTATTTTTCTGCCGGCGGCATTATACATTACCGTGTTGGTGGCATTATCCCGCATATCAAATGCCGTGTTATAAGCAACATCACCAGTATGAAATTTCCTTATCATTTCCCGGTTGGGATTTTCATAGGACCGGTAACTGATATAGGCAATGTGCTCGGTATGATTAATCGTTTCACCAGCCACCAGGAACCTGGGGCCACGATAATGCGGAAATTTTTCTCGCCAGTTGGCATCCCGGGTATCAATAATGCCCTTAACCTCCGTTGTTTCTACCAGAATCTTTTGCTGTGCATGAAATATCCATTTATTTACCTTGAGTAATTTTCCCGTGAATTCCTCCCGCACATATTCGGTCCAATACCAATTGTGATTCTCATACAATAACTGACCATCAGTATTGTGCCACCTGGTAAGCATCTGCTGCCGCCCGCCTGCTTCCTTAGTGGCAGCAAGCGTGCTTTTATTTTTGTCCAGGAACCTTGTTGTTTTAACCCTGATCAGATCTTCTTCAACACCAAAGAAATCAACCAATGACTCATCCCTTTCTTCTCGCAGCTCGCTAGTTACCATTACTGCTTCTGCCTCTCCCAGAACAACGGATCCGGCTCCAGTCTTACCATACTCCACGCTATGCCGGGAAAAATCTGTTCCCGGAATAAAATCACTAAACAGGCTCCAGCGCTGCCATTCAGCGCTAAACGTATAAATCCCCCGGCCATGACGGAACCTTCTGATGCTCTGTCCGCCATTAATCACATCATCTTCAATTACCTGAGCATAGCCGGCTGTGGTTTGTCCGCTATGAATATGTTTTAAAACTATTTCCTTTTCACCTGCGAATCTCACCACTATCCCCGCTTTAATACTATCATCCACTCCCGGTATGGCTTCAAATACGTACATCCTCTCTCCAGTCAAAGCTTCACCAGCTGCCAGTTCTTCTGCCGGCTTATCCAGTTTTTCTGTCATGATGATCTGTCCGGTTACACTGTCACGATACTCGATAAAACTTTTGCCGCGAAAATGATCAGTGACCAGGTGCTTGGTACATCTAAATACCTCTGTTGAGAATACCCGTCCGCTAATAGAGGTATAGTCAGGCACAGTTACCTCAACTATCAAGGGCAGCTGCCGGCCGTTTATTTCCATTAGTGATTCCTTTCTTACAACAAACTCATTTTTCTCCTTAACGTAGATACCGGTTACTGAACTCTGGGCGATAGCCGTATCGGCAATGAAATCGCCATAAATTGTGTAAAGATATCCTTCCGGCAGCAGCTTTATTTCCACAATCCGT
>CAZIXI010000205.1:4562-6255 GCA_964543115.1 uncultured bacterium
CCTGGTTGCAGAATTCCACGCTGATCTCTCGGGTATTCTGGTTGACCAGGATCTGACACTCAAGCTCTGCGGAAATAGCGTATTTCTCTCTGATAACAGCTGGTATTTCAAATTCCACCATCTGGCTCATTACCTGCCTGGCCTGTCTTTGTAAATCAGTCTCTAATTCAACCTCCAGCATGTTATTAATTCTCTCCAATGCCCGTTCACCAGATTGCTGGGCAAAACGAAAAACCGGTAAGGCCCCTTCTTCAGAAATAACGGTTAATTCCGGCTGGTAGGTGTAAGCACCCGGGTATTCTTCCGGATAATAAACAAGGATTGTTTTACCCCGCCTTAATTCTCCCAGTGTGCGGCCCAGACGGTTGGGAATAATTGTTCTGGCCCACTCCGCTCCGCTAATCGGAGAACGTACTTCCAGCTGTCCTTCTCCGGTTAAGCGGTAGTCATGGATCGGCACACCATCACGGTTATATTCCCTCAGCGTACTGGTAAGGTCCACACCGGCGCGTACAGATTTTTTGCCTGGTTCCCATTCACCGTCCTCATCTTCATCAAGCATATGCTGCGTTACCATCGCCCGGCCGACAATATCTCCTTCTATTTGATATTCGTATCTGATGGCTTTATTCACTCTGTCCCGCACCATTACCCTGATAAATTTGATTCCTTCTGCATATTCCGGTCCGTCCGGTGCGGGCAGCACCAAGCCGGCTGGATCATAAAGCTTGGGCTCATTATTCCTATTCAGCTCCACTGTTCTCGCTTCCAGCATATCTTTGTTATCACCGCGGTAAGTTTCACTGCCCGTCATTCTGCCCGTACCCGGCAGATAATTGAATTTTGTCCACTCACTATTTTGCGCACAATAACGGTAGCATTCCCGCCCAATAAAGGTGTCGGTTTCATAAAAGGCATAATATTCTATTCCCGTGCTAGTTACCGGTCTTACCAGCACGCGTTTATATGTTTTTCCATCAATTAGCTGTTCTCCCTCCGCCTGCCAGTCGGCAAGCTTTATTCCGTCCCAATCAACAATCATGCCGCCGGCTATTTCATTGGCATGCCGCTCAAAACCGTAATTAATGAATACCTGGCCGTTATCCATTCGGGTAATTACGCTGCGGCCAAATGACTCGCCGGCCAGTTTATATTCCTGCCAGCTGCCCCAGGGAGAGTTAACCTGTACCGTGGTTACCGGAATATAGTATGCTTTCGGTGAATCAGGAAAATATTCCCGCATATGTTCCAGTTTCTCTAAAAGCTCTTCTTTCACCTCCGGCTGCAGTTTGAGATCATCCAGCACACCGCCGATACTTCTCGTCTCATATTCACCTTCAGCGGTTAATTCCAGCTGGGATTTTACGGACGGTCTGCCCTGATAGCTCACCGTTACCTCGGCAATATTGTAGGAAAAATCTGATGTGTAACGGTAGTCTGCCGACCAACTGCGGCTACTGTTTTCCACAAACATTCTTCTGGAAATCGCCTCCGGCTCGCACCACCAGTACTCTACTAGTTCACCGGTACTGCCGTTATCATTCATTTTATTAACCGCTACTTCCACTAATTCTATTCCATTTATTATGTCCTTTTCTCCCGTGGCCCGCAGACGGCATATTTCCCTTCCACCTCTGCTGTACATCATGGCATCAACAGCGTAAAATTCCCCGACGGCAAATTCTGCGTTAAG
>CAZIXI010000206.1:0-6235 GCA_964543115.1 uncultured bacterium
CTCTTGATCATCTCGCCTTTATAACCCAAGCAAAGAATAAAGTCTTTAAATCCATAATGGGCGTAGATCTTCATAATATGCCATAGAGTGGGTTTTCCGCCAATCTCAATCATGGGTTTAGGACGAAATTCTGTTTCCTCGCGAAGACGCGTACCTAAACCGCCACATAATATAACGACTTTGATATTTTTCATGTTTCAGTCTCCTGTTTTAATCTTTCCGCCTTTAAAGTAATTTTGAGACATAGATACATCCTTCCCTATTAACAAATTTGATCTTATTATTTCTCACTAATTCATCCACTGCTTTTTTGACTCCAGGCGCGTCTCTATAGTCATGAAAACAAATAAAACTGCCTTTTCTGACCAGGGGTATCCAATTTAGAATATCCCTTCTAATGCCTTCGTAGGAATGATCTCCATCTACCCACAGAAAATCTATCTTTCTCTGCGTGGGCCACTCCTTGATCACTTCATGCGAAAATCCCCGCAATATACTAAGCCTGTCTTTATATTCTTTTGTATTTTGCAGAAATTCATTAAATATTTCGTCTCCTTTTTCCTGCATAAGCCCGTCCTTCCACGGATCAATGCAAAAAAAGCGGATATTTCTGGAACCTATCCCTTCTGCTATAAAACAAGTAGACTTGCCTTTAAAACTTCCGATTTCCACGATTACAGAATTCTCTTTTAACGATCTAGCGATTTTAAATAGCAGAGACCCCTCGTTCAGCCCAAGATGACCACTTACCCTGTCTAACTCTTTTAATTTTCTAATATAGAATATCGAAGGAATTTTAATAGCCATACACCACTTTTGCTTTGTGAAAAAATCCGATCCTTTCTAATGTCTTTCCATAATTTTCGTCATCCACGTATATCTTATCAAACTTTTTTTTGCGCTTAAGTATTCTCCATAAACTGACCGGGCCAAAGAAACTCCTCGACAGATTATAGACGTGTATATTGGAATGACTTTCTATTCCCTGTGTATTTCTGTCTTTTAAAAAAATCCAGACAATGTTGCCTTCACGGGCTAATTCCAGAGATTTTTTATGCACTCCTTCTGTTAGTCTGGAATTTTCTTTGCTTAAGATGTAAAGAATTCGCTCTTGCCTGCCCCATTTAGAATAAAATATCTCCCGATTCCTGTCAAAATCCCGGTTAAACCTCTTAAACCTCACGAATGAACGTCGTTCCCTATGATATACATAAGATGCTGTGGCACACACACAGGAATAACCGAGTTTTTGCGCCCTTTTGCTAAAATCAGCATCCTCAAAATTCCCCATCCCGTATATCTCGTCAAAAAGCCCTATCTTGTCGATGACCTCCCGTTTGATCAGCATGCAGAACCCTGTAGCCCACGCCAGCAAAGTATAATCTCCTGAAAAAGACTTTAGCTTCTCGGCAAGAATTCCTGCGCACTGGCCAAACTTTGTCTTGCAGCCCAGCGTATTGCTGTTCGCATTGACTATGCCTATATCTTTTCGTTTCCCAGCTACCTTGATCATTTCTTCAAGCCAGCCTCTTGTGACTTCCGTGTCGTTGTTTAAAAGACATACATAAGGAGCGCTTGAACGCTTTATGCCCTCATTGGTAGCCTTGATAAATCCAAGATTTCTATCATTCCTGATCAAGGTGACCGCGTCTTTTTTATCTCGCGCAAGTTTATCCAGATAATCCCTGGCAGGCTGACCGCTTCCGTTATCAATGATAATCAGATGAAACGCACTAGATGTATTCCTAAAAACACTCTCTATGCATTTTTTGGTAAACTCGAGCTGGTTCCAAACAGGAATAATTATATCACATTTCATATTTTCTTATATACTACTACTCTATTCGGCCATCCTGCCACGGTCTTAAACTTATGATACCCTGGGTCCGGACGATTTTCCCACATTATATCAGGGTAATCTAACTCTATTTTTTGATACTCTGATTCTATGCGCCTACGATAACGAGCACTTAGATTCTTAAACGAGATCCAGTCATTCCTTACTATTATCCACTCAGGGAAAGTCTCAGCCGTAAAATTTTCATTGTCCACTTTAATATCCGTATAAAACATAACGGCATAATCTCCCATGATCAATTTAACTGTATCGCCCGGCTTGGCATTCTTATTAAGAAACTTCACGATACCTTCAGTTGGGCCGTCATAATCATGAGTCAGCTCATAAGCGATATCCACAAGCGGTATCCATAATCTCTTCACAAAAGGACTACCTGTGTGAAACGAGTTCGTAAAACATACTATAATAAAAATTGAACCGGCAGCTATTATGTTCAGTTTCAACCACCCGGCTATTAAAAGACCCATAAGAACGCAGGATAAAGGTAATAGGTGTATAATATATCTTAGCTGTCTTTCCTCTGCTAAAAGTAAAAAACCAATGGTGAAAATAAACATAAACGCTAAAAGCCATATTCTGGATCTATCCAGCGGCTTACCCAGCACAGGAAAAACCTTTTTCCTGAAAAAAGAGAACACGGCCAGACTTAAAAATAAAAACCCGAGAGGAAACAAGTATTTATTTAATACGCGGACATAAAATTCCAGGTGGCCTTTTGTGCGCAAGAATGTCATTGCCCCACTACACTCCAGGTTGACAAAATAAAGCCAGAAAGGCACAGTAAATATGGCAATGACCGCAAAATAGCTCAATACTTTTCTTAATTCAATATCTTTTCTGTGAAACGCAAGATAATGAAAACACATGTCTCCTAAGACAGGGAAAAAGATTCCATATTTTGAGTGGAAGAGGAATACGCTAGCTATGATAAATCCCCATGCAGAAAATCGCTTCTTTTTTATCATGTCCAAATACGATATCAAGATCCAGAGTGTAAAAAATACTGAAAGCGCATACCACCTGCACTGACGCATATACAGAAAGAACGGAGCAGAAAAAAGCATGAAGACCGCGGAAAACCTGGAGACTAACCTATTCTCAAAAAGCCTCTGGCTGAGCAAATAGCATAACACTATGCTGGCCACACCAAATATTACAAAAGGCAATCGAGCAGCAAAGGTCGTTAATCCAAACAGGTAGAACGATAGCGCCGCAAGATAAAACTGAAGCCATGAAGCATATCTCCACCCTTTATCCCTGCAAGGGTCAGAGTAAATAGTCGTAACAAGATTCGTGCCGTCAAATGTCCTTGGCACCCCGAACTCAAGGGTGTTTTTAGCTAAAACAGCTGTTGTTGCCTCGTCCTGCCAGAGATAGATGTTTCCCAGATTGGTAAATAATATTACCCCTGCCAAAATACATAACATAATCAATACAATATCTTTTTTTGCTTTTCCTCTCATATCTTGAACCTATCCTTGACTATACCAAGCATATCGCTGAGACGTTGAGTATAAGTATGCTTAGCGACTGTAAGCCTGTAGCCGTTCTCCGCTATTTCTTGTCTTTCTTTCTTATTTTTTAGATAATACTCAATAAGTTCGAACAGATCCTCTGGCCCGTCAAATATAACAAGGTGCTTTCTGTCGATAAATCCAGCCCTTTCAGCGCTATCATCCCTTAGTCTCTTCATAAGAAGCATTGCGCCGCAGGCCATTACCTCGTAATTCCGCATGGTAAAACATTCACCGCGAATAGCAAAACTAAAGCCTATCTTTGAAGCGCTGTATACGGGGCTAATTTCCCTGTAATCGGCTTTACCTATACAACTATTCGGATACCTCTCTCTTATTTCCTGAAGATAGAATTTTCTTGGAATACCACCGTCATTCCCTACAAAACCTATGTCATATTTTCTTTCAATATCCAGTCTCTTGTGTACCTCCGGATCACAGCCAACATTCATCCATATCACATCCACAGGTGATATGTTTTTCAAGACCCCTATCTCTTTCAGCATGGGACAAAACACCAGATCATATGCCCCTCGCGATATATGTTTTTTTATTTTTTTAAAAGGTCCTCTTAAATGCGTATCTGACACATAATAGACTCTTGGTCTGAGCCTTTCTGGGATAAGGTAATTATAATACCCGTCATCCACGCGAAAATAAAAATCATACTCGGGCTTTATATTATTTATATATTCTGGCGAAAAATGCACGATATCATGCCCTAAGATCTTTAAGGCGCGCTCAAAATATATACCCATTGTATCCGGGCGTTTTTTTTCAAATATAAGCGCTATCTTCATACCTTGTCGTTGACCATTGCGAGTTCGAGCCTGGAAAAAATCCTTTTAAGCGATTTGAATCTTTTAAAGGTCTTGTCTTTACTCAGAAGGACGACCACTTTACTTCTCTGCGATAATATCAATCTGCTTAAAACATACATAAAAAGAAACGGCGTAAAGATCTTTCCCGGAATAAACACATTATTTATTTCCCTGCGCTTTGTTATCATGTCTCTCACAGCCTTATCTGCCATACCGCGTATAAGGACTGTCGAGGAACTGCCTCTGTCAGCCAGATCCAATGATAACTGCCGAATGCTATGCCATCCTTTTTCCGAAACAAGTATATACCTTTTAGACATAAGAAAGTCTTTTTTTTGTGCCTAACACTTTTACTGGCGTACCAATAACATATTTATTGGAATCTACATCATCAAGGACAAGGCTCGCGGCGCCTATCGTGACATTTTCACCTATCTTTGCCTTTGCTATGTTCGCGCTCATACCTATAAAAGAATTATCTCCTATCTCCACATATCCCGCTGTCCTTACCCCTGGGCAGATAAATACATTCTTTCCTATTGTATTATCATGCTCCACTATAGCTCCTGCCCATATCACGGAATTATCTCCTATCTTTGTTCCGGGATTTATTATGACTCCAGGACCAATATAAACTCCTTTTCCTATTTCCGCGTCAGGAGAAACAATAGCCGTGGGGTGAATAGCGCTTACCAGGCTAAGCGCTTTCTCTTTTAAAATCCGCTTACAGTAAGAAAGTCTCTGATCTAGAAAATTATATCCAAAACCCAGAAAAACGCCTTTGATCTTCGATCCTACGCAGATATTTTTAAAATCATCGCATCTTCCAAGAACAGGATATCCGCAGAATGTCTTCTTTTTCGCGTCATCAAAAAAACCTGCTATTTTGTTCTGGCCTTTCAAGCTCAACGCCTCACATGCGACCTTGCCCAGTCCACCTGCGGCAAATATAGCGATCTTCATTGGTTAAAGTCCTTTCTTTCTTCTGTAATAATCTATGGTCTTCTTTAAACCCTCTTCAAGGCCTATAGACGCCTTCCACTTAATGGTCATGGAAAGCTTTTTTGTGTCAGGAACCCTCCTGGGGATGTCTTCGTAACCTTTGCCGAATACCTTTTTATGTTCCACGAATTTTATCTTTGATTTAAATCCACCTGCCTTTTTCATGATCTTGGCCAGTTCGTGCATGGTACATTCTTTTGATGTCCCTATATTAAAGACCTGGTTTTCGGCCTTTTTAGAGAACGCGAGTTTCATGACAGCATCTATGGCATCGTCCACGTAGATAAATGTCCTGGTCTGTTTCCCAGTGCCATGGACAGTAATATCCTCTCCGTGCAAAAATTGCTTAAGAAAAATCGGGATTACCCTTCCGTGTCCCAGATCATCCAGCTTTGGGCCATAGACATTAAAAAATCTATAGATAACAAACGGTATCTTTTCCTGTTTCTGAAGCGCGAATAGAAAATGTTCGCACGCGGCCTTGGAAGTAGAATAGCACCACCTGTGTATATTGGTAGCGCCCAGCACTCTCTCGTCTCCTTCCTGCCAGGGTACGTTTTTATTCCTGCCGAATACCTCTGAAGTGGAAGAGAATATTATCTTTGTCCTGTTTTCTGACGCTATCTTAAAGATATTGATAGCTGCCAGGAGGTCCACTTCCATCACATTCAGGGGATTCGTGACATACTTTAAGGGATCGGCAATAGCCGCAAGATGAAACACCATGTCCCTGTTCTTTAGCTGATGCTTCATAAGAGACACATCGCACACTGAATCCTGTATAAACTCAAACTTCTTATCAGACATGAGGTGCTCTATCTTTTCGCCAACTGACATATCTATGGCAGTAACCTTATGGCCTGATTTAAGAAGTTGTTCGCATATATATGACCCCAGAAAACCCGCTCCTCCAGTGACTAAAATATTTTTCATGTCTCTTTCTCCCTTATCTATTTGGTACTGTCAAAAAGATACCACAGAGGACACAGAGATTTTTTATAATAAAACTCTCTGTGTTCTCATAAAATTAACCGTTTTAT
>CAZIXI010000207.1:0-6185 GCA_964543115.1 uncultured bacterium
CTGGATACCGCGGTCAAGCCGCGGTATGACAAAGAACCTATTTTGCAGAAGTCTTGTGTTTACATATGTAAGGGGGGGTAAACATGGAATACATTATACCTGTTAAGGGTAAATGTGTTTCGGTAGCGGAATTTGAAAAATTCCGATACCGCCCCGATGAGCGAAGCGACATCGGGGTGGGATGTTGCCCGCCGAAAGGCGGACATCTTGTTGTCGTATTTATACTTGTCGTATTTTCTCTTCTAATATTCTTTCCTGCTAACGTTCAAGCAAAGACTTTTGCTGCTGATGCTGTAGCTACTTTTGATGGCCTTTCCAGCGCCCAGCGCCAGACAATCCAGAATAATATTAACAGCCATTATACACTGTTTGGGCACCAGTCTGTGGGTGATGGTATCTTGGGGAATTATCTTTCCGGCTGCGGTTTGCCGGCCCTGCAGACTAAATATAACGTTATTATTAATCAGAATAGCGGTAACGCCGGCCTACATGATTTCTATGTTGGTTCAAACGGCAATCCCAATAGTAAGATCAATGGTTTTGTCTCCCGGGTAAAATCTACCAATAACGGTACTACAACTGTGCATTGTGCTTTTTTTAAGCTTTGTTATGTAGATATTGATAGCAATACAGGGGATACTTATAGCAGTACCAATGGTGCTGCTCCTTCCAGCACTGCGGAGGTGCAGGCCTTGTTTAATTATTATCAAAGCGAAATTGCCAAGTTAAAGGCGGCTGGTTCTCCGCATAAAAATATTGTTTATGTGCATTGTACCATCCCCTTGCGGGTCAGCGGTTATGCCCTGACCAATCAATGGCGGATCCAATTTAATAACTTATTAAAACAGTCCTATAACGGGGCTAATGATTATATTTTTGATATCGCGGATATTGAGGCAACGGATACTGATGGCGTAACCAAATCAAATTATTTATTGAATAAATACCGCTATGATGACAGTCATCCCAACGCGGCGGGTGATGAGCGCCTGGCCAAGGCACTGGTTGTTTTATTGGGGGATGTTTACGGCAATATCCCGGCTCCGACAAAACCAACAGCCAATTTTAGTGCCGCTAAAACAAGTGTTAATACTAATGAGACGGTAACCTTTACCAATTCCTCCAGCGGATCATATACCAGTTGTTCCTGGAATTTTGGCGATAATAGTACTTCCACTGTTACGACAACTACGGTTACCCATAAGTACACGCAGGCGGGAACTTATAGTGTAGCGCTTACCGTTACTAATAGTGCCGGTTCTAATACAATGACCAGGACTAATTACATTACGGTACAGAAAAATACTATTCCGCCGGGGCAGTCAGTAACCAAGAGCTGGGGTGAGAATGCCGCAAATGACTATAAAAATGTTACTAAGGATTCGTTGGTGATTTCGTATGTGGATGCCAGTGAGGCTAATCGTCTCTGGGTCAGGCAGAGTCCGCTGCAGCAGGGGGTGATTTACTTTGATTTGTCCGCTATTGCCGGAGCCACGGTAACCAAGGCGGAGTTAACCCTGAAAACATACTACAATTGGTCCACTACTAATACTGTTGATTTATATGCAATAGAAGATCTGGCTAAGAAGGGGATGTGGAATGAAACAGCAGTAACCACCGCTTACCGGAACGACAGCCAGAAAATAACCTGGTCCAATACAGTGCCCAGTAATGTGCTGAATGCCATTTCCTCGCAAAAGGCGGGAACCGTTACTTTACAAGGTGACAATGCCAAGCTCATTGTTGATATAACTAATGTAGTGTCACAGTGGGTGAGCGGCATTAGGGTTAATCAGGGATTATTATTGCAGCCGCCAGCCGGCGTTAATGTGCAATTCTACAGCAGAGAAACTGCGGGTATGGCTAATAACGGTGATTTTCAACCGGAAGCACCTTCGTTAAAAATTACTTACAGTTCTGGTGCCACTCCTGGTAATAATGCTCCCACCGCCAATGCCGGTGTTGATCAATCGCTAAATGAAGGAGTAACGGTAAGTTTAGATGGAAGTAAGAGCAGTGACCCGGATACCGGTGATACATTAACATATAGCTGGAAACAAACAGCCGGCGCGACAGTGAGTTTAAGCAGTGGAAGCGCGGCTAAACCGACTTTCACAGCGCCTACTGTTAGCAGCCAGACCACTTTAACTTTTGAATTAACGGTAACGGATAATCATCAGGCCGCCAGCAAGGATACGGTGAATATAATTGTTAATGATAATCCGGCGAGCGGGGTGACCATTGATTCGCTGAAGACCTATGGCGCCTTTGAAACGGGTAGTGTGGAGATTTTATTAAATAACTATGATACCAATAAAATGAATGAAACTGCCCGGGGCTGGATAAAAAAACAAGGAGATCCAGTATCCAGTTATAAGGAATTCCATCCGTTTGTCCGTTATGATGGCAATCATATGATCGCCAGTTTGTTCGGCCTGGCACTTAATACTACTTATGATGTTAAGGTAGAGTTGTCAGATCCGGACAGCGGCAAGGATACAAAATCTACGACAGTAACGACGCGTCCGGAATACACAATCCCCAGCGCTCTAAGGAATGTTAATGTCAGTAGTGACAGTGCTCTGGATACAGCGATTAAGGCAGCTCAGCCCGGTGATCATATTCTTGTGGCTGCCGGCAACTATTATGATACGGTGAGTATCTACCAGATAAACGGTACCGCGCAGAATCCGATTGTGATTAGGGCGGCCAATCCTTTTCAAAAACCACATTTCTATCGCGGTGTTCAGGTATATCAATCCTCGCACTTAGTGTTTGATAATCTGGAAGTGGAGGTGGTTTCACCAATTAATCCTAATGTAACCAATGTAACGGGCCTGGCCTATGGCGGAGTGGATTTCAGGGGGTGTCACCATGTGACGATTACTAACTGCTATATTCATGATTGTGACGGGGAAGGCTACGGGGATACCCTGGGACATGCCTATCATTGTAATATCATGATCCAACATAATGACGAGAATGTGGGTACTGACAAAAACGGCTATTTCCTTATCATGAACAATATAATTTCCGATGAGGTGCATCCTAGCTGGGTCTGGGACGATAACGATTCTTGTCAGGAAATTCCGGGTCATACCTATGTGGGAATAAAGTTTGATTTCCGCCCCGGGGGTTATAATATTATTCGTGGTAATTATATTTATGGATCTGTGGACGGGATCTGTTCCGGAGGTGATGAGGGCCATGATCCGCCCAGCCGCAGTGCGGTTAATGTTTTAAACAGTTATCCTAACCAGAACCTGGATATTTATGACAATGTTATTTACCACTGTAAGGATGACTGCCTGGAGCTGGACGGGCACACTGTAAACGGCAGGGTGTTTCGGAACCGCCTTGGGGAAAGCATGAATGCTGTTTCCATCGCACCGGTATATCCGGGCCCGATGTTTCTGTTGAGAAACACGATCGGCGGTTTCAAGGAAAATGGGCTGAAAATGAATACCGCGGTTGGCGGGACGGTAAGAGATGTTTTTCTTTATCACAACACCTGGGTGCAGCCGGAGTTTAAGCCCCGAAGTAACAAATGGTGTTTCTACCGGGGCATGCCGGGACAGACAGAAGATATTAAGTTCCGTAATAATATTTTTGTGGCCCGGCAACGAATTATCGATTCTGATATCAGTGGGTTTCACCGGCGCCATGATATGGATTACGACTGTCTGTATTCTTACCGCTCATACCTGGGGCAGGCCTATAGCGGAGATCTTTATGTCTGGGGAGAGAACACCGGTGACCATTATTATTATACTGATCTGGCGGCTTTTCGCGCCGGGGCAAAACTGGAAGCGCATGGAATTGATAGTAAACCGCTGCTGAATACGGCCAAAAAATCGGCAATAAAATCACCGAAAAATTATACCGGTGATGAATTGTATGCTAACAATTACTTTGTTTATGATTATGGTCAGCAATTGAGTTCCCCGACAATAGATAAGGGTGTTCTTATCCCCGGGATTAATGATAATTACAAGGGGAGTGCACCGGATATTGGTGCGGATGAGTATTATGTCAGCAGCCAGCCCAAGCCAGATCCAAAACCTGATCCGCAGCCTGATCCTAAACCTGAGCCAAAACCTGATCCGCAACCACAACCAAAACCAGATCCAAAGCCACAACCAAAACCAAAACCGGACCCGCAGCCCCAGCCGCAACCGGATCCCAGTCCTGATCCGCAGCCGAATCCGCAACCTGATCCGGAACCCGAAATAGAGCCGGCCAGTGTCTGGTATCTGGCTGAAGGAACAACCAAGAGCCCTTTTAATGAATGGATCCTTATTCAGAATCCCGGGGTGTATGATGCGGCTGTTAAGGTTGTCTATATGCTGGATACAGGGGATAATGTTACTAAGGAGTACAAGGTTGGTGCCGGCAAAAGGTTTTCCATTCATGTCAATGATATCGCGGAATTAAAGGATAAGGATGTATCGGCTAAGGTAACCGCGGATACTGGAATAGTTGTTGAACGGTCGATGTATTGTGCTGTGGGTGGTAACGCGAGTATTGGTGTTACCCAGCCGGCAAAGATTTGGTACCTGGCCGAAGGAACGGTGAAGCCGCCGTTCAATGAATGGATCCTTATCCAGAATCCGGGGGCAACCGCAGCCACTGTTTGGGTAACCTATATGCCGGATCAGGGAGAAAATATAACCAAAGAGTATCAAGTGAAGGCCAGCAGCCGTTATACTATTCATGTTAATGATATAAGTGAATTAAAGGGTAGGGATGTTTCGGCCAAGATAGAATCAAATAATGAAATAATTGTGGAACGGGCGATGTATTGGGATCAGGGCACGCATGCCAGTATTGCGGTCAGTAAGCTGGCCTACAGCTGGTATCTGGCTGAGGGCACGACCCGCGATCCCTTTCATGAATGGATCCTTATCCAGAATCCCGGCACTATCGATGTTGTTGTGCGGGTGAGTTTTATGCCGGATAACGGGGATATAGTGAGGAAAGATTATACTGTTAGGGCCAGGAGCAGGTACACTATTCATGTGAATGATATTGAGGAATTAAAGGATAAGGATGTTTCCGCCAAAATCGAGGCGAATGGCGAAATTATTGTTGAACGGGCAATGTACTGGAGCGAGGGCGCGCATAATACAATTGGTGTAAGTGAATAAATTGCGGATTTGAAAAAAGTGACCTGGCCCTATTGACACGGGTAATTTCGCATGCTATGTTGTAGTGGAAGTAGTAGGGGGAGGGACAGGAGCTGTTTTTAGTTAATGAATAAGTCAGCTTCAATTGGCCCAATTAATAAAAGTTGTTTCTTTAGTACTCATGCGGTTTCGTGCCGCAACTACCAGCCGCAGAGACCTTACCTTTGTCGCTACAGTCATTATTTTCTCTTTAATAGTAAATTATTTGTTTATTTCTTTGCGCTGGTCCTTATTTGCGCTACGGTTGTTTTTCCTTCATTTTCTGCCCGCTGTTATGGTGAAGTGGTATTCGCGGCCCGGGGTAATCTGGCTAGGGATGAGATAAAAGACAATTCCGCGCTGATCAGTATTCCGGCTGTTCTTAATGGAAAACCGTCGTTTAAAAGTAATTCTCTCTTCAACTTTTCTAATCAGGAAAATATCTATAACATTTCTGCACATGATGGGTTGTTACTGGGGGGCTTGCCAATAACCCTTAAGTCAATAACAGAATGTTCTTATAACCGTACTCGTGGTGAGCCTGTAAACCCCTGGGTCAATAACCCTTCGCTGCGCGAAGGGCTGCTTTTTATAGGAATGGGTATAGACTGCCCCAAAGCTTCGCTTTGGGGCTGCTTTAGAGGAATGGGTATAAACCGCCCATTTCATTATTGTAATTTCCTACCTGTTTTCTGCCAAGATAAACTCTTTTTCTCTCAATTATTCATGGTGTTTTCTTTCACTATCTTTTTGTCTATTTACTCTCCCGGGGAGAGTCAAAATAATATTGCAACGGGCCAGTATGTTTTGGAAGGGTTAACCTTCTTAAGGGGAGATGCGGCTGGCCCGTTTGCAAAAAGGAGATATTTCTGGTTTAAAAGATGTGGGCAGACGGGCACAGCTGCGGTGCGTCCGAGTAACACTCGGATTCAAATTTGTACACTGGCGCCGCAGTAGGCAAAGCTGGGCCCCCCGCCCTTTGGGGTTGAGTGAGCGGAGGTGGTGGGGTAATTAGATATG